>NZ_JBEZKS010000014.1:0-147833 GCF_040651775.1 Streptomyces sp. NPDC048383
GACCGGCCGCTGAAGCGGCCGGTCCGGCGTTTCTCGTTCCGCCCGGGGTGCTGCTAGAGGGCGACGCCGAGCAGGGCGTCGACCGTACGGGAGACCAGGCCGGGGGCGGACTCGTCGTCGCCGCCCGCGGCCAGCTGGAGTTCGGCCCAGCGGTCCACGGCGGCCAGTGCGGCGGGGGCGTCCAGGTCGCGGGAGAGGGCCTCGCGGACCTCCTCGACGAGGGCGTCCGCCGGTACGCCGTCCGGGCGGGAGACGGCCGCGCGCCAGCGCTCCAGACGGGCCACGGCCTCGGCGAGGACGGCGTCCGTCCACTCCCAGTCGGCCCGGTAGTGGTGCGACAGCAGGGCGAGGCGGATGGCCGCCGGGTCGACCCCGGAGCGGCGCAGCGTCGAGACGAAGACGAGGTTGCCCTTCGACTTCGACATCTTCTCGCCGTTCAGACCGACCATGCCCGCGTGGACGTAGGCCTTGGCCATCGGGAACTCGCCCGTCAGCGCCTGGGCGTGCGAGGCACCCATCTCGTGGTGCGGGAACGCCAGGTCGGAGCCGCCGCCCTGGATGTCGAAGCCCATGCCCAGGTGGTCCAGGGCGATGGCGACGCACTCGATGTGCCAGCCGGGCCGGCCGCGGCCCAGCGAGCCGCCGTCCCAGCTCGGGTCGCCCTCCCGGGCGGCCATCCACAGCATCGGGTCGAGCGGGTTCTTCTTGCCCGGGCGGTCCGGGTCGCCGCCGCGCTCCGCGGAGAGCAGGCGCATCGCCTCGGCGTCGAGGTGGGAGACCCCGCCGAAGTGCGGGTCGGACTCGACGGAGAAGTAGACGTCGCCTTCGAGCTCGTAGGCGGCGCCCGCGTCCCGCAGACGCTCGACCAGCGGAACGATGCCGGGTATGGCCTCGACCGCTCCGATGTAGTGCTGCGGGGGCAGCATCCGCAGCGCGGTCATGTCCTCGCGGAAGAGGGCGGTCTCGCGCTCGGCGAGTTCGGTCCAGTCGTGTCCGTCGCGCAGCGCCCGCTCCAGGAGCGGGTCGTCCACGTCCGTGACGTTCTGGACGTAGTGGACCTGCCGCTTGTTGTCGAGCCACACGCGCTGAACGAGGTCGAACGCGTTGTAGGTCGCCGCGTGACCGATGTGGGTCGCGTCGTACGGGGTGATCCCGCAGACGTAGATACGGGCGACGGGACCGGGGGCGAGGGTGATCGTCCCCCGGGTCGCGGTGTCGTGGATCTGGAGGTCGCGGCCCTTGCCGGGCAGGGCGGGGACCTCAGAAGCGGGCCAGGCATGCATGCCTTGAGACTAACCGGACGAGTGTTCCGTCAACGAACCGGAGCAGCACTCTTGGCCTGATCCGCACTCTTGCCCTCTGGCCGGTTCTGTGCGTCCGGGGCCGCGCCTGGTCAGACGGGGGGCCAGGGGATGGCGGGCCACTGCCCGGAGGGCTGCGGATGGGTCCCGCTGCGCAGCAGGGCGGCCACGCGGGCCCGTACGGCGTCCAGCTCGGCGTCGGTGATCAGTTCGGCCAACCGGGTGGCGAGGGGCTCTCCCGCGGCCAGCTGGGACTGCAGGGAGAGCAGCACCGTGCGGGCCTCGTCGGTGAGGGGCTCCCCCGCCCAGCCCCAGAGCAGCGTGCGCAGCTTGTCGTCGGCGTGGAAGGTCACGCCGTGGTCGATGCCGTAGAGCCGGCCGTCGGGGGCGGGCAGCAGGTGGCCGCCCTTGCGGTCGCCGTTGTTGATCACGGCGTCGAGGACGGCGAGGCGGCGCAGCCTGGGGTCGTCGGCGTGCACCAGCAGGGCGGTGCGGCCCTCGCCTACCTCGGCGAGCGCGACGGGCTTCCAGCCCTCCGCCGCCTCCTCGCCCTCGACGAGGGCGAGGAGTTCCGCCTCGGGCGTCTCCCCGGAGTCGATCCAGTGCTGGACCATGCCCTCGCCGTACGGTCCGTCGCGCAGGACGGTGGCGGGGACCAGGCCCCACCCGGTGGCCTCGGAGACGAGGTAGGCGGCGCGTTCGCGGCGGGCGAGGTTCCCGTCGGGGAAGTCCCACAGCGGGCGCTCGCCCTTGACCGGCTTGTAGACGCAGTCCGCGCTGCGGCCGTCGTGGGCGACGGTGCACAGCAGGACGGCGTTGGAGGCCTCGGCGATGCGCCCTCGTACGGTGAGCTCACCGCGGGTGAGCAGCTCCTCGATCGGGGTCGCGTCGCTCACGCCTGGCGCCGGTAGCCGTTCTGGCGGGGGCACACGTGTCCCTCGGGGTCGAGCGGGAGGCTGCACAGCGGGCACGGGGGGCGGCCGGCGTTGACCACGTCCAGGGCCCGCTTGGCGAAGGCGCGGGCCTGGGCGCCCGAGAGGCGCACCCGGAGCATCGGCGGGCCGTTCTCCTCGTCCTGCAGGAGGCGTTCCTCGGCGTCGGCGAGGTCCTCGTCGGAGTCGGCGTCGAGTTCGACGAGCGCCTGGGCCTCGACGATCATCCGCTGTTCCTCGCCGTCCCAGGCGAGGGCCATGGTGCCGACCCGGAACTCCTCCTCGACGGGTACGTCGAGGGGCGCGGTGTCGGCGGCCTCGGTGGAGGCGACGGCGGGGACGGGGGCGTTGCCGCCGGTGCGCCGCACGACCTCGTCCAGCAGCTCGTCCATCCGCTCGGCCAGCGCCGCCACCTGGGTCTTCTCCAGGGAGACGCTGGTGACGCGGGTACCCACGGAGGCCTGCAGGAAGAACGTACGGCGCCCAGGCAGACCGACCGTGCCGGCCACGAAGCGGTCCGGCGGGTCGTAAAGGAACACCTGACGGGGCACGTCCAGTCTCCAAGTCTCAGGCGTGGGCGGGTCCGCGCACGCGTATCGGCCCTGCCACCCTACTGCGCCGTTCGATCACGCCGCGCCCGCGCCGCCCCCCACCACGGCGTTGCCGGCGCCTTCGGACTCGCCCTCGGCGGCCGGGGTCGGGCGCGGGACCAGCGGGGCGAGGTCGCCGGTGTCGCCGAGGCGCAGCAGGAAGGGGCGGGTGGGGGTGTAGCGGATGGCGGTGACCGAGCAGGGGTCGACGTGGATCCGTTGGAAGAGGTCGAGGTGCATGCCGAGCGCGTCGGCGACGAGGGACTTGATGATGTCGCCGTGCGAGCACATCAGGAACACCGCGTCGCCGCCGTGTTCGTCCTCGACGCGGGTGTTCCACTCCCGTACGGCGTCCACGGCGCGGGCCTGCATGGCGCGCATGGACTCGCCGCCCGGGAAGGCGGCGGCCGAGGGGTGCTGTTGGACGATCTTCATGAGGGGTTCGGCGGCGAGTTCGGAGAGCTTGCGGCCCGACCAGTCGCCGTAGTGGCACTCGCCGATGCGTTCGTCGGTGTGCAGGGGCAGCTCGGGGCGGGCGGCGAGGAGCGGCGCCAGGGTTTCCCGGCAGCGTTGGAGGGGGCTGGTGACGGCGGCGGCCAGCGGTACCCCGGCGAGCCGGCCGGGCAGCGCGTCGGCCTGCCCGGCCCCGTGTTCGTCGAGGGCGACTCCCGGAGTCCATCCGGCGAGCACGCCGGCGGTGTTGGCGGTGGAACGCCCGTGCCGTACGAGGATCAACGTGGCCATGGGTACAGGGTAGGGGTGTCGCCCCGGTGCGGGCCGGGTGCGGGCGGGGGAGAATGCGCCGCGTGATTGTCGACTGCGCGATGTACCGTGACGGCCGCCGTTCGGCGGCGCCGCGTGATTTCTCGGACGCCCTGGCCGAGGCGCGGGCCCGCGGCGACGCCTTCGTCTGGATCGGCATGCACGAGCCGACGGAGGCGGAGTTCGAGCAAGTGAGCCGGGAGTTCGGGCTGCACGCGCTGGCGGTGGAGGACGCGCTGACGGCGCACCAGCGGCCGAAGCTGGAGGTGTACGACGATTCGCTGTTCGTCGTCCTGAAGCCGGTGCTCTACGACGACGCGGCGGACACCGTCACGACGAGCGAGCTGATGGTGTTCGTCGGCGACTCCTTCGTGGTCACGGTCCGGCACGGCGAGGGCGCGGCGCCGGCTGCGGTGCGCCACCGGTTGGAGCAGGATCCGCAGGTGCTGCGGCACGGTCCTACGGCCGTGCTGTACGCGGTGTCCGACGCGGTGGTGGACCACTACATCGAGGTGGCCGCCGAGCTCCAGGGCGACCTGGAGGAGTTGGAGGCGGAGGTGTTCGCTCCGAACGCCTCGGACTCGAAGAACACGGCGTCGCGGATCTACGGCTTCAAGCGGCAGGTGCTGGAGTTCCGCCGGGCGACGAGCCCGTTGCTCCAGCCGATGGACCGGCTCGCCTCCGGGCACGTGCCGTTCGTCCACGAGCACGCGCGGCCCTTCTTCCGGGACGTGGCCGACCACCTGACGAAGGCCAACGAGTACGTCGAGGGCCTGGACCGGCTGCTGTCGGACGCGCTGGCCGCGCACCTGGCGCAGATGGGCGTCCGGCAGAACGACGACATGCGCAAGATCTCCGCCTGGGCGGCGATGGCCGCGGTCCCGACGATGGTCGCGGGCGTCTACGGGATGAACTTCGAGGACATGCCGGAGCTGCGGCAGGGCTGGGGCTACCCGGGGGTGGTGGCCCTGATGGTCGCCGTGTGCCTGGGCCTGCACCGGATGTTCAAGCGCCGCGGCTGGTTGTGAGGCGGCGCACGGGCGGGCGGGCCGCGGCGGGCCCCGGTCAGGCGGGTTCGGGCGCGGGCACGGGTGCGGGCGCCGGGGCGCCGCCGAGGGCGTCGACCCGCTCGGGCGGGGTCAGGCGGACCGCCCGGTGCCAGCCGCTGAAGCGCTCGTACGCGTACGCGGCGCGGATGCCGGCGGCGAGGGCGGCGGACTTGGGCGCGGGCCAGCGCAGCAGTCGGCCCATGTGGTCCATGACGGCGAGGCTGACGTCCCGGTAGACGGCGATCTCGGCGAGGGCGCTCTCGCGCAGGATCCGGTGGATGCTGCGGCCGTGCCCCCGGCGGGCGAGGCGCAGCAGCTCCTCGTGGCAGTAGGCGAGGTGGTTGTCCTCGTCGGCGCTGATCATGCGCACGGCCCTGCCGAGCTCGGGGTGGTCGCCGAAGTGGCGGACGAGCATGACCATCTGGTCGGCCGCGCGCTGCTCGGTGACCCGGCTGTGCGCGAGGTAGACGACGATGTCGTCCTCGGTCAGCGGCCGGTCGCCGCGCAGCTTCTCGTGGGAGAGGCCGATGCCGCGGCGCTCCAGCAGCATCGTGTAGTCGGTCTCGGGGGGCACGGGTACGGGCGGCAGGCCGCGCTTGCGGAGCAGGGCCTGGAAGATCCTGCCGTGCTTGTCCTCGTCGGCGCCGTGCCGGGTGATCTTGGGGACCAGCTCGCGCATCGAAGCGGGGGCGAGGGCGGCGATCCGGGCGTTCTCCCAGCCGCCCTGGGACTCCCCGCCGGCGGCGATGGAGCAGAACAGCTGGAAGGAGTCGTCGTGGTCGACGATCTCCCGGAACAGGCTGCGGGCAGAGAGCATGGAACGAGTCAAATGCGGATCGTTCGGGCGGGCAACCGAGGGGACCGCCCGACTCGGCCGAATGAACGAAATCGGTGGCCCGGCGCGAGGGCGTAACCCGGGGAGTGCGCGGAGCGTTGTTGGCTGTGTCGGCCGTGGCGGGGAAGACCCCCCGAGCCCCCACCACGGCCGCAGACCTGATCGACGGAGCCGCGCGCACCCCGCGCGGCTCCGTCGTCGTGTCCGGGGTCCCGAGGGGGCGTGTCAGGCGAGGCCGGCGCGCTCCAGGGCCTCGGTACCGGCCCGCAGGGCGGCGATCCGCTCGTCCAGGGTGAAGCCGGCCGGGGCCAGGGTGAGGGTGGTGACCCCGGCGTCGGCGTAGGCGCGCATGCCGTCGGCGATCCGCTCGACGGAGCCCAGCAGGGTGGTCGAGTCGATCAGGGAGTGCGGGACGGCGGCGGCCGCGCCGGTCTTGTCGCCGCCGAGGTACTTGGTCTGGATCTCGGCGGCCTCCTTCTCGTAGCCCATGCGCTGGGCGAGCTGGTTGTAGAAGTTCTGCTTCGGGCTGCCCATGCCGCCGACGTACAGGGCGGTGTAGGGGCGGAACATGTCGGCGAGGGCGTTCACGTCCTCACCGAGGGCCAGTGGCACCGTCGGGCAGACGTCGAAGCCGTCCATGCTCAGACCGGCCTTCTCGCGGCCCGCGCGGATGTGGCGCAGGGCCGTCTCCTCCAGGTGCTCGGCCGCCGGGAAGATCAGCAGGGCGCCGTCGGCGATCTCGCCGGTCTGCTCCAGGTTCTGGGGGCCGATGGCGGCGATGTAGAGCGGGATGTGCTCGCGCTCCGGGTGGACGGTCAGCTTCAGGGGCTTGCCCGGACCGTCGGGCAGCGGGAGGGTCCAATGGGCGCCGTCGTAGGACAGCCGCTCGCGGGTCATGGCCTTGCGGACGATCTCCACGTACTCGCGCGTGCGGGCCAGCGGCTTGTCGAACTTGACGCCGTACCAGCCCTCGGAGACCTGCGGTCCCGAGACGCCGAGGCCGAGCCGGAAGCGGCCCTTGGTGAGCGAGTCCAGGGTGGCGGCGGTCATCGCCGTCATCGCGGGCTGGCGGGCCGGGATCTGGAAGATGGCCGAGCCGACGTCGATCCGCTCCGTCTGGGCCGCGACCCAGGCCAGCACGGTGGCCGCGTCGGAGCCGTAGGCCTCGGCGGCCCAACAGACGTCGTAGCCGAGCCGGTCGGCCTCCTGGGCGACGGAGAGGTTGTCGGCGTCCATGCCCGCACCCCAGTAGCCGAGATTGATGCCGAGCCGCATGTGTCGTCCCCTAACGGTGAAGCCGATGTACCGGTCAGTAACGTGGGTCTGCGGGGGACTGTAGCGCGCCCGGGTCCTCCGCGTCAGCGCCGCAGTAGTCTCAGCGCTCATGGAGCAGAGGCATCTCGGCCGCACCGGACTGCGCGTCTCCCGGATCGGCCTCGGCACCCTGACCTGGGGCCGTGACACCGGCGAGGAAGCCGCCGCCGAGCAGTTGAAGACGTTCTGGGAGGCGGGCGGCACGCTCGTCGACACGGCCGACGTGTACGGCGGCGGCGAGGCCGAGTACCTCCTGGGGCACCTGGTGGGCGGACTGGTGCCGCGCCGCGACCTGGTCATCGCGACGAAGGCCGGTAGCGTGCCGGATCCCTATCGGCGGTTCAACGGTTCGCGCGGGCACCTGCTGGCCGCCCTCGACGACTCGCTGGACCGGCTGGGCACCGACTACGTGGACCTGTGGCAGGTCCACGCCTTCGACCCGCGTACCCCGTTGGAGGAAACCCTGCAGACGCTGGACCTCGCCGTCAGCAGCGGCCGGGCCCGGTACGCCGGGGTGTCCAACTTCAGCGGCTGGCAGCTCGCGAAGGCCGCCACCTGGCAGTTGGCCGTGCCGGGGGTGCGGACCCGGCTCGCCTCCACGCAGATGGAGTACTCGCTCCTCCAACGGGGCGTGGAGCGGGAGGTGCTGCCCGCCGCGCTGGACCTGGGTGTGGGCCTGCTGCCCTCGTCCCCGCTGGGCCGGGGCGTGCTGACGGGCAAGTACCGCGACGGCACGCCCGCCGACTCGCGGGGCGCCTCGGAGTCCCTGGCCGCGTTCGTGGACCCCTACCTCGACGAACCGGCGCGGCGCATCGTCGACGCCGTGGTGACCGCCGCCCAGGGGTTGGGGGTGACGCCGCTGCACGTGGCGCTGGCGTGGGTACGGGACCGGCCGGGGGTGGTCGCCCCGATCGTCGGCGCGCGGACCTCGGCGCAGCTCGGGGCGGCGCTGTCGGTGGAGGCCCTTAGTCTTCCCGAGGAGATCTGCCGTGCGCTGGACGACGTTTCCGTCCCGGTGCACCGCTACCCCGATCAGGACTGGAGCACGTTGTGAGTACGGACCCCGAGACCACCGCCGCCGCCGCCGCGCCCGCTGCCGCGGAGGAAGGGGCCGGGGCCGGCGGGGCCGCGCCCGAGGACCCCGCGACGCCGGAGGCCGTCCCGGAACCCGGGGGCGCCCTCGACCCGGAGGCGTCGGAGGGCGCCGGAGCCGACGAAACCGACGGAGTCGGTGAGCCGGGCGGGGAGCCGGACCCCGAGGGAGCCGCGGAAGCCGTGGACGCCGGGCAGGGCGAGCCGGACGGGGACGGTTCCGACGGGGACGCGTCCGGCGGGGACGGTCTCGACGAGGACGCTTCCGACGGGGACGGTTCCGACGACGCCGACGCCCGGGGGGTCGCAGCGACGTCGGCCGCCGCAGGCGGTGAACCGGACGCAGGGGCTCCCGACGAGGACACCGACGCCCGGACGGCAGCGACGACCGAGGACGCCGAAGCCGCCGAAGCCGACGCCGACGCCGGGGGTGCGGACGCCGGGACCGGCGCCGCGGGCGCGGAGGGGGCGGCGCCCGCGCTCACCGAGGCGCAGGCCGAGCTGGCGGCGCAGAAGGTCGAGCGGGAGCGCATCGCGCGGCGCAAGGCCGAGCGGGAGGCTCCCGTCGAGGCGGGCGCCAAGCTCAGCGGGAAGGCCGCCGACCTGCTGGCGGCCGTACGGGCCGTGGAGAGCGGCGCCGCGCCGGCCCCGGTGTACTTCGACGAGGCCCCGGCCGCCCCCCGCAAGGCCGCGCCCGCTCCCCCGCCGCAGCCCCGGCCCGTGGCGACCGCCGCGGAGCCCGCCGCCGCCGAGATCGAGGGCGTGCGGGCCGTGCTGGCGCGCGGTGGCGCCCCCGAGGCGCTGGCCGGGCCGGCCGCCCGGGCCCTCGGCGAGGGCGCCGCGGCGCAGCTCGTGGAGGACCCCTGGCGGCTGCTGGCCGTCACGGGTGTGCGCCCGGCCCAGGCGGACGGCTTCGCGCAGGCGCTGCTGGGCGCCGAGGCCGGTCCTGCCGACGAGCGCCGTGGCGCCGCCCTGGTGAACTGGCTGCTGGACCGGGCCGCTGAGAAGGGGCACACCGCCCTGGAGACCCCGGTGCTGGAGAAGGCCCTGGCGCAGTACGGGGTGCCGGAGCCGGCCGCGGCCCTCGAACACGCCGTCGGTGAGGGCGCGGTGCTCGTGTTCGAGGAGCCGCTGGACGGCCCCGCGCCGACGCCCGCCACGGACGCCGACGAGGAGGCCGCGGAAGCGGAGCGACCCGTACGGGTTCTGGTGGGGCTGGAGGAGTACGCCCTCGCCGAGGAGAGCCTCGCCGACGGGCTGGCCCGCCTGGCCGCCGGCGTCACCGCCCCCGCCGACTGGTCGCAGGCCGCCCAAGGCCCGGGCGCCGAGCTGATCCGGGCCGTCGCCGGCCACGGGGTGGTCACCCACACCGGCGGCGAGGCCGCCGGTGCCGAGCCGGCGGCGCTGCTGGAAGCGGCCCGGAAGCTGGGGCTGCGGGCCGTGCTGGCCGCGCACGCCCCGGGCCCGGACCGGGTCACCCCGGCCGCGCTGTTGGCCGGGGCGCAGGGACCCGGGCGGGACGCCGACGGCCGGTTCGAGCTGGACCTCCTCGTGGTGCTGGACGCGCCGCAGCTGGACGTGGAGACGGCCGCCGCCCTGGTGGAGTCCGTCCCGGACGGGGCCCGTCTGGTGCTGTCCGGGGACCCCGGCGTGCTCGGGTCGGCCGGTCCCGGGCGGGTGTTCGCCGACGTACTGGCGGCCCGGTCCTGGCCGCAGGTCGTGTCCCGGACCCCGGACCCCGGCCCGATCGGCGAGCTGGTCTCGGGCGTCGGCATCGGCGAGCTGAACCAGGTCCACGCCCCCGGCAAGGAGGTCGTCATCGTCCCGGTGCAGGACGCCGGGGAGGCGGTGCACCGCACGGTGCAGCTGGTCGCCGAGTCGGTGCCGCGCGCCTTCGGGATCCCGGCCGACGCCGTGCAGGTCATCACCCCGGGCCACGGCGGCTCGGCGGGCACCCGCGCGCTGAACGCGGCCCTCAAGGAACGGCTCAACCCGGGCCCCGGCCGGTTCGGCGGGTTCGACCCCGGTGACCGGGTCGTGCACGTGCCCTCCCCCGGGCGGGCACTGCCGGCCCGGGTGGTGTCGGCCGACGCACAGGGGCTGCACCTCGACCTCGCGGGGGTCCGGGTCGTCGTACCGCAGGAACGGGTCGAGTCACAGGTGCGGCACGGCTGGGCGGTGACGGCGCACCAGGCCGTCGGCACGCGCTGGCCGGCCGTGGTGGTCGTGCTGCCGGGCGACGCCGCTCAGGCCCTGTCCCGGGACTGGGTGTACACGGCGTTCGGGCGGGCGGAGCGGCACCTGTCGGTCGTCCACGGAGTGGATCAGGCGCTGCCGAACGCGGTGGCGCAGGTCCTGCCGAAGCCCCGTACCACCCGACTCGCCGGCCTGCTGCGGGCCTTGACGGCCGCTCAGGAGGGCGCGCCGCAGTAGCGCGGGGGCAGGACCGGGAACGCGACGCCCCCGCCCGGATCGGGCGGGGGCGTCGCGCGGACAGGCGTCGGGCGGGGGTCAGGCCGGGGTGAGGCCGGGCTCGGCCGCCTCCTCGAACTCCTCGGGGCCTTCGGGGTCCTCGTCGAACACGGAGCTGACGTCGAAGCGGTGCAGCACGTCCTGCGGGTCGGTCTGCCCGAAGGGCGCGTCGAGCCAGTCGCCCGGTTCCGCGACCTCTTCGAGCGCCGCGATCCAGAGGGTGGAGTCGCCCTCCTCCAATCCGAACTCCTTGTAGCGGGAGGCGATCTCGTCGGGCTCGTACTCCCCGAAGAGCACGCCGAGCGCACCGGCCGTGCCGGCGTCGTCGACGAAATCGGATTCACGGTCGTGCGCGGCGACACGCTCGGCCTGGGCGATCAGCCGGACCGGTTCGACGACGGCGTAGTCGCGACGGATGAACACGCTGAAGGCCGCGGGCTCGGCCGGCCCGGTGTACGGAACTCCGTCCTCCGGCGTGGGGATCTCGAACGGGGTGACCTCGTCGTAGCGGTCGTAGAGCAGTTCGTCGTATTCCTCGGCGGCGGCGGCGAGTTCGTTGAAGGCGGCGTAGACGGCCGGGTCCTCGTCCCCGATCCTGCTCTCGACCGCGGCGAGGTGGCGGTCGAGAGCGGCCTTGACCGCCTCGGCGGCGGCGCGGACCTCGGCAACAGTGGGCAGAGCGGCATCAGACATAGTGCAGACGCTATCCGTAGCGGGGCTCTGCCCGCACAATAGATGCGATGCCGGAATACGAATTCGTCGACGTGTACGTGCCTCGCGGGACCCCCCGCCAGGAGGCGACCCGACTGCTGACCGACCACGCCGAGTACGGGCACTGGGAACTGGACCGCCTGACGCTCCACCGGGACGGCAGCCGCAGGGTGCGGTTGCGCCGCCGGATCATCCGCCAGGTCCGCGCGACCTGGTGACGCGGGCCCCGGGAGCGGGACCCGCGTCGGGTACGTCCGTCAGGCCGCGTTGCGGGCGCGCCGGTAGAGCACGGCTCCGGCGAGCAGCAGTCCGCCCGCGAGCGGCACTCCGGCCGTGAGCGCGTCACCGGCGCCGGTGGCCGCGAGCCCAGCCGGTCCGCCCGTCCCCTGACCGGGGACCTGGCCGGACACCTGCCCCCCGGTCCCGCCGGGCGTCTGCCCGCCGGGACCACCGGGGGTACCGCTGCCGGGGGTACCGCCCCCGGGGTTGCCACCGCCGGGGTTGCCACCGCCGGGAGTACCACCGCCCGGGGTCCCACCGCCGGGGTTCCCCCCGCCCGGATTGCCGCCACCGGGGTTGTCACCGCCCGGAGTGCCTCCGCCCGGGGTCCCGCCGCCCGGCGTACCGCCACCGGGGTTGTCACCGCCGGGGGTGCCTCCGCCCGGAGTGCCGCCACCGGGGTTCCCGCCCCCCGGGTTGCCGCCGCCCGGAGTGCCGCCACCGGGGTTCCCGCCTCCCGGGTTGCCGCCGCCGGGGTTCCCGCCGCCCGGCGTGTCCGGGTGGTCGTCGCACGGCTCCTCGTGGTCGCCGCCGCCCGGGTGGTCCGGCTTGCCCGGCGGGCGGTGCTTCCCCGACTCGTTGGCGCAGCCGTTCCCGAAAGCCGGGTTCAGCAGGGCGATCACGTCGACGGTGTTGCCGCAGAGGTTCGCCGGCACGTCCACCGGGGCCTGCAGGTTGTTCCCGGACAGCACGCCCGGCGAGTTCGTGGCCTGGCCGGACGCTCCGGAGGCCGCCTGCGCCTGGCCACCGGCCAGCGCGAGCACGCCCCCCGCGGCCGCCATGGTGATCAACGTCTTCCTGGTGACCTGGATCGGTCGTCGCATCTGTACTCGTCCCCTGTTGGTACGTCGACGGCCGCCGCGCGGCGGCCGGGCCGTCCAGGCTCCCCCGCCTGGTACGCCGAAAGGTCGATGGATCGGGCCGGAAAGCCCGGCGGCCCCGGAGCGCTGGCGAGCGCCCCGGGGCCGGGTCTTCAGACGCGTCAGGCGTTGACGCAGGTGTTGCCGAAGGCCGGGTTCAGCAGGCCGATCACGGAGATCGTGTTGCCGCAGACGTTCACGGGGATGTGGACCGGAACCTGGACGACGTTGCCGGACAGGACACCGGGGGAGCCGATGGCCGCACCCTGGGCACCCGCGTCGGCGACAGCCAGGCCCGCACCCGCGAGAACCAGACCACCGGTAGCAGCCGCAGCGGCGACAACCTTCTTGAGCATTGTTCCTCCTAGTAGGCAAGTGCGGTCCCAGCCGCGGACCGCACCACCTGTAACGAGGACTTCCCACCGGGGCTACGAGCGTATGAGCGCATTCACTCTTCTCAGTGGATTCCGCACACCTTTCCGATTCCCCGGCGTGAGGAGGGGTCGGTCACGCGTTGTCGATGAAACGGTCGAGTACCCGGACGCCGAACTTGAGCCCGTCGACCGGTACCCGCTCGTCCACGCCGTGGAACATGCCCGCGAAATCCAGCTCGGGGGGCAGCTGGAGCGGGGCGAAGCCGAAGCAGCGGATGCCGAGGTCGTCGAAGGACTTCGCGTCCGTGCCGCCCGAGAGCATGTACGGGACGGCTCGCGCGATCGGATCCTCGGCCTTCAGGGCGCCCTGCATGGCGTCGACGAGCTTGCCGTCGAAGTCCGTCTCCAGGGCCTTGTCGGCGTGCACGTCCTCGTACTTCACGCGCGGGCCCAGGATCCGGTCGAGGTCGGCGAAGAACTCGTCCTCGTAGCCCGGCAGGAAGCGGCCGTCGACGTGCGCCGTGGCCTGGCCGGGGATGACGTTGACCTTGTAGCCGGCGCCGAGCATCGTCGGGGCGGCCGAGTTGCGCAGGGTCGCGCCGACCATCTTGGCGATGCCACCGAGCTTGGCGAGGGTCGCGTCCATGTTGTCGGGGTCGAGCGGGGTACCGAGGGCGTCCGAGAGCTCGTCCAGGAACGACCGTACGGTCTTGGTGACGCGCACCGGCCACTGGTGGCGGCCGAGCCGGCCCACGGCTTCGCAGAGCTCCGTGATGGCGTTGTCGTTGTTGGTCATCGAACCGTGGCCCGCGGTGCCCTCCACCGTGAGCCGCATCCAGTGCATGCCCTTCTGCGCCGTCTCGACGAGGTAGAGGCGCAGGTTCTCGTTCACGGTGAAGGAGAAGCCGCCGACCTCTCCGATCGCCTCGGTGACGCCCTCGAAGAGGCCGGGGTGCTTGTCGACGAGGTGGCGGGCCCCGTAGATGCCGCCCGCCTCCTCGTCGGCGAGGAAGGCCAGCACGATGTCGCGCGGGGGCTTGCGCCCGCTGCGCATGCGGTCGCGCACGACGGCCAGCGTCATCGCGTCCATGTCCTTCATGTCGACCGCGCCACGGCCCCACACGCACCCGTCGGCGATCTCGCCCGAGAAGGGGTCGTGGGTCCAGTCGGCGGCGTTGGCCGGGACCACGTCGGTGTGCCCGTGGATCAACAGGGCCGGCCGCGAGGGGTCCTCCCCCTCGATCCGGGCCACCGTCGAGGCGCGGCCCTTGTGGGACTCGAAGATCTGCGGCTCCAGACCCACCTCGGCCAGCTGCTCCGCGATCCACTCGGCCGCCTTGCGTTCGCCGGGGCCCGAGTGGTCCCCGTAGTTGCTGGTGTCGATCCGGATGAGGTCCCGGCAGAGGTCGACGACCTCGTCCTGGCCGGAGACGGTCCTGCCCGCGCCCGATTCGCTCACGCTGTTCCTCCCACTGATCAGTACCGGCTACCTCCCCATCCTCGCGCTCCGCGGCGCCGTACCCAAGGGCGCTCCCCGGTCATCGGGGGGTGTGATCGGGCCCCCGGAATGTTTGGTAATGTTTTCCACGTCGGAACGGCCCGCGAGGGACGCGAGACAGACACCTTGTCCGGGTGGCGGAATGGCAGACGCGCTAGCTTGAGGTGCTAGTGCCCTTTATCGGGCGTGGGGGTTCAAGTCCCCCCTCGGACACAAAGAAAGAAGGACCCCGCCGCGGCGGGGTCCTTCTTCGTTTCCGGCGCGGGTTCGTTCCGGCGCGCCTGCGTTCCCGGCGCGCGGGGGATGCGGCAGGGGCCCCGGCCCGGGATCGGATCCCGGGCCGGGGCCCCTCGTACGCGCTTCGGGTCAGCGGCGGGTGGCGGCGATCTCCGCGACCCGGCCGCGGACCAGGAACCAGCCGCCGACCAGGGCGGCGCCGATGACCGGGACGAACAGGACGGTGGTGCGGCCGACGCCGCCGTCGCACCACATCAGGACCAGGACCGTGACGAGGAAGACCAGCGTCACGATCTGCGTGTACGGGGCCCAGGGCAGCCGGTAGGACGGGCGCTCCAGTCGGCCCTGCTTCGCCCTGCGCCAGAAGTGGAGCGAGCAGAGCATGACCATCGCCCAGGTGCCGAGGATGCCGAGCGAGGCGAAGTTCAGGACGATCTCGAAGGCGTCCTCGGGCATCAGGTAGTTCAGGCCGACGCCGGCGATGCCGAAGGCGGCGGTGAACAGGACGCCGCCGTAGGGGACCTTGCCCTTGTTCATGACGCCGGTGAACTTGGGGGCGGAGCCGGACATGGCCATCGAGCGCAGGATCCGGCCGGTGGAGTAGAGGCCGGAGTTCAGGCTGGAGAGGGCGGCCGTCAGGACGACCAGGTTCATGATGCCCGCGGCGCCCGGGACGCCCAGCTTGTCGAAGACGGTGACGAAGGGGCTCTGGCCCTCGGAGTAGGCGGTGTACGGGAGCAGCAGGGCCAGCAGGACGACCGAGCCGACGTAGAAGATGCCCACGCGCCACATGATCGAGTTGATCGCCTTCGGCATGATCTTCTCGGGGTTCTCGGTCTCGCCCGCGGCGACTCCGCAGAGCTCGACGGAGGCGTACGCGAAGACCACGCCCTGGATGACCAGGAGCATGGGCAGGACGCCGACGGGGAAGAGGCCGCCGTTGTCGGTGATGTTGGCGAGGCCCGGGGTGTTGCCGTCGATGTCGTGGCTGGTGGCGACGAGGTAGATGCCGACGAGCAGGAAGATCGTCAGGGCTGCCACCTTGACCAGGGAGAACCAGAATTCCATCTCGCCGAAGTACTTCACCGAGATCAGGTTCGCGGTGAGGACGACGGCCAGGGCGATGAAGGCGAGCACCCACTGGGGGACGTCCGTGAACAGCGACCAGAAGTGCGCGTAGGTGGCGGCGGCCGTGATGTCGGCCACGGTGGTGGTGGACCAGTTGAGGAAGTAGAGCCAGCCCGCCGTGTAGGCGCCCTTCTCCCCCATGAACTCGCGCGCGTAGCTGACGAAGGCGCCCGAGGAGGGGCGGTAGAGGACCAGCTCGCCGAGGGCGCGGACCACGAAGAAGGCGAAGACGCCGCAGACCGCGTAGGCGATGGCGAGCGAGGGGCCCGCTCCGGCGAGGCGGCCACCGGCGCCGAGGAACAGGCCGGTGCCTATCGCCCCGCCGATGGCGATCATGTTGATGTGGCGGGACTTGAGGTCCTTGCTGTAGCCCTCGTCACCGGCGTCGACGGGGCGGGAATGCGCCTCGGCGGGGGCCTCGGTCAAGGTGCGGTCACTCATACGGACTTCGCCTTCGTGGATGGGACAGGCAGGGTCGGAGGGCCGCGCGGGGGAGCTGGGTGGTGTCCCCCGTGCCGCGATCCGGTGGTTTTGTCGCACCAGGAGACCATGAGGCTCCGTTTCCGTAAAAATCGGCTCCCCGCACGCGGAAGCCCCCGGCGACCATGGAAACGGTCGCCGGGGGCTTCGTCGGGGCACGAATGCGAGGTGGAGCGGGTCAGTCGTGCGGGGTGGACTCCGCCACCTGGTCGAGCCGGAAGGCCTCGTTGCCGAGGCCGATGCGGGCGTGGACCTCGGGGCGGCGGGACTTCAGGTACAGGCCGTGGGCCAGGCCGCCCAGCGCGGCGACGGCGATGATCGCGGGCAGCGCCCAGCTGAGCGCGGAGCCCTTCTCGGCACCGACCAGGACGGCGAAGTCCTTGACGGTGTAGAGGGCGATCCCGATCAGGGCCAGGCCGGCGAGGCCCGCCGCGACGAGCCGCCAGACCTGGGCGCCGGCGGTGCCGCGGCGGACGAAGAAGGCGATGACGGCGAAGGAGGACGCCGCCATCAGGACGGTCACGCCGAGGGCGCCGACGCTGCCCATCCAGGTGAACAGGTGCAGGACGGGCGCGGTCGGGTCGCCCGTCGGCAGGTCGTCGGTGAGCGCGAACACCGCGACGACGACGGCGGCGATGCCGGTCTGCAGCAGGGAGCCGGTGGCCGGGGCGCCGGTGCCGGGGTTGGTGCGGCCGAAGCGGGCCGGGAGCAGGCCCTCGCGGCCCATGGCGAAGGCGTAGCGGGCGACGACGTTGTGGAAGCTCAGCATCGCGGCGAACATGCCGGTGACGAAGAGCACGTGCAGGACGTCGGTGAAGGTGGCGCCCAGGCGGGCCTCGGTCAGCTCGAAGAGCAGTCCGGGGCCGGAGGCCGCGGCGGCGTCGGTGATCGCGGCGGGGCCGGTGGCGACGGTCAGGGCCCAGGCGCTGAAGGCGAAGAAGAGGGCGACGAAGCCGACGCCGAGGAACATCACGCGGGAGACGACGATGTGCGGCTTGCTGGTCTCCTCGGCGTACACCGGGGACTGCTCGAAGCCGACGAAGGCGGCGATGCAGAAGCACAGGGCGGTGCCGAGGCCGGCGCCGGTCAGGGTGCTGGGGTCGAAGGCGGTGAGGGACAGGCCCTCGGGGCCGGGCTTGCCGAGGGCGGCGGCGTCGAAGACGACGACGAGGGCGCACTCGATGAGGAGGAGGACGCCGAGCACCTTGGCGTTCAGGTCGATCTTCAGCCAGCCGAGCGCGCCGGTGGCGGCGACGGCGAGCAGGGCCGGGATCCACCAGGCGAGCTCGACGTCGAGGTAGGTGGCGAAGAGGCCGGATATCTCGAAGCCGAGGATGCCGTAGACGCCGACCTGCATGGCGCTGTACGCGACGAGCGCGACGACGGAGGCGCAGGCTCCGGCGGTGGGGCCGAGGCCGCGGGCGATGTAGGCGTAGAAGGCGCCGGCGTTGTGGACGTGCCGGCTCATCTCGGCGTAGCCGATGCTGAACAGGGCCAGGACGACGCCGAGGATCACGAAGAGCAGTGGCTGTCCGACGATGCCCATGACCCCGAAGATCGTGGGCATGACGCCGGCGACGACCATCAGGGGCGCGCTGGCCGCGAGTACGGAGAGCAGCAGTCCGGCCGTGCCGAGCCGGTCGGCGCGCAGGGCGCGGTCCTCGCCCTTGTACGTGCGGATCTCGGTCGGTTCGCTGAGCGTGGTGGATCTGCCCGTCGACATGGCGGGGCGTCCTTTCGGGAGCGGTCTGCGGGGACGGTCGTAGAGGTGTCCGGAACGGCGCTAGGCGGTGCCGAGCGCGACGCTGCGGGCGGCGAGGAAGGCCTGGTGCGGGTCCTGGTCGGGGTAGGACCAGGGCGCCGGGGTGGCGTGGGCGCCGATGCGGTGGAAGAGGGCGGCGGCCTCGGCGGAGCGGCCCTCGCAGAGCTTGGCGTGGGCGAGGAAGTTGAGGTCGACCCGGTTGCGGGGGTGGTCCTCGCGTTCCCATTCCAGCCACCAGTCGAAGGCGGAGCGCAGCACGGTGCGGGCGCGGCGGCCGGACCAGTGCTCGGCGGCGGCGTCGGGGGTGGCGCGGCCGTGGGCGGCGGCCAGGACGCGGTAGCGCTCGGCGTGGGCGATGACGGGGAGCACGGCGAGCGGTGAGTCGGCCGGGGACTCCTCGGCGGCCCAGGCGGCGAAGTCGTAGACCTCGTGGAGGGGGTCCTGGCCGGTGGCGGGGGTGCGTTCGGCGAGCCGGGCGACCATCAGGTGGTGGGCGTGGTGGTGCTCGCGGTGGCGGGCGCGGACCTGGTCGAAGTGCCGACTGAACTCCTCCTCGGTGCCGAAGGTCCCGGAGAGCAGGAGCAGGCCCAGCCAGGGCGTGGGGTCGGCGGGCAGCAGTCCGGCGGCGCGCCGGCAGGCCTCCTCGGCGGATTCCGGGGTCCCCTTGTGCCGCAGCGCCGTGAAGACGGTGGCGCAGGCGAGGAGGGTGGCGGCGTCGGCGCTGTCGGGTTCGGCGAGCAGCCATTCGCGGGCCCAGGCGGTGGCGGCCGGGGTTTCGGCGAGGACGACGACGCGGTGGCCGCGGCGGTCCCAGTCGTCGCCGGTGCCCACCAGGAGGGCGCGGGCCCTGGCCCATCGGCCTTGCGCGAACTGGGTCCGCACCTCGACGAGTTCGGTGTCGCACAGGGCCGGGTCGAAGAGCTGTGCGTCCCGCTTGCGGGCGCGGCCGAGGGGCGGCGGAGGCGGGGACATCCGCGGGTTCCCTCCAGAGCGCGGGCGCGGGTGGACGTGCGCGGGGACGCGCACGGGGTGGTGGTCGGTGCGGTGGTGCGGGGTGGATCATGCCGGTGAGAACTCGGATGATCACATACAGCTAAGCGGTACGCACAGCTCCACGTCAAGGTCCAGTCCACTGCGTGGCGGGTTTCAACTGATGGTTCCGAGAGCGGAGTTGGGGGGCCGCGAATATCGTTCGAAGCGGTCGGGGGACGGTGGTTAAAGTGGCCCGGTGGCATCCCTCGACGATCTTCCTCCCTATCTCCTCGGCTTCCCCGGCCCGCTGCGCGACCAGTTGGTCGCGGCGGTGCTGAGCGGCGCGAAGACCAGTACCACCGGCCTCCTCGCGGAGTACGAGGCCGAGGGCGAACCGCTGCCGGTGCCCGGGGAGCGGGCCGTCCTGGTCGACTCGGACGAGGCGGGGGTGGCCGTCGTCGAGGTCACCGGCGTGGAGGTGCTGCGGCTGGCGGACGTCCCCCTCCGGCACGCCCTCGACGAGGGCGAGGGGTACGCGTCGGTGGCCGAATGGCGCACGGCACACGAAGCGTTCTGGCACTCCGAGCCGGTGCGCGCGGCGCTCGGCGACCCGCGGTACACGGTCGACGACGACACCCTGGTCGTCGCGGAGCGGTTCCGGGTCACCGAGCGGCTCGCCTGACGGCGGCGGCCGGGATCGGACGCCGAGCGCCGGGTCAGCCCACCGCCTGCGCCGCGGCGCGGCCCGCGGCGCGGCCCGAGAAGATGCAGCCACCGAGGAACGTGCCCTCCAGGGCGCGGTAGCCGTGGACTCCCCCGCCGCCGAAGCCGGCTGCCTCACCGGCCGCGTACACCCCGGGGAGCGGGTCGCCGGCGGGGGTCAGGACGCGCGAGGACAGGTCGGTCTCCAGGCCGCCGAGGGACTTGCGGGTCAGGATCGAGAGCCGGACGGCGATCAGCGGGCCCGCCGCCGGGTCCAGGATCCGGTGCGGGGCGGCGGTGCGGATCAGCTTGTCGCCGAGGTAGCGGCGGGCGCCGTGGATCGCCGTGACCTGTAGGTCCTTGGTGAAGGGGTTGGCGATCTCCCGGTCGCGGGCGACGAGTTCGCGCCGGACGGTGGCCTCGTCGAGGAGGTTCTCCTTGGTGACGGCGTTCATGCCGCGCACCAGTGCCGACAGGTCCCGCTCGACGACGAAGTCGGCGCCGTTGTCCATGAAGGCCTTCACCGGGCCGGGTACGGCCTGCCGGGCGCGGGTGAGGACGTCACGGACCGACTTGCCCGTGAGGTCCGGGTTCTGCTCGGAACCGGAGAGGGCGAACTCCTTGCCGATGATGCGCTGGTTGAGGACGAACCAGGTGTGGTCGTGACCGGTCCGCATGATGTGTTCGAGCGTGCCGAGGGTGTCGAAGCCCGGGAAGAGCGGTACGGGTAGCCGGCGGCCGGTGGCGTCCAGCCACAGGGGGGACGGGCCGGGCAGGATGCGGATGCCGTGGCGGGCCCAGATCGGGTTCCAGTTCTCGATGCCCTCGGTGTAGTGCCACATCCGGTCCTTGTTGATGTGGCTGGCGCCGGCGCCCTCGGTGATCCCGAGCATCAGCCCGTCCACGTGCGCGGGCACCCCGGAGAGCATCCGCTCGGGCGGGGTGCCGAGGCGGGCGGGCCACTGCCGGCGGACGAGGTCGTGGTTGCCGCCGATGCCGCCGCTGGTCACGATCACGGCCTGGGCCCGCAGGCTGAACGCGCCGACGCTCTCGCGGCTGCTCGCGCTGCCCCGTACGGCGTCCGAGGGGGCCAGGACCTCCCCGGTGACGGTGTCCACGGTGCCGGCGGTCGAGGCGAGGCCGGTGACCCGGTGGCGGAACGCGAACCGGACCAGCCCGCGCGCGACCCCGGCGCGGACCCGGCGTTCGAAGGGGGCGACCAGGCCGGGGCCGGTGCCCCAGGTGATGTGGAAGCGGGGTACGGAGTTGCCGTGGCCGTTGGCGTCGTAGCCGCCGCGCTCCGCCCAGCCGACGACGGGGAAGAAGCGGACGCCCTGCGCGTGCAGCCAGGGCCGCTTCTCGCCGGCCGCGAAGTCCACGTACGCCTCGGCCCAGCGGCGGGGCCAGGCGTCCTCCTCGCGGTCGAAGCCGGCGGTGCCGAGCCAGTCCTGGTGGGCGAGTTCACGGGTGTCCTTGATGCGCATGCGGCGCTGTTCGGGCGAGTCCACGAAGAACAGGCCGCCGAAGGACCAGTGGGCCTGGCCGCCGATCGACTGCTCGGGTTCCTGGTCGACGAGGATGACCTTGCGGCCCGCGTCGACGAGCTCGGCGGTGGCCACGAGGCCGGCGAGCCCCGCTCCGATCACGATCACGTCAGCGTCGTACGTCATGCGTTGCCCGTCCTCCGGTCTCGGTGGTGGGGCAGATCCTTTGCTACGGAGCGGTAACCAGTCAACAGCGATGATGGGATGGACCGTATGAGCGCCGCTGATGAAGTGCTGGACGTGGTGGACCGCGACGACCGGGTCATCGGGCGGGCCCCCCGGGGCGAGGTGTACGCCCGGGGGCTGATCCACCGGTGCGTGTTCGTCCGGGCGACGGACGCGCGGGGGCGGGTCTTCGTACACCGCCGGACCGCGTCGAAGCTGGTCTTCCCCTCGCACCACGACATGTTCGTGGGCGGGGTGGTGGGCGCCGGCGAGGACTACGCGCGGGCCGCGCTGCGGGAGGCCGAGGAGGAACTGGGGGTGCGGGGGCTGGAGCCGCCGACGCCGCTGTTCACGTTCCTGTACGAGGGCCCGGGCGGGGCCTGGTGGTCCTCGGTGTACGAGGTGCGGTGCGAGCTGCCGGTGTCCCCGCAGGTCTCCGAGGTGGACTGGCACGCCTGGCTGACCCCGGAGGAACTGGAGCGACGGGTCGCGGACGGCGCGGGGTGGGCCTGGGTGCCCGACGGACTGGAGGCGTACCGGCGGCTTCGGGAGTTCCGGGCGGCGGAGTAGGCCGGGGGGGGCGGAGTAGGCCCGGGGAGCGGTTCGGGGCGGTGGCGGGGACGGGGGCTGCGGGAGTTCCGGAGGGTGCGCCAGTAGATTGGGCAGGTGATCGACTTCGTCAAGGACGCGCGCCTCTGGTTCGCACCATCGCGGCTGAGGGACGAGGGCGAGACCCCCGACTACCGCTTCTCGCTGGCCAACGAACGGACCTTCCTGGCCTGGATCCGCACCGCCCTGGCCCTGGTCGGCGGCGGGTTCGCGGTGGACCAGTTCCTGCCGGACCTGCGGTGGGGGGTGCGGGTCGGGATGGCGTTCGCGCTGCTGGCGGTGGGCGCCGCGTGCGCCCTGCGGGCGGTGAACCACTGGACGCGCTGCGAGCGGGCCATGCGGCGGGGCGAGGACCTGCCGCTGTCGCGTTTCCCCGTGGTGCTGAGCCTGTGCGTGGCGCTGGTGGCGGTGGTGATGGTCGTCGTCGTCCTGCTGGGCTGGACGTCGGGGCGGTGAGCGCCGCCGGCGAGGTCCGCGACGCGGGGCTCCAGCCGGAACGGACCCGGCTGGCGTGGCGGCGCACCACGCTGGCCTGTTCGGTCGTGGCGGTGTTGGCCGTGCGGCAGGCGTTGCGGGGAACGGGCAGTCCGACCGAGGTGGCGGGCGCGGCGGTGACCGTCCTGATCTGGGTCGCCTTCCTGTGGGTGGCGCACCGGCGGATGCGGGAGCTGGCGGCCGCCCGGCCCCGGGGACTGGCGCCGGGGGCGGCCCTGGGAGTGGTGGCGTGCACGGGGACGCTGGCGGTGCTCGCGGTCGCGGTGATCCTCTGAGCGGCGGCGGTGCCGTACGCCCGTCCCCCGCGCGCCGGCCCCCAGCGCGCCGGCTCCCGCACTTCCGCACCCTCACCCGCACCCGCACCCGCGACACGGGAACGGACGGAGCGGGTGTTCCGGGACGAACCGCACTAGCCTCTGCGCCATGACGACCCTGCACCACGAGCACCCCACGCACCAGCACACCCACGGCCCGGACTGCGGGCACCAGCCCGTCCCCCACGGCGACCACGTCGACTACGCGCACGACGGGCACCTGCACCGGGAGCACTCCGGGCACTGGGACGAGTGCGAGACCCCGGAGCACACGACGCACGAGGCGCACCCGCACGCACACGGGTCGGGCTGCGGGCACGACTCCGTCCCGCACGGCGACCACGTGGACTACCTGCACGACGGCCACCGGCACGCCGAGCACGAGGGCCACTACGACGACCACTGACCCCGCCCCCGGACCCGCCCTCCCCGGGCGGGACGCCGGGTGGCAGGATGCCGACGGACCGTCACAGCGAGCCGGGGAGAGTCCGGATGTCCGTCGAAGAGCCGTACCTCGTCCAGCCCGCGCCCGGTGTGTACGCGTACGTCCCGCCGGACGGCGGCTGATGCCTGAACGACGCCGGGTTCGTGAGCGACGGCGGGCGGACCCTGCTCGTCGACACGGCCGCCACCGAGCGGCGGGCGCCGGCCCTGCGCGAGGCCGTCGTCGCGGCCGGGGTGCCGCTGCCGCGGACGGTGGTGAACACGCACCACCACGGCGACCGCACCTACGGCAGCGCCCTCTTCGCCCCCGACGCGGTGATCATCGGGCACGGGGCGGCTCGGGCGGAGCAACTCGCCGCCGTCACCGCGCCCGATCTGACGTACGCCGACCGGCTGGTCCTGCACGTCGGCGGGATCGAGGTGCGGGTCCTGCATCCGGGCGTCGCACACCACCGGGGACTCGGTCGTGTGGCTGCCCCGACAGAAGGGCGTGTTCACCGGGGACCTGATCTTCGCGGGCGGTACGCCGTTCCTGGCGATGGGCTCCCTGTCGGGGTCGCTGCGCGCGCTGGAGCGGCTGCGTGAGCTGGGCCCGGAGACGGTCGTACCGGGCCACGGTCCGCTGACCGACCCGTCGGCGTACGAGGCCACCGAGCGGTACCTGCGCTGGGTCGGCGAGCTCGCCCGGCGCGCGTGAGGGGAGCGCGCGTGAGGTGAGTGCGGGGCGGCGGGCCGTTCGGCCGGCGCCGCGCCCCGGTCCGCGGGTGTTCCGGTGGGGCCGGAAGCGGTTTTCCGGCGCCACGCTCTGGACGGCATACCGACTGGTCGGCATGATGGCTTCCGGGCGCTGAGCCCGTTGCCGTCCACTCCCTCCGGAGGTGCCCAGCATGACCCCAGTCCCGGATGATCCGCGAGGCCTCGACCTGGAGCGGCTGCGCGGCCGTCTCGACGCCGAGCTGCCCGGCCTCGTGGCCGGTCCGCTGCGCGGCCGACTGATCGAGGGCGGTCGCTCGAACCTGACGTACGACGTCACCGACGGCGCCGGACGGTGGGTGGTGCGCCGCCCGCCGCTCGGCCACGTCCTGGCCACCGCGCACGACATGCGGCGCGAACACCGGGTGATCGCCGCCCTGCACGGGACGGCCGTGCCCGTGCCGCGGGCGCTGCTGCTGTGCGAGGACGAAGCCGTCCTGGGGGCGCCGTTCTACGTCATGGAGCACGTGGACGGAGTCCCGTACCGGACGGCCGACCAGCTTGCCGTGATCGGGGCCGAACGCACCCGGCGCGCGGTGCTCGGCCTGGTGGACACCCTCGTCGACCTGCACGCGGTCGATCCGCAGGCGGTGGGCCTGGGCGACTTCGGTCGACCCGAGGGCTTCCTGGAACGACAGGTGCGCCGTTGGGGCAAGCAGCTCGCGGCCTCCCGGGGTCGGGAGCTCGCCGGGATCGAGGAACTGCGCGACGAACTGGGCCGGACGCTGCCCCGCTCCCCCGCGCCGACGGTGGTGCACGGGGACTTCCGGCTGGACAACGTGCTGATCGGCGGGCCCGAGGACACGATCCGGGCGGTGCTGGACTGGGAGATGTCCACGCTCGGCGACCCGTTGACCGACCTCGGGCTGCTGGTGATGTACAGCTCCGACCTGGGCCTGACCGATTCCCCGGTCAGCACCACGAGCCGGGCCCCGGGGCATCCGGCGCCGGCCGAACTGATCGAGCGCTACGCCGCGCGCTCCGGGCGGGACACCGGCGCCATCGCCTGGTACACGGCCTTCGCCTGGTTCAAGCTCGCGGTGATCCTCGAAGGCATCCACTACCGCTACACGCTCGGCCAGACCGTCGGTGCGGGCTTCGACCGGATCGGCGAGCTGGTCCCGGTCTTCATCGAGCACGGTCTGACCACACTCAAAGAACTTCAGGAAGGCTGAGGACTCCCCATGGACTTCGCATTCGACGCCCGGACCGAGGAACTCCGCGAGCGGCTGCTCGCGTTCATGGAGGAGTACGTGCACCCGGCGGAATCCGTCGCCGCCGAGCAGCGCGCACGGCTGGCCTCGCCCTGGGACGCTCCGGCCGTCTTCGGTGAACTGAAGGCCGAGGCGCGCCGTCAGGGCCTGTGGAACCTGTTCTTCGTGAACCCTCCCGGCGAGCGCGGCGAGGGGTACGGCGCCGGGCTGACCAACCTCCAGTACGCCCCGTTGGCCGAGATCACCGGCCGCAGTCCGCACCTGGCGCCGATGGCGACGAACTGCGCGGCCCCGGACACCGGGAACATGGAGCTGCTCGCGCAGTTCGGGGACGAGGCGCAGAAGAAGCAGTGGTTGGAGCCGTTGCTGGCGGGTGAGATCCGTTCCGCGTTCGCGATGACGGAGCCGGAGGTCGCCTCCTCGGACGCGTCCAACATCGAGACGCGGATCGAGCGGGTGGGTGACGAGTACGTGGTCACCGGCCGCAAGTGGTACATCTCCGGAGCGATGAACCCGGACTGCAAGGTCTTCATCGTGATGGGCAAGACCGACCCCGAGGGCGCCGATCCGCGCCGCCGGCAGTCGATGGTGCTGGTCCCGCGCGACACCCCGGGCGTGGAGGTCCGACGGGCGATGAAGGTGTACGGGTACGAGGACCACGACCACGGCGGGCACGCCGAGGTGGTCTTCGACGGGGCCCGGGTGCCGGTGGGGAACCTGATCGGCGAGGAGGGCGGCGGCTTCGCCATCGCCCAGGCCCGACTGGGCCCGGGCCGCATCCACCACTGCATGCGGCTGATCGGCATGGCGGAGCGGGCCATCGAGTTGATGTGCCGACGCGCGGTGGAACGTACGGCCTTCGGGCGGGAGTTGGCCGCCCAGGGGGTCGTGCAGGGCTGGATCGCGGACGCGCGGGTCACCGTCGAGCAGCTGCGCCTGCTGGTGCTGAAGACGGCGTGGTTGATGGACACGGTGGGCAACCGGGGGGCGCACACGGAGATCCAGGCCATCAAGATCGCGACCCCGCGCGCGGTGGTCGGGATCCTGGACCGGGCGGTGCAGTTGCACGGCGCCGGTGGGGTGAGCCAGGACTTCCCGTTGGCCGAACTGTGGGCCGCCGCGCGGACCTTGCAGCTGGCCGACGGACCCGACGAGGTGCACCAGCGCTCGCTCGCGCGCCGCGAGCTGAGGCGGTACGCGGGCGGCCGGCCCTGAAAGTGGGGCATTCGTGCGGGAGTTCGGGTGAACGTGTGTGCACCGTGAAGGCGATGCGGGGAGCCTTTTAAGAAACCTTGTTGAATAAGGCCGAAAGGCAGGGGCGATCTTGATTTGCGCCTGTCAATCGGAACAGGGTTCTCCAGAAGGTTCGACGCCCCACACGTCACCCACGAGGAGAACCCTCCACATGGCAACTCACAAGCGTTCGCGCGGTTTCCGTTACGCGGCCATCGGTGCGGGAGCCGCCACCGCGGTCGCCGTGACCCTGATCGCCACCCCCTTCGCGGGGGCGGCGGCGCCGGCCGAGGGCACGGTCTACGGACTGGGCGCCCCCGGTGCGATCAGCGGAAGCTACGTCGTCATCCTCGACGAATCCGCGGACAAGGCACAGCTCGCCAACAAGTACGGAGGCGAACTGCAACGCAGTTACGGGTCCCAGGTCAACGGTTTCTCGGCCTCGGGGCTGAGCGAGACGGAGGCCAAGCGGCTCGCGGCGGACCCCGCCGTCGGCAAGGTCGTGCAGAACAAGAAGTTCACCATCAAGGCCGGCCAGCCCAACCCGCCGTCCTGGGGGCTGGACCGGATCGACCAGAGCGCACAGGAGGGGGACAAGAAGTACGACTACCCGGACAAGGCCGGTGAAGGGGTCACGGCGTACGTCATCGACACCGGCATACGGGTGACGCACAAGGACTTCGGCGGTCGCGCCACCCACGGCTTCGACGCCGTGGACAACGACGACAGCGCCGACGACGGCAACGGCCACGGCACGCACGTCGCCGGGACCGTCGCGGGCACCGCGCACGGCGTCGCCAAGAAGGCGAAGCTGGTGGCGGTGCGGGTGCTGGACGACAACGGCTCGGGCACCACCGAGCAGGTCGTCGCCGGCATCGACTGGGTCACCAAGAACCACTCCGGCCCCTCCGTCGCCAACATGAGCCTGGGCGGCGGCGCCGACGAGGCGCTCGACGAGGCGGTGCGGCGTGCGGTCGCCGCGGGCATCACGTTCTCCGTCGCGGCCGGCAACGAGTCGAGCGACGCGGGTCAGGGTTCGCCCTCCCGGGTCACCGAGGCACTGACCGTGGCGTCGAGCACCATCGACGACGCGCAGTCCGACTTCTCCAACTTCGGCTCCGTGGTGGACCTCTACGCTCCCGGCTCGGACATCACCTCGACCTGGAACGACAGCGACACCGGCACCAAGACCATCTCCGGCACCTCGATGGCCGCCCCGCACGTGGCGGGCGCCGCCGCCCTCTACCTGTCCGGGCACCCCTCCTCGACCCCGGCGCAGACCGCGGCGGCCCTGACCGCGGCGGCGACCGCGGGCGCGGTCACCAACCCGTCGTCCGGCACGGCGAACAAGCTGCTGAAGGTCGCCCCGTAACGGGTGACCGGACGTAGCCGATCCAACGGTTGCCACGGACCGGCCCGCCTTTCGGCCCGCCCCCACCAAGGGCGCGCCGGGGGCGGGCCGGTCCGCGTGCGGGGGGCCGGGCGGCCCCGCCGGAACGGGACCTTCGCCCCGCGGGATCCCGGGCGAACCGGTCCGAGGGGCCGCGCACGGTGGGCTATATTCGGAACATCCCCCCACCGAAGGTGCATATCGCCATGCCCAGCTCCACCCTGACCCCGGCCGCCCCCGCCCCGGCCGGCCCGACCTCCGCGCAGGCCGCCTCCCCGCAGGCGCCGGCGCCCCGTGTCGCCAACCCCGGCCCGCTGGGTCTGGCCGCGTTCGCGCTGACCACCTTCGTGCTCAGCCTCTTCAACTCGGGCCTGATCGCGGACACCGCGCTGAGCGCGGTCGTCCTGCCGCTCGCCCTCTTCTACGGCGGCCTCGCGCAGTTCGTCGCCGGGGCGATGGAGTTCCGCCGCGGCAACACCTTCGCCACCACGGCGTTCGTCTCGTACGGCGCGTTCTGGATGTCCTTCGCGGGCTACGTGAAGTTCGTCGTCCCGACCCTGCCCGCCGGCCAGGCGCACATCGCGACCGGCTGGTTCCTCATCGCCTGGTTCGTCTTCACCGCGTACATGGCCGTCGCCGCCCTGAAACTGGACCTGGCGCACCGGCTGCTCTTCACCGTGCTCGCCCTGACCTTCCTCTTCCTGGCGCTCGGCGACCTCACCCGGGTCGCCGCCCTCGGCCACCTCGGCGGCTTCCTCGGCCTGCTCTGCGCCGGCATCGCCTGGTACGTCTCCTTCGCCGTGGTGGCCGAGGAGACCTGGGGCCGCAAGGTCCTTCCGCTGGGCTGAGGCCCGGGGAGCGGATCAGGCGGGGCCGTCGGCGGCGAGCAGGTCGGCGGCGGCGCCGATGACCTCGTCCAGGACGTCGCGGGAGCGCTCCAGGTCGCCGATCATCCGCTCGATGCGCTCCCGCTCGGCGGTCAGTTCGGCCACCAGCAGCGGGGTCGCGCGCACCGACGGGCCGCCGTCCTCGTCGCGCATGCAGGGCAGGATCCGGGCGATCCGCGCGCTGTGCAGGCCGGCCGCGTACAGCTCCTGGATCCGGATCACCCGGTCGACTGCCCGCTCGGGGTAGTCGCGGTGGCCGCCCGGCGTCCGGTCGGACACCAGCAGGCCCTGTTCCTCGTAGTAGCGCAGCGACCGCGCGCCGACCCCGGTGCGCGCCGCCAGTTCGCCGATCCGCACGGCCCGTCCCCCGCCCCGAAGGCTTGAACCTGACATCAATGTGAGGTTCTACGGTACCGGCATGACGCACACCGAGCAGGTACCCGCCGCCTCCCGCCTCTTCGAACCCGTCCGCCTCGGCAACCTGGAACTGCCCGGTCGCCTGGTGATGGCGCCGCTGACGCGCAACCGCGCGGACGCCGACGGAGTGCCGGGCGCGCTCATGGCCGAGCACTACGCGCAGCGCGCATCGGCCGCGTTGATCATCGCCGAGGGCACCACGCCGAACGCCGTCGGGCAGACGTACCCGTACATCCCCGGCATCCACTCCCCCGCGCAGATCGCCGGCTGGCAGCGGGTCACCGACGCCGTGCGCGCGGCCGGCGGGCGGATGTTCCTCCAACTCCAGCACGGCGGCCGGGTCGGGCACCCCGACACCAGCGGGCACGCCCCGCTCGCCCCGTCCGCGGTCCGCTTCCCGGAGCCGCTGCACACGCCGTCCGGGCTCCAGGACGCCGTGCCGCCGCGCGAGATGACCGGCGAGGACATCCGCACCACCATCGCCGACTTCGCGACCGCCGCCCGCAACGCCGTCGCGGCGGGGTTCGCCGGCGTGGAGGTGCACTCCGCCAACGGCCACCTGCTCCACCAGTTCCTCGCGCGGAACACGAACCGCCGCACCGACGAGTGGGGCGGCCCCGTACAGCACCGGATCCGCTTCACCGTCGAGGTGGTCCGGGCCGTGATCGGGGCGATCGGCGCGGACCGGGTGGGCGTACGCGTCTCTCCCGGAGCGGGGGTCAACGGCATCGAGGAGGGCGACACCGAGGAGATCTACCCGGCGCTCACCCGGGCCCTGGCCGAGCTCGGGCCGGTGTACCTGCACCAGGTGTACGCCGACCCGGACCGGCCCGCCTTCGGCGCGCTCCGCGCGGCCTGGCCGGGCACCCTGATCGCCAATCCGACGCTGTCGCGCGAGGAGGTCTCCGGTGACGGCGGCCGGCGGCGGGCCGAGCGGCTGCTGGGGGCGGGCGCCGACCTGATCGCGCTGGGTCGGGGGTTCCTCGCCAACCCCGACTTCGTGGAACGGCTGCGCGCCGGTGCCCCGCTCAACGAGCTCCGGCCGGAGTTCCTGATGCACGTACGGGGGGCTGAGGGGTACACCGACTACCCGGCCCTGGCCCGGGTGTGAGCGGGCCGGCCGCTCAGGGGCGCAGGGAGCGCAGCAGCAGGTCGGCGAGGTGGTCGGCGACCTGGTGCGGGGTGAGCGGGCCGTCCGTGCGGTACCAGGTGGACAGGTGGTGGACGGATCCGAAGTAGAAGTCGACCACCAGGTCGGCGGGCGTGGCCGTGACGAACACCCCCGTCCGCTGGCCCTCCTCGACCAGGGCCCGGAAGCGCTCGTGGTAGCGCCTGCGCTCGGACCTGACCTGCTTGTACTTCTCCGGGCTGAGCTGGTGCATCGACCGGAAGAAGATCATCGCGTCATCGAGGTTCTCGATGGTGGTGACCACCACGTCGGCGGCCGCGGCCCGCAACCGCTCCTCGACGGGAGCATCGGATCCGGCCACCGCGTCGAGCCGCTGCTGCTGGAGGCGCAGCATGCGCGCGTACACCTCGTGCAGCAGGTCGTCCTTCGACCCGAAGTAGTGGTAGAGCGCCCCCTTGGTGACGCCGGCGGCCTCGACGATCTCCTGGACGGAGGTGCGGTCGTAGCCACGCTCGGCGAACAGCCTGGTGGCCACGGCCAGCAACCGCTGCGGTACCGGGGTCTCCCGGTTGTTCTCCGCCGGCTCCGTGGTGGTCCTGGCTGTCATGGCGCTCGCCTTCCTTTCCTGATCCCTGAGCTGCTGCGTCGTACGACCATCCAACTGTTTTCAGCCTCGCTCGCGCAGTTCCCGTCGCAGGATCTTGCCACTCGTCGTCCGGGGAAGAACAGGCAGGATCTCGACTTCGCGCGGGTACTTGTACGCGGCGACGCGCTCGGCGCAGTGGGCGACGAGTTCGGCCGGCTCCGCCGAGGCGCCCGGCCGCAGGCTCACGTACGCCTTCACGCTCTCCCCGCGGTACGGGTCGGGGACCCCGACGACGGCCGCGTCGAGGACGGCCGGGTGGGTGTGCAGGACGTCCTCCACCTCGCGCGGCCAGACCTTGAACCCGGCGGCGTTGATCATGTCCTTCTTCCGGTCGACCACGTAGAGCCAGCCGTCCGCGTCCATGAAGCCGACGTCCCCGGTGCGCAGTTCGCCGTCCGGGAAGGCCCGCGCGCTCTCCTCGGGCATCCCCCAGTAGCCGGGGACGACCTGGGGGCCGCGGACGGCTATCTCGCCGCTCTCGCCGAAGGGCACCTCGGCGCCGTGCTCGTCGAGGATCCGTACGAGGGTCTGCGCGCCGGGGACACCGACCGAGAGGGTGCCGGAGGCGGGGTCGACGGGGGCTTCGAGGTGGGCGGGGACCGAGGCGCAGGGGGCGGTGCACTCGGTGAGGCCGTAGCCGTTGCGCAGGTAGAAGCCGAGATCGGCGCGCAGCCGCGCGACGAGCGCGGGCGGCAGGGGTGCGCCGCCGGAGGAGACCACCTGGAAGGAGGCGAAGTGCTCGCGCGTGACGGCGGGATGGGCGGCGAGCGCGATGAAGGCGGTGGCCGGGCCGATGGTGTAGGCGGGGCGGTGTTCGAGGAAGGCGTCCAGGACGGCGCCGGCGTCGAAGCGGTGGGCGAGGACGAGGGTGCCGGCGTTGGTGAAGCAGGCGGTGAGCTCGCAGACCATGCCGGTGATGTGGAAGAGCGGGGCGAGCGCGAAGTAGCCGGCGCCCTCGGGGAGGGGGTGTCCGGTGACCTGGCGGGTGGCGTTGTACGTGAGCGCGCCGTGCGGGTTCACGGCGCCCTTGGGGGTGCCGGAGGTTCCGGAGGTGTAGCTGATGAGAGCGGGGTCGGCGGCGGTCAGGCGGGGATCGGGCGGAGGGGGGAGGCCCCGGCGCGCGGTGACGACGAGGTCGACGGGGGTGGGGGCCGGGGGGCGCGGGGGCCCGACGGGCGGGGGCCCGGCATGTGCGTGCGCGGGCTGCGCGGACCCTGCCGGCGCGAGCGCGGGGTGCTCGGGCGCGGGCTGTGTGGGCGAGGCGTGCGGGGGCTCGGCGTGCCGGGGCCCGCCGTGCGCGGGCTCGGGGTGCGGGGGCTCGGCGTGCCGGGGCTCGGCATGTGCGGGCGCGGGCTGCGCGGGCTCGGCACGTGCGGGCGGGGGCCCGGCCGACGCGGCTTGGGCGGCCTCGGCCTGTGCGGGCCGTGCGGGTAGGACGCGGGGGTCGTCGCGGGTCTGGAAGTCCCGGTCGCGGGTGGTCAGGACGGTCCGTACGCCGGTCCCGCGCACCGCCTCCCGCAGGTACGCCGTCCAGGCCGGCTCCGCGCAGACCAGCGCGGCGGCCCCGGAGTCGCGCAGGGCGTGCCCGACCTCGGCGGCCTTGTACATCGGGTTGAGCGGGACGACCACCGCCCCGGCCTTCCACGCGGCCAGCACCGCGAGCACGAAGTGCGGGGTGTTCTGCAGCATGACGGCGACCCGGTCGCCCCGACCGACGCCCTGCGCGGCGAGGTGCCCGGCGAGGGAGTCGGAGAGGGCGTCGGCTTCCGCGTAGGCGATCCGGCCGTCGAAGTACGCGAGGGCCGGGCGGCCGGGGGCGCGGGCGACGGCCGCCCGGAACGCGTGCAGCACGCTGGGCTGCGGCGAAACCCCGGCCAACTGGGCGGGGCTCAGCTGCCGCAGCCAGGGACGCGCGGCGTACCGGGACCCGGTGGGGGCGGCGCCGGAGGTCGACGCCAGGGCTGCCGAGGCTGCGGAGACCGTAGCGGCGCCCGGCACCGGGCCGGCCAGGACCCCGTGCACGCGCCCTTCGGTCACCGAAGTCGCCGACGCCCGGGGCAACACCGCCGACGCCTCGGACCCCGGACCCTCGAACCCCGGGCCCTCGAACCCCGGCGCCTTCGGCGCCCCAGGCGCCCTCGGTGCTTCGGTCACGAGGATTCCCACTTCCGCTGGAGGTGGTTCATGCCGGTCAGCCAGCGGTCGGGTTCCGTGGCGCGCGCGGCGTAGTAGTCCGCCACCTCGGGGTGCGGGAGGATCAAGAACCGGCCCTTCTCCATGCCGTCGAACAGCGCCTCCACGACCGCGTCGGGTTCGATCGCGGTCGGCGCCAGGACCAGCTCGCCCGCCGATCCGGCGGCGGTGAGCATGTCGGTGCGCACCCCTTGCGGACAGATGGCGTGGACCGACACGCCCCGGTGGCGGTAGGTCAACGAGAGCCATTCCGCGAAGGCGAGGGCGCCGTGCTTGGTGACACTGTACGGCGCCGCTCCGATCATGGTCAGCAGTCCCGCGGCCGAGACGGTGGACACGAAGCGGCCGCCGCCGCGCTCCAACCAGTCGGGCAACAGGGTCCGGGCGGCGCGCACGTGGGCCATCACATTGGTGTCCCAGGCCGCCTCCCAGACGGCCTCGTCCGCGAAGGCGTCACCACCGGAGGCGAGGCCGGCATTGGCGCAGTACACGTCCACGGCGCCGCCCAGCGCCTCCCTGGCCTTGGCCACGACCATGGAGGCGTCGCCCGGGACGGCGATGGCCCGGGGACCGATCGCGTCCGCCACGGAGGCGGCCTTGGCGGGGTCGAGGTCGTTGACGACGACGGTCGCCCCCTCGGCGGCGAACCGGTGGGCGAGGGCCGCGCCGATGCCGCCGCCCGCGCCGGTGACGACGACTCGCTGGTCCTGGTACGTGCTCACGGGGGTCACCTTTCGTCGCTGCCCTGGGGGCCGATCCCCGGCAGACTAACCAGTCGGTATGCCCGACCGGAAGAGGGACGGCCCCCTCGGCGGTACGTGATCGCCCGACGCCGCACGCGGACGCGGCACGCGGACGCGCACCCTCCGGGCGGCGTGGGTCGGGCAGGATCCGGAGGGGACCGCCTAGCGTGGCCGGATGACGCTGTCACGACGCGGGGTGCTGGGACTGGCGGGGGCGGCTGGGGCCGTCGGGGCCCTGGGGGCGGGCGCGGGCCCTGTGGCGGGCACCGGTGCCGCGCCGGCCACGGGCCCCCGGGCGGAGCGGGTGCGGACGGGGTTCGAGCAGCTCGCCGCCGACGGGTACGCGGCGCTGGCGGGGCAGCGGATCGGGGTGGTCACCAACCCCACCGGGATCACCGCCGACGCCCGCCACCTGGTCGACGTACTGCACGCGGACGAACGGGTCGACCTGGTCGCCGTGTTCGGGCCGGAGCACGGGTTCCGCGGCACGGCGCAGGCGGGCGGCTCGGAGGGGGCGGGGCGGGACCCGGCGACCGGGCTGCCCGTGTACGACACGTACGCCACCAGCGGGCAGCAGCTCGCGGACCTCTTCACGAGGGCCGGCATCGACACCGTCGTCTTCGACATCCAGGACGTGGGGGCACGGTTCTACACGTACGTCTGGACCCTCTACGACTGCATGCGCGCGGCCGCCCTCGCGGGCAAGGCCGTGGTGGTGCTGGACCGGCCGAACCCGGTCGGCGGCCGGCGGGCGGCCGGTCCGGTGCTGGAGCGGCCGTACGCGAGCTTCGTGGGCCGGGAGCCGATCGCGCTCGCGCACGGGATGACGGCGGCCGAACTGGCGCTGCTGTTCAACGGCGAGTTCCTGAGCGGTACGGCCTTCCCGCAGGGGCCGGTGCGGCTGCGGACGGTACGGATGACGGGCTGGCGACGGGATGCGCTCTTCGGGGCGACCGGGCTGCCGTGGGTGCCGCCGAGCCCGAACGTGCCGACTCCGGACACGGCACTGGCGTACGCCGGGACCTGTCTGTTCGAGGGGACCAACCTGTCGGAGGGCCGGGGCACCACCACCCCGTTCGAGGTGGTGGGCGCGGAGGGCGTCGACCGGCGGTGGGCCGAGGCGGCGAACGGCCTGGAGCTGCCGGGAGTGTGGTTCCGCGAGACGTGGTTCACCCCTTCCTTCTCCAAGCACACCGGGAAGGTGTGTGGCGGGGTCCGGCTGATCGTGCACGACCGGGACGCCTTCGATCCGGTGCTGACCGGGGTCGGGCTGCTGGTCACCGCGCGCCGGGTGTGGTCCGGGTTCGCCTGGCGCTCCGATCACTGGATCGACCGGCTGACGGGCTCGGACCGGGTGCGCACGCTGGTGGACGCCGGGGCCGGGGTGCAGGAGGTCGTGAACGACTGGGCTGCCGGACTGGCGCGTTTCGCGGCCGTACGGGAGAAGTACCTGCTCTATCCCTGAGCGACGGGCGGCCGCCCCCGATCCGGGGCGTCGCGGGACTGGTCGGGCGGCCCGAGCGGCGGGATGCTGCAAGCACCACAGGGGCGGCGCGGAGGGGGACCCATGGCGGGTGGACGGCCGGGCGGATCCGACGGCGGGACGGGGACGGGGACGCGGACGCGGACGGGGACGGGGACGGGCGGCGCGAGCCGCACCGGGGCGGGGGGCAGGGGCTTCACCGGTACGAGTACCGGGAGCCGGGCCCCGGCGGCGACCGGGCGCTGGAGCGGGTTCGGCGTCACGGCGGCCGGCCCGGCCGCGACCGCGACCGCTGCGGGCATCGGCGTCGGCCCGTACCGGGAGCTGACCTTCGACGCGCAGGGCGACGTGGATCCGGCGGCCCGGGAGACGGTGGCCCGGATCGAGGCGACGGACCTGCTGGTCTTCGCCCACGGCTGGAACAGCGACCGGTGGACGGCGACCCGGCTCTACGACCGGTTCTTCGCTCCCTTCCCGGAGCTGGTGGGGACGGGGGTGCGGCTCGGGTACGTGGGCGTCGTCTGGCCGTCGATCCGGTTCTCCGACGAGCCGATACCCGACTTCGAGGCACCCGGCGCCCTGCCCCTGCCGGGGTTCGGCACGGTCCTGGACCCCGACACGCGGCGGGCCCTGGCGAGGTTCTGGCCGGGCCGCGAGGCGGAACTCGGGCGGATCGCCGAGCTGTTGGAGAACCGGCCGGACTCTGCGGCGGCCCTCGTCGAGTTCGGGGCGCTCGTACGGGAACTGCTGCGGGCCGACCGGGTCGGTACGCCCGTCAACCTGCTGGGCCCGATGCCGGCCCCGCCCCCGACGCCGGCCGGGGCGGCCGACGGGACCGCGCGGCACGACGTACCGGCCATTTTCGCCGAGGACGTGCTGGCGGTCTGCCGGACCCTCGCGGACGCGCTGGAGCAGGTCGGGGGCGGGCGGGACGCCGCACCGGACGCCGCGCCCGCACCTTCCGGGGCGTCGGGCCTCGCGCTTGGGGGCGGACTGCGGTCCCTGTGGAGCGGGGCCAAGGAACTGCTGCGGCAGGCCACGTACTACGAGATGAAGAAGCGGGCCGGGGTGGTCGGGGAACTCGGACTCGGACCGGTCCTGGCGGACCTGGCCGGACGCCGGCCCGCCCTTCGGGTCCACCTGATCGGCCACAGCTTCGGTGCCCGCGTGGTCTCCTTCGCGCTACGGTCCCTGCCCGACGGGGGGCGGAACCCCAAGTCGTTGACGCTCCTCCAAGGGGCCTTCTCCCACTACGCCTTCAGCGACCGGCTGCCCCATGACCCGCGTCGCGGCGGAGCCCTGCGCGGGCTGCAGCGCCGGGTGGACGGGCCGGTCGTGGCCTGTCATTCCGCCCACGACTCCTCGCTCGGGGTGTTCTACCCGCTGGCCTCCCGGATGGCGGGGGATTCGGCCGGACTTCTCGGTTTCGACGAGCGGTGGGGCGCGATCGGGCACGACGGAGTGCGGGCCCTACCGGGCGCGCCCCGGCTGGGCCTCGCCGCCGCGCTGCGCGACGGGCTGCCGGAGAGGGGCTGCGTCAGCGTCGACGCCGGGTCCGTGGTGCGCCGGGGCGGGCCCCCGTCGGGGGCGCACAGTGACATCTGCCACGAGGAACTCGCCCGGCTCGTGGTGTCCGCGGGGCGCATGGGGCGCTGAAATTCGGCCATGTGCCACCTATACGCCTCGACCGCCCCCGCATGCGCCCACATCCCGCAGGGCATGTTGGGCACGTCGGGGCGGGCTGCTTCGTTCGACGGAGTGGCACGGGCACGGGTGTGGGGGGACGGCGGAGGTGAAGGTGCGATGGCGGGTTTTCGAAGTCTGGCCTATCAGGTGCGCGACGCGCGCAACGACCGGGCCCTGCGGCGCCATTCGTTGCGCCGCTGCCTGGAACGGTTCGCCCCGTACGGGCACCGCGCGACGTGGTGGCACCTGTGCGACCGGCACGGGATCGCTCCCGAGGACCGGGGTGCGGACCCGTTGCGGCTCGTCGCGGCGCTGGAGGAACTGGAAGAGGCGCGGGCGGTCTGGTTGGAGTACGAGAAGTTGTTCGCGGCGCGACGCAGACGTGAGAAGCACGACGGGGTGCGCCGCCCGGAGTGGGCCTGGGGCGGCAACGGGGACGCGGTGGTGCGCTGCGCCGACCCGTGGGTGCGGCCGGAGGGCACGCTGGGCGAGGTTCTGCGGCGGCTGGTGACAGCGCTGGAGTCGGAGCCGGGCACCTCGTGTCCGGTGTGCGGCGAGGAGGAGTTGCGCTGGCCGTCCGTACCGGCGGCCCGGCACGGCGACTGGGCCGGGGCCTGGTCGTGGGACGGCCCGGTGTGCGGGGGCTGCGGCATCGTGGTGCCGAGACCCGCCCTGGCTTACGCGGCGGTGGTGCGCCCGGCTTCGGCGGACGCGGCGTGACCGGGGCGGGACGGGGGCTTCGGCGGGCCGGGCGGCCGGGGTCGGCGAGGCGGCCGGTGTGAGCGGGACGGCCGGTGTGAGCGGGACGGCCGATGCGGTGGGGTCGGCCGGTGTGGCCCGGGTGCTTCAGGTCGGGCTCAACGGGTCGCGGGGCGCCGCCGACGGGGCGGCCGTACCGATGTCGCCGCGGGCGCTGGCGGAGTCGGCGTTGGCCGCGGTCGCCGCCGGGGCCGGCGAGGTACTGGTGCACCCGCGGACCCCGTGCGGCCGGGAGGGCCTCTCGCCCCGGGTGGTGGGGCCACTGCTGGAGGAGTTGCGCGGCGCGGGGGTCCGGGTCCCCCTGACGGTGCCCGCTTCCGTCGCCGCGGAGCCGGATCCGGCGGGGCGGCTGGAGCGGGTGCGGTGCTGGGAGGTGCTGCCGGACCGGGCGACGGTGTCCTTCGCCGAAGCCGGCGCGTACGAGCTGGGTTCGGCCCTGTTGGCGCGCGGGGTTGCGGTGGACGCGGTGGTACCGCTGGGCGGCGGTGCCGGGCCCGGGCCACTGGCCCGTTTCCTGGCGTGGGCCCCGGCCGACCACGGGCGGGTGCGGCTGGTGGCGGAGCTGGCGCGGGCGGATCCCGCGTTGGTGGCGGGGCTGCGGTGGCTGCCTCCCGTACCCGTGCTGCTGTACGGGAAGGACGGAGCCGCTTGGCCCGTGTTGCGGCTGGCCTCCCGGTGCGGCGCCGGTGCGCGGATCGGCGTAGGAGAGGTTCTCCACCTGCCGGACGGCCGCCCGGCCCGGTCGAACGCCGAACTGGTGGCGGCGGCCCGGGAGATCACCGCCGAGGCCGGTCCGGCGGGGGCTCCGGCGTCCGCCGGTCGGGCGGGGCGGTGAGTACCGGTGCGGGCGACGGGTGTCAGTAAGCCAGCCGTGAGCCGGTCATGCGGTCGCCGAAGACATCGTCCGGGTTGGACAGCGCGCAGGTCTTCATGGAGAGGCAGCCGCAGCCGATGCAGTCCGTCAAACGGTCGCGGAGATCACTGAGTTGCTCGATGCGCTGGTCGAGTTCGGATCGCCAGGCCTCCGACAGGCGGGCCCAGTCCTCGCGGTTCGGCGTGCGCCCTTCCGGCAGTTGGGACAGCGCCTCGCCGATGTCGGCGAGCGGGATGCCCACCCGTTGAGCGGCGCGTACGAACGCGACCCGGCGCAGCGCGTCACGACTGTAGCGGCGCTGGTTGCCGGAGGTGCGGCGGCTGCTGATCAGGCCCTTCGTCTCGTAGAAGTGGAGGGCTGAGACGGCGGCTCCACTGCGCGCGGACAGCTGACCGACGGTGAGTTCGTGGATCTTCTCGGGAATCTGCGGCACCCTGCCGAGCCTAGTCGGAGGTGCGTTGACATTCACACACGCGGCGCAGCATGCTGAGCAAACGCTTATTCGTCTGAGTGTGCCGGGCGAGCAGGCTTGAGGACCGCGTGGGAGACGTCTACCGACAGGGGCAGGGCATGGCCGATCCGAGGATCTTCACATCCGCCGAGGAACTGCGCGCCGGCATCGGCGAGCCGCTCGGCCCGAGCGGATGGCTGGAGGTGGACCAGAAGCGGATCGACCTGTTCGCCGACGCGACGGGCGACCACCAGTGGATCCACGTGGACCCCGAGCGGGCGGCTTCCGGGCCGTTCGGTTCGACGATCGCGCACGGCTACCTGACGCTGTCGCTGCTGCCGAGCCTGGTGCCGCAGATCATGCGGGTCGAGGGCATGCGGATGGGCATCAACTACGGCGTGGACAAGGTCCGCTTCCCCGCTCCGGTGCCGGTAGGTTCGCGGCTGCGCGCCACCGCGCTGATCACGTCGGTCACCGAGGTCGGCGAGGGCGTGCAGGTCGCCGCGACGGTGACGGTGGAGCGCGAGGGCGCCGAAAAGCCGGTGTGCGTGGCGGAGTCGGTGTCCCGCTACTACTTCTGAGCGGACGCGGCGGGGGCCGCGCTCACCATGCGCAGCACGAGGTCGGCGTAGAGCGCGCCGACCTCGTCGGGCGTGCGCGGTCCGGCCGCGCTGAACCAGCGGGCCACGTCGATGCACAGGGACAGCACGGCGAGGGTGGTGCCCGGGACGTCCGGCACCGCGAACTCCCCCGCCCGTACGCCGTCGGCGAGGATCCGCCGTACGGCCGCGTCGCTCCGCCGGCGCAGGGCCACGATCTCGGAGCGGTGCTCGGGTGCGAGGGCGTCGAGCTCGTACTGGACCACGCGGGCGGTGGTGTGGTGCGCCGCGTGCCAGCCGACGAAGGACCGTACGGCGCCGTCGAGCCGCTCGGCGGCGGTGCCCGGGCCGGAGGCGGCGGTTTCCAGGATCTCCAGCGCCTTGTCGTGACCGATGCGACTGATCCGGTGGAGCAGTTCTTCCTTGGTCTTGTAGTGGATGTAGAGCGCGGCCGGACTCATCCCGGCCCGGCCGGCGATGTCCCGGGTGGTGGTCGCGTGGTAGCCGCGCTCGGCGAAGGCCTCGACGGCGGCGACGAGCAGCCGCCGCGCGGCGTCGGGGGTGACCTCCGACCACGGCTGGTATCCGCCGGTTTCCGCCGCGCTGTCCATGGCCCGTCCACCTCTTCCTCTTGTAGGAAGGAACACCCTACCGGAGGGTGAGCAAGCGCTTAGCCGCGCCGGACGGGCAGGGGTGGGCGTGGCGTGACGGGAGCGTCCCGGACCGCGCGGTCAGGGACGGGAGCGTCCCGGCCCGCGCGGTCAGCGGTCCTGGGTGGGGGGCTTCGGCGCGAAGGGGTCGTAGCCCGTCATGATCTTCTCCATCCGGGCCTGGTCGACGCGGGTGACGATCTGCGTCACCTCCTGACGGTCCCTGATCACCTTGGCGAGGGTGAACGCCGAGGTGGTGAGGTAGAGCACCGCGATGCCGAGGAAGGCGCGGACCCAGCCGTCGGCGTCCATGTTGTAGATCCCCAGCGCCACGGCGGCGATGGCGACGCCGAAGGAGGCGACGGCCTGGCCGTAGTACGCCCCCGTGTTCTGCTGCTTGACCGGTGTCTCGTTCATGGCTCCAGCATCGGCGGCGACGGCCGGGCGCACATGGGCGCAGGTACTCAGCCGGGTACTCAGAAAGCGGAGACCCCCGTGCGGGCGCGGCCGATCAGCAGCTTCTGGATCTGGCTGGTGCCCTCGTAGAGGGTCATCACGCGGGCGTCGCGCAGCAGTTTGCCGACGGGGTACTCGTCGATGTAGCCGTAGCCGCCGTGCACCTGGAGGGCGTTGCCGGCGGCGCGCACGGCGGCTTCCGAGGCGAAGAGCTTGGCGGTGGAGGACTCGGTGGCGAAGGGCTGCCCGCGGTCGATGAGGTCGGCGACGCGCCAGGTCAGCAGCCGGGCCGCGTCCACGTCGACCGAGATGTCGGCGATGAGTTCCTGGACGAGCTGGTGCTGGGCGATCGGCTTGCCGAACTGCTCGCGCTGCGCGGCGTACGAGACGGCGGCGTCCAGCGCCGCCTGGGCGATGCCGACGCAGCCCGCGGCGACCGACATCCGCCCCTTGGCCAGTGCCGACATGGCGACGGAGAAGCCCTTGCCCTCGGGGCCGAGCATGGCGGAGGCGGGCACGCGGACGCCGTCGAGGACGAGTTCGGCGGTGGCCTGGCCGCGCAGGCCCAACTTCCCGTGGACCTCGCGGCGGGTGAGGCCGGGGGCGTCGGCGGGCACCAGGAAGGCGGAGATCCCGCGGTGGCCGGGGGTGTCGTCGGTGCGGGCGAAGAGGAGGACGACGTCGGCCCAGGTGCCGTTGGTGATGAACATCTTGCTGCCGCTGATGACGTACGCGTCCCCCTCGCGCACGGCCCGGGTGGTGAGGTTGCCCGCGTCGGAGCCGGTACCGGGCTCGGTCAGGCCGAAGCAGCCGAGGGCCTCGCCGGAGCACAGTCGGGGAAGCCAGTCCCGCTTCTGCGCCTCGTCGCCCCAGGCGGCGATGGTCTTGGCGACGAGGCCGAGGGAGACGGAGACGATGCCGCGCACGGCGGAGTCGCCGCGGCCGAGTTCCTCGGTGACCAGGGCGTAGGAGAGGTGGTCCCCGCCCGAGCCGCCGTATTCCTCGGGCACCGTCAGGCCCAGGAACCCGACGTCGCCGAGCTTCTTCACGATGCCCCGGTCCACGCTCTCGGCCCGGTCCCACGCGGCGGCGTACGGGACGATCTCGCGCTCGGTGAACGCGCGGGCCAGTCGGCGTACGGCGCTCTGCTCCTCGCTCGGCTCCAGGTTCACCGGGCACCTCCGGGGCGTCTCGACCGGCCTTTAACTAGCACCGGTAGTTTATGACGGGCAGGCCCTACTATGTGGCGCATGGCCAGACCGCGCAAGCCCCTCCTCAGCCGAGCCCGCATCGTCGAGGCGGCGGGTGCGCTGGTGGACGCGGAAGGTCTGGAGGCGCTCTCGACGCGCCGGTTGGCCGCCGCGCTCGGGGTGAGCGGGCCGTCCCTGTACAACCACTTCCGCACGAAGGACGAGATCCTGGAGGCGGTGGCCGACGCGGTGAGCGCGCGGGTGGACCTGTCGATGTTCGAGGACTGCCGGGACTGGCGGCGGGCGTTGCACGCCTGGGCGCACTCGTACCGCGACGCCCTGTCCGACCATCCGAACATCGTGCCGGTCCTGGCCCGGGGGCCGGGCCGGCGGCCGGCGGGACTGCGGCTGGCGGACTCGGTGTTCGGTGCGATGACGGAGGCGGGCTGGCCGCCGGCGCACGCGACCCGGATCGGGGCGCTGATGCGGTACTTCATCCTGGGCTCGGCGGTGGCCTCGTTCGCCGGCGGTTTCGTCGACGACGAGACGGCGTACGACCCGACGGACTATCCCCACCTGGGGCAGGCCCACCTGCTGGCGGAGCGGCGCCGCGAGGTCGACGAGGGAGCCTTCGAGACGGGTCTGGCCGCCCTGCTCGACGGCCTGGCCCTCCAGTTCGACGCCCTTCCCGCCGACCCCGCCTGACTCCCGCCCGGAGGGCGTGGGTCGGGGTCGGGCGGGGTCGGGCGGGTGTGCCCGTCGGGGTGGGTCAGAAGGCGACCAGCGAGCGGCCCCCCTTGCCCGCGAGCATCGCCTCGAACGCGGCCGGGATGCCGTCGAGGGTGATCCGGTCGGTGACGAGGCCCGCGAGGTCGAGTCGGCCCGCGCGGACGTGGTCGGCGATCACCGGGAGGTCCCGGGCGGGGTCGCTGTTGCCGTAGACGCAGCCGCTGAGCGTGCGCGCGAAGTGGAAGATCTCCAACGCGTTGAAGGTGACCTGCTGTTCCTTGCCGCCGATGCCGACGACCGTCGTGCGGCCGCCCCGCCGCGTCGACTCCCAGGCCGCGCGGATGCTCTCCGCGCGACCCACGCACTCGATGGCGACGTCCGCGCCCCGGCCGCCGGTGACCGCGCGGACCTGCTTGGCGGTGGTGTCCGAGGCGAGCACGAACTCGGTGGCTCCGGCCGCCCGCGCGAGCTCCTCCTTGGCCGGGGAGACGTCCACGGCGACGATGGGACCCGCCTGACCGATCCGGGCCGCCTGGAGCGCGGCCAGGCCGACGCCGCCGACGCCGAACACCACCACCGACTCGCCCGGGAAGACCTGCGCGCTGTGGTGGACGGCGCCGTAGCCGGTGAGGACGGCGCAGCCGAGGAGGGCGGCCTCGGTGAGCGGGATCCCGGCGGGCGCGGGCAGCACGCAGTTCGCCGCGACGACGGTCTCCTCGGCGAACGCGGCGACGTTGAGCCCGGGGTGCAGCTCGGTCCCCTCGGCGTCATGGGCGTGGACGGCCCCGACTCCGCTCAGCGCCTTGGCGCAGAGCCAGACCTCGCCGATCAGGCAGTGGTGGCACTCCCCGCAGGACGGCGCCCAGTTGAGGACGACGCCGTCTCCCGGGGCGACGTGGGTGACGCCCTCACCGACGGCGAGGACCGTACCCGCGCCCTCGTGGCCGAGGATGGCGGGGACGGGCACCCGCATGGTGCCGTTGGTGAGGGAGAGGTCGGAGTGGCAGACCCCGGCTGCGACGAGGCGTACCCGGACCTGACCGGGGCCGGGCTCGGGCAGCACGATCTCCCGTATCTCCAGCGGGGCTCCGACGGCGGGCAGGACGGCGGCGCGGACCATGATCTTTTCTCCGTCTCGGGCGGTCAGAACTGCAGGGACTTGGTCTGGAGGTACTCCCCCAGGCCGTGCGGGCCCAACTCGCGGCCGACACCCGACTGCTTGTACCCACCGAACGGCGCGCGCACGTTGAAGCGGCCCCCGTTGATGTCCACCTGCCCGGTGTCCATGCGGCGGGCGAACGCCACGGCCGTCTCCTCGTCCTCGGCCCACACCGCGCCGCCCAAGCCGTAGACGGTGCCGTTGGCGATGCGCAGGGCGTCGTCCTCGTCCTCGTAGCGGAGGATCGCCAGCACGGGGCCGAAGATCTCCTCCTGGGCGATGGTCATCGCGGGGGTGACGTCCGCGAAGACCGTCGGGGCCACGAAGTACCCCTGCTCGTGGGGGCTGTCGAGGCCGCCCGCGACGAGGCGCGCGCCTTCCTCGACGCCCTTGGCGATGTACGCGCGGACGCGGTCGCGCTGGGTGGCGTTGACGACCGGGCCGAGGCGGGTGCCCGGGTCGCGGGGGTCTCCGGACGGGTACTTGGCGACGGCGGCGGCCGCGAGGGTGACGGCCTCCTCGTACTGGTCCCGGTGGACGAGCATGCGCGTGAGGGCGTTGCAGCTCTGACCGGAGTTGTTCATGACGTGGCCGACGCCCACCGCGACGGCCTTGGCGAGGTCCGCCCCGGGCAGGATGACATTGGCCGATTTGCCGCCCAGTTCGAGGGCGACACGCTTGATCGCGGCGCCTGCCGTGGCGCCGATCTTCTTCCCGACGGCGGTCGAGCCGGTGAAGGAGACGAGGTCGACCTCTTCGTGCTCGGCCAGGGCCTGACCGGCGACCGGCCCGGTGCCGGTCACCAGGTTGAAGACCCCGGCCGGGATGCCCGCCTCGTGCACGGCTTCGGCGAAGAGCTGTGCGGTCAGCGGGGTGTCCTCGGCGGGCTTGAGGACGACGGTGCAGCCGGCGGCGAGTGCGGGTGCCACCTTGGCAACGATCTGGTGCAGCGGGTAGTTCCAGGGCGTGATCGCCCCGACCACGCCGACGGGCTCCAGCAGGACCGTGGAGTTGCCGATGCGCTCCTCGAAGCCGTACGAGGCCCCCAGCTCGGCGTACGAGCCGGCCACCGCGATCGGCGACCCGATGTGCACCGCCTCCGCGAAGCCGAGCGGGGAACCGAGTTCGGCGGTGACCGTCTCGGCCAGCTCGCCCTTCCGGGCCACCAGTACGTCCCGGAGGGCGCCGATCAGGGCCGCCCGGTCGGCCGGGGCGGTGGCCGCCCAGCCGGGGAAGGCCGCGCGGGCGGCCCGTACGGCCGCGTCCACGTCCTCGGCGCTGCCGGCCGGCACCTCCGCGATGACCTGCTCGTCCGCCGGATTGACGACCTGGATCCGGCCGGCGCCGGCTGCGGGCACCCACGCCCCGCCGATGTACATCCCGTCCTGGGCCTTCATGGCATTCCTCCCGAGCACGCACGAGCGCGTAGACCTGACGTCACCAACACCCTACAAACTAGCGTCGGTAGTTTTCCGGGCGCCAGGGGTGGCCCGGATCAGATGATGCCGAAAAGCATCCCCGCCGCGAGGACCACGAGGGAGGTGAGGGCCGCCCACTTCACCGTGAAGCGGGTGTGGTCGCCGAACTCGACCTTGGCCATGCCGACGAGCACGTAGACGGCCGGGACCAGCGGGCTGGACATGTGCAGGGCCTGGCCGACCAGGGAGGCGCGGGCGATCTCCAGCGGGGACACCCCGTGGGCGGCGCCCGCCTCGGCGAGCACCGGCAGGACGCCGAAGTAGAAGCCGTCGTTGGACATGAAGTAGGTGAGGGGCAGGCTGAGGAGTCCGGTGACCAGGGCCATGTGCGGGCCCATGCCCTCGGGGATGGCCCCGACCAGCCAGTCGGCCATGTCCTTGACCATGCCCGTACCGGTGAGGACCCCGGTGAAGACGGCGGCCGCGAAGACCATGCCGGCCACGTTCAGCACGTTGTCGGCGTGCGCGGCGAGCCGGGCCTTCTGGTCGGGCATGTGCGGGAAGTTCACGGTGAGCGCGAGGGCGGCGGCGAGCAGGAACAGCACCGGGATCGGCAGCAGTTCCATGATCATGGCCGTCAGCAGGGCGATCGTCAGCCCCGCGTTGAACCAGTAGAGGCGGGGGCGCAGCGTCGGGCGGCGCGGGTCGAGGCCCTGGAAGCCCTCGGTGTCGGACGGGGCGTCCGGCGAGGTGTCGGCCGGGGCGGGGCCGCTCGGGCCTGAGCCGGTCGGGATGGGGCCGGTCGGGATGGGGCCGGTCGGCTGGGGGGCACGGGCGGGCCGGTCGGCCTCGGCTCCGTCGCATCCGGGTACGCCGTCGGAGGACGGGGCGACCGCCGGGGCGCCGGAACCGTCGGTGGCGCCGCCGGTACGGGCACCGGACGGAACCAGTACCTCCGCGCCGGCCGCACCGGCGTTCCCCTCACCTTCGAGACCATCCCCGCCGGGCATCACCAGGGAGCCGACCCGACGGCGCTCCTTGACGCCCAGGACGTAGGCCAGGGCGAAGACGAAGAGCAGACCGACGGCGAGGGCCGGGATCATCGGCACGAAGATGTCGCCGGCGTCGAGCTTGAGGGCCGTGGCGGCGCGGGCCGTGGGGCCGCCCCAGGGAAGGGTGTTCATGACGCCGTTGGCGGTCGCCGCGACGCCCGTCATGACTACCAGGCTCAGGCCGAGCCGCTTGTACAGCGGGTACATGGCCGAGACCGTGATCATGAAGGTGGTCGAGCCGTCCCCGTCGAGCGAGACGATGGCGGCGAGCACGGCCGTGCCCACCACCACCCGCATCGGGTCGGCCTTGCAGAAGCGCAGGATGCCGCGCACGATCGGGTCGAAGAGACCGACGTCGATCATCAGCCCGAAGTAGACGATGGCGAACATCAGCATCGCGGCGGTCGGCGCGAGTTTGCCGACCCCGTCGATGACGTAGTCCCCGAGATGTGCGCCCTTGCCGGCGAACACGCAGAAGAGCGCGGGGATGAGCACGAGCGCCGCGATGGGCGACATTTTCTTCAGCATGATCAGGACCAGGAAGGTCGCGATCATGGCGAAGCCGAGGAAGGTCAGCATGCAGGGAACGTAGGTGCCCCCTGCCACGCCCAACAAGATGTCCGCGCGTGAGCAATACGAGCAAAACCCCAGCTCAGGGCAGGGGTGCCAGCTGGACGGGGAAGGCGTTGAGCACCGCCGTGCCGGACAGGGGGTCCAGCCGGGTGCCGTCGAGCAGCTGGTTCACGTTGGCGCCGGGGTCGGCGCCGGCCACCGCGAGCCGGGTGCCGGGTCGGTCGTGACCCCAGCCGTGCGGCAGGCTGACCACGCCGGCGCGGACCGTGTCGGTGACCTCGACGGGCACGTCCAGGCTGCCGCCGTCCGCGCTGATCCTGGCGCGGCCGCCGTCGGTGAGGCCGTGGCGCGCCGCGTCCTCGGGGTGGACCTGGAGGGTGCACCGGTTGGAACCTCCGGTGAGGGCCGGGACGTTGTGCAACCAGCTGTTGTTGGACCGCAGGTGGCGGCGGCCCACGAGCACCAGGGCGGCGGGGCGTTCGGCGAGCGCCGCGCGGAGCCCGGGGAGCTCGGCCGCGATCGGGTCGGGAAGCAGCTCGATCCTGCCGCTGCGGGTCCTGAGCACGCCCGGAAGCCGGGGCCGCAGCGGGCCCAGGTCGATGCCGTGCGGATGGGCGAGCAACCGTTCGAGACTGAGGCCGGCCCCGTGCGGCGCCGCCTCGGGGGCGACGTATCCGGGCGCGCCGAAGCGGTCGCCGTACGGGCCGAGTCGGAGCATCAGGTCGAGCCGGCGCTCGGGGCCGTTCTCGCCGGTGAGGAGTCCGGCGAGGCGTTCGGGGTCGGCACCGTGCAGCGGGGAGTGCCGGTCGGAGGTCTCCTTGACGAGGACGGCCCGGATGGCGAGGTCGTCCACGGTGGAGGGTTCGGCGGCGCCGTGCAGGCCCGAGACGGCGAGGACGAGACGGGCGTGGATCTCGCATTCGTCGATTCGGTCCGCGTCCAGCGGGACGGCCGGGCGCGTGTAGCGGACCTGGTTGTGGACGGCGAAGCCGTTGAACGCGAAGTCGTGGTGGGCGCTCTGCGAGGGCGGCGGCGGGGGCAGGACCACGTGGGCGTGGCGCGAGGTCTCGTTGAGGTAAGGGTCGACGCTGACCATGAAGTCGAGTCCGGCGAGGGCGGCGTCGAGCCGGCGGCCGTCGGGGGCGGACAGCACCGGGTTGGCCGCGATGGAGATCAGGGCGCGGATCCGCCCCTCGCCGGGCGTCTCGATCTCCTCGGCCAGTGCCGCACTGGGCAGCTCGCTCTTCACCTCGGGATGAGCGCTGACCCGACTGTGCCAGCGGCCCAGCGCGAACCCCCGACCCGGTCCGGCGGGACGGGGTCGCGGGCCCGCCGCGGCCAGCGGGAAGAGGGCTCCGCCCGGGCGGTCGAGGTTGCCCGTGAGGATGTTCAGTACGTCGACCAGCCAGCTGGCGAGCGTTCCGAACTCGACGGTGCAGCTGCCGATCCGCCCGTAGACGGCGGCGGTCGGCGCGGCCGCGAGGTCGCGGGCGAGGGCGCGGATCTCGGAGGCCGGGAGGTCGCAGGCGGGGGCGGCGGCCTCAGGGGTGAAACTCCCGAGGGCGTCGGCGAGTTCCCGGAGTCCTTCGATGTGTTCGGCGAGCGGACCGGGCTTCGCGAGCTTCTCCGTCAGCAGGGTGTGCGCGAGGGCTGCCAGCAGGAGGGCGTCGCTGCCGGGGCGCGGGGCGAGGTGACGGTCGGCCAGCCGGGCGGTGCGCGTACGGCGCGGGTCGACGACCACGAGCGTGCCGCCGCGGGCGCGCAGCGCCTTGAGCCGGCCGGGGAAGTCGGGGGCGGTGCACAACGAGCCGTTGGATTCGACCGGGTTGGCGCCGAGGACCAGGAGGAAGTCGGTGCGGTCCAGGTCGGGCACCGGGATGGCGAACGGATCGCCGAACAGGAGCCCGCTGGACACGTGCTTGGGCATCTGGTCGAGGGTGCTGGCGGTGAACAGGTTCCGCGTGCCCAGGGCGTTGACCAGCAGCGGCGGGTAGAGGGCGCCGGCCATGGTGTGGACGTTCGGGTTGCCGAGGACGACGCCGACGGACTGAGCTCCGTGCTCCGCGACGAGCGCCGGCACCGCGGCGGCGATGGCCTCGTAGGCCTCCTCCCAGCCGGCTTCGCGCAGTTGTCCGTCGCGGCGTACGAGGGGGCCGCGCAGCCGGTCCGGGTCGGCGTCGAGTGCACCGAAGGCGGCACCCTTGGGGCAGATGAACCCGCGACTGAAGACGTCGTCACGGTCGCCGCGGGCGCCGGTCACGGTGGCGCCCTCGATGGTGAGGGTGAGGCCGCAGGTGGCTTCGCAGAGCGGGCAGATGCGCGGGGCGGTGCGAGGCATGGACGCTCCTGGGAGGCGGCGGGCTGCGGCACGGACACGACCCGGAGCCGACCGCGGGGGCCGGGCCGGCTGGGGCGTCCCGAGCATACCGACCGGTAGGCACGGGCGGGAGGGGTTTGCGTCGGCTGACTACGGACCGGGGCGCCGGTCCGGGGCGCCGGTCCGGGGCGCCGGTCCGGCGGCGGATCAGTCGAGGACGCGCGCGAGATAGGCCCGCATCATCGCCCGGGTTTCGGCGACGATGCCGGGGTCTCCGACCGGGTCCGTCCGGAAAGCCAGCTGGATCAACGCGTCGGTCGCCTCGACGGCGACCAGCACCGCCCTGCGGAGGTCGGCGTCGGGCGTCATTCCGAGGTGGGCGCAGAGCAGTTCGGTGAGCCGGGCGGCCACCTGGTGGTTGGGGTCGGAGGCCGGGCCGTCGGACGGCGGTGCGGGCACGCCGAAGTCGACCAGGGCGAAGCCGGGCACGCTGCGCTTCATGGCCAGGTACTCGTCCAGCACCGCGTCGACCGCCGGCCGCCAGGAGTCGGCGGGCAGCTCGGCGAGGCGGCGCTGGATGCCGTCGGCGTAGCGGTCGAGGTTGCGGTGGGCCAGGGCGACGGCCATGGCCCGCTTGTTGCCGAAGAAGCGGTAGACCGATCCGATGGGCACTCCGGCGCGCAGGGCGACGGCCCGGGTGCTGAGGTTCTCGTACCCCGTCTCATCGAGGAGCTCGGCGCAGGCGTCGAGGATCCGCACGAGGCGGTCGGCGCTGCGCTGCTGGACGGGGGTCCTGCGCAGGGGCTGGGCGGGAGGCACGGTGTCCATGATGCCGCTCCTGGCTTCTCGGTCCAGCCTTCCGGCCTCCCTGCCCGCGCCCGACCGGTCAGTTGAGCAGGAGGGCGAGCCCGCCGACGGTGTACGCGATCATCAGCGCCAGCAGCGGGAGTTGACCCGCCACCGCCTTGGCGGGCGGGAACAGCCGAACGGAACGGTCGTGCGCGGCGATCACTCCGAGTACGTGTCCGGTCACGACGGCGATCACTTGGAGGGCTGCGAGACCGCCGGGGCCCATGGGGGGACTGGGATCGGGGCCGTTGTCAGTGCCGAGTGCGATGCTCACTGTGCGTGGTCCTTCGGTGACCAGGAGGGAGAAGTAGTGAGCGATGAGATAGCCGAGGGCGATCGGCACGAGTGAATGCGCGAAGGCGGTCAGCGGGCCGGGATGAGGTCCGGCGACGAGGCGGGTGGCCGCCGCGCACAGGCAATAGAGGCCGGCGACGAGAGCGACGGAAGCGAGTAGTCCGAGGGTGGCCGTGGGGGTGCGGCCGAGGGGGGAGGTCTGAACGACGTTGATCCAGGAGGGGTTGTCGCTGTAGCCGTCGTAGGCGGTGGAACCGAGGAGGACGCAGACGGTGGCGACGAGTCCGGGCCGCTCGGGCGTCGCGTCGAGTCCGTGGAAGGGGTTGCGCAGGACCAGGCGGCCGTCGCTACGACGGCCGAGCACGGCGAGCCGGGCCAGGAGGTCGGAGTAGGCCTCGAAGGCGTCCGCGTCGGTGAACCAGCGCTCGCCGTGGCGGGCGGCGAGGAGCAGGTGGACGGACGCGTAGCCGACGAGGGCGATCAGGAGGGTGGTGGTGGATGCGGGATCGGGGGCGGCGAGCTCCAACCAGGTGAAGCCGAACAGGCCTGCGGCGGCCGGCCATTGGCCCAGCCGTGCGGGCAGGGGGCGTCCGGGTCCGGGCGGGCGGCCCAGGAGCCGGGCCCGGCCCCGGGAAAGGAGGCGGTGGAGAGTGCGCAGCGGGTTGACCAGGCGCCAGACGGGGCCGAGGAGGAGGGAGGTGGGCACGAGGCCGACCCAGAACAGGACGTAGACGGCCCCCGGCGCGGGGTTGCGGGTGGGGTCGTCGGGACCGAGGAGGAGGTGGAGGAGTACGGCGAGGGCTGCGGCGAGGCCGAGTCCGCGCAGGACGAGGCGGGTGGCCGGCGCGTCGGCCACCCGCTGGAACCCGGCGGGCAGAGCGAGACCGGAGCGGTCGCCGCGGAAGCGGGACACGGACCAGAGCAGGCCGAGGGCCAGGAAGGAGACGAACAGGGCGGTGAAGGCGCCGGCGAAGGCGTAGAAGGGGGAGATGGGCAGGTCGTGCTGGGATCCGATCCCGTGCGCCAGCAGGATCGACGGGTCGGCCGGGTGAAGGACCACGCTCTGGCCGGACCAGCCGACCGGGCTCGCGCCGGGGCCGGGGGCGGGGCCGAATCCGGCGGCGATCGCGGACGGGATGTCGGCGGGGCTCGCGGTGGTGAACCCGACCGGGCTCCCAGTCGGGCTCGTGGCGGTGACCCCGGCATCGGGCCACACAGCCGGGCCACCGCCCGGCCAGGTGCCGCCGGATGCGGCGGGGCCGGGCGCGGCGGCGGTGGTGACGGTCCCCGTGGCTGTTCCTGCGCCTGCGCCTGCGCCCGTTCCGGTGGCGGTGGCGGTGGCGGTCATCGGACGACGAGCTGGGTCAGGAGCAGGCCGGACGTGTGGGTCTCGACCTCGAAGAGGCCGGTGCGGTCGGCCGTCAGGACCAAGGTCGCCTCCTGGCCCGCGGGCAGGGTGAGTTCCTTGTCGTAACCGTGGACGTGGAGGGTGTCGGCGAGGTCGCTGGTGACGATCAGGGCCACGCGCTCACCGCGCTTGAGCTCGGTGCGGTCGGGAGCGGGGTGCACCTTGCCGTCCCGGACGGCGAGGGTGACGGTCCGGTCCGCCTGCGGGGCCCCGGTCGGGGTGCCGCCGGCGCTCGGGGTGCCCGCCGGGTGGCTGTGGTCGGCGCCCGCGGGGGCGGCGGTCAGCGGAACGGCAGCCTCGATCGCCTTGCCGGCGACGGCCCACGCGGTGTGGTCGTCGGCGTACAGGCGGACGGTCAGGGTGTGCGGGCCCTGGGGTACCTGCGCCGCGGGCAGGTGGAACCATGGGCCGTACACCCGGGCCAGTTTGCGGCCGTCGAGTTCGAGGTGGGCGTGGCCGGCGCCCGGGAGGGCGCCGCCGCCGGTGCTGTCGGGGGTGAAGCGGAAGTTCGTCACGGCCAGTTGGAGGTTCCAGCCGTCCTCCGAGTCGGGTCGTGCGGTGAGCCGGACCTCCGGCGCGCCCTGCGGGGGGACCTCGCGCAGGCGGTGGCCCGTACCGTCCTGCACCTCCAGGAGGGTCCCGACTCCGCCGGACGCCTCTTCGTGGGTGGTGCCGGGCTTGTGGTGGGTCGTGGCCCGGCCCCCGCAGCCCGTTACCGCGCCGCCGACCAGCAGCAGGAGGACGGCCACCAGCGCGGCGAGCCGGGTGGCCCGGCGGGACGGCCCGGCCGTGCGGGCCGTGCGGTTGGGTATCCCGCACGCGTCGCACCGGACACGGTCTTCGGGACGGACGCTCACTGCGGACCTCCGGTCTCGGAACGGGTCGTCATATCGGTATTCCGGGCCGGCCGGGGCGGGACGACGGGCGTCCACCCCGGCCGGCCCGGGACCCGGCGCGGGGCCCGGCGCGGGGCCCGGCGCGGGGCCCGGTGTGGGAGGCGGCGCTGCGGGGCGACGCGCCGGCCCCTCCGGAGCGGGCGCTCCGGAGCCCCGACGCGGGGAAGCGGCTCGACTCCCCCGCACCCCGAGCCGGGGCGCTCTCGCATGCCCCCGCCCCGTCCGTCGGGGTGTTACGGGGTCGGGGTGGCCGCTGCGGGGGGCGGTGGGGGTGGGGTGGCCGGGGACGGGGCTCGGTCGCCCTCCGGGCCGTCGCCCGGGTCGGCGGCGGCGCCAGGATCGGCGGGGTGGGTCGGGTCGTTGCCGTCGCCCGGGACGGCGGCGTCGCCCGGGACGGCGGCGTCCCCGGCGTCGCCCGGGCCAGCGGGGTGGGTCGGGCCGTTGCCGTCGCCCGGGTCGCCGGCGCCCGGGTCGGCGGCAGCGCCCGGGTCGGCGGGGTGGGTCGGGGTGGGCGGGGTCGGGCGGGCCGAGGCGGCGACGGCCCACAGGACCCACACCACCGCGACCAGGGCCCGTACCCAGGCGGGGCTCAGCGGGGTCCAGGGGATCATCAGGACGGCCTTGTCGAACGCGTCGAGCAGGGTCAGGGCCCCCAGTAGCAGGGTGAGGCGTGCCAGCCAGGGGCGTTCCGCGCGCAGGACCAGCCCGGCGCCCGTCCACCACAGGCCCAGGAGCAACAGGGCGAGCGCCGGAACGAAGGTGTCCACGAGGGGCATCGTGGATCCGGCGACGTCCAGGGCCAGCCCGGCGAGGCCCAGCAGGGAGGCTGCCGCGCCCAGTCGGGAGCCGGCAAGCCGGCGTCGCCACAGCACTCCGCCGACCAGCAGCAGTACGGCGGCCACGCCCAGCGCCAGCTGGGTCTCGACCCGTTCCAGGCCGCGGGCTCCGTACCAGTCGCAGCCCGCCGGGAGCTTGCGCGCCTGGACGTTGTAGTCCGCGCAGACCATCAGTTGGGCGAGTTTCACCGGTTCGCCGACCAGTCGGGCCGAGGCTCCGCTGACGTCGCCGCGGGCGGATCCGCACTGCGGGAGCGTGCCCGGGGTGGAGCCGTCGGGTCCGTCCTGCCAGCAGTTGCCCCTGCCCTGCCCGTCCCACCACACGTCCGTGCCGTTGGGCCGGGATGCGCCGGACTTGTCCTTGCCGAGGACGTTGCCGGCGTACCGGTTGTGGTGGGAGGTGTCGGTCTGCTTGGACCACTCCTCCTCGCCTCGGATGAAGGCGGGGACGGCGCTGAGGAAGAAGCCCGCGCGTCGGTGCCCGTACACCCAGTTGTCCTCGTACAGGTTCCAGTTGCCGCCCGCGGTGATGATGCCGGTGCCGGGAGGCATGGAGATCTGCGGGCAGACCACGCCCTGTTCGTAGCCGCGTTCGGCGGGCGGCTTGGCGCAGGTGCCGTCGGCGACGTAGCGGTAGTAGTCCTGGTTGTTGTCGTGGATCAGGTTCCGTTCGAACCGGGCGTGGTTCTGCGGGAGGCCGGGGTGGCCGGGGAAGGCGCTGTCCATCGAGGCACCGCCCATGTTCTGGTCGAACTCGTTGTCGTGGACCCACACGGAGTCCCCCGCGGTGCCGGAGTAGCCGACCATGTTGTGGTGGCTGCGGCAGCCGGTGATCTCGATGGAGTAGCGGGGGACGTCGTAGCCGCGGCCGTCGTTGATGTTGGAGGCGCTACCGGGATAGATGCCGGAGTCGCCGTTGCCGTACGACTCGCAGTTCTTGTACAGGCCGTGGTCGCTGGCGAAGGTCAGGAAGCCGTACTCGTCGTTCCAGCGGGTCAGGACGTCGTCGATGACGAAGCCGTCGCCCGCGAGGACGTACAACGAGTTGAAGGTGGTGCGCTGCGCGGTGAAGTTGCGGAAGTAGATGCCGTTGGAGCGGTCGGCGCGCAGGCCGTTGAGCTTCTGGTACTTGGCGTCGATGATCACGTCCGTGCGGGATGCCCCGGTGCCCTCGATCTGCAGGTCGGTCTTGCCGAGGATCGCGACGAGGTTCTGGTTGTGGCGGCACTGGGCCTGCTGCTCGTAGGTCAGGATCTGGTAGCCGAAGGAGGAGTTGGGGGCTTTGAGCGCGGCGCACTCCCCCGTCGGTTTCGGCAGCGAGGGCTCCTCCTCGTAGAGGCCGGGGAGGATCGCGATGTTCATGCCGGGGCGGTCGACGGCGTCGACGGCCTCCTGGAGGTGGCGGTAGCCGCTCTTCTCGCACTGCTCGTACAGGGCCAGGTTGCGTTGCCGCAGGGCGTCGGGGAAGCCCGCCGTGCGGCGTTCGAAGGCGGCCCGGTCGGTCTTGCAGACCAGCAGGTCGGGCGCGGTGGAACGGTACTGCGGGACGGATCCGGTGCCGTCGGGGAAAGTGACGGGGCGCTCCTCGTGCGCGCGGGCGGCGGGCGCGGCGACGAGGAGGGACAGGAGAGCGAGGAGGGCGGCGAGGAGCGCCGCCGGCACGGCAGGGAACCTGCGGGTCCACGACATGCGCGAGAGAGTAGAGCAATGTTCATCTTTTCGGATCCCCCTCTGTGGGAATCCGCATGCCGCCTGTTCGGGCGAGGGGGCGTTGACGCCGGGGTCGCGGAATCCTACTGTCAGGCATAGGATTCCTTCGACGGAGCGGGAGCAGCACATGAGTGAGCAGGCCAGGAAGACGGCGGAGGGGCTGGAGTACCTCACCGGCTTCGGCAACGAGCACAGCTCTGAGGCCGTGCCCGGCGCTCTCCCGCTCGGCCGGAACTCGCCCCAGCGCGCGCCGCTCGGCCTCTACGCCGAGCAGCTCAGCGGCAGCGCCTTCACCGAGCCGCGCGCCGACAACCGCCGCTCGTGGCTCTACCGGATCCGCCCGTCGGCCGCACACCCGGCCTTCGTCCGCGTCGACAACGGCGCCCTGCGCACGGCGCCCTTCACCGAGGCGGTCCCCGACCCCAACCGGCTTCGCTGGAACCCGCTGCCCGACCCGGCGCCCGGCACCGACTTCCTGGCCGGCCTGTGGACCCTCGGCGGCAACGGCGACGCCGCCCAGCGCAGCGGCATGGCCATCCACCTCTACGCCGCCAACGCCCCGATGACGGACCGGGTGTTCAGCAGCTCCGACGGCGAGCTGCTGATCGTTCCCGAGCGCGGCGGCCTGCTGCTGCGCACCGAACTCGGCCTGCTCAGCGCCGGTCCCGGCGAGATGGCGCTGATCCCGCGCGGGGTCCGGTTCCGCGTCGAGCCGCTGGACTCCGAGGGCGCGCCCGCCCGTGGGTACGTCTGCGAGAACTACGGCCGCCCCTTCGAGCTGCCCGACCTGGGCCCGATCGGCGCCAACGGCCTCGCCTCGGCGCGTGACTTCCGGGCCCCGGTGGCGGCGTACGAGGACAGCGAGCGCCCGACCGAGGTGGTCAACAAGTTCTGCGGCAACCTCTGGTCGGCGACGTACGACCACTCGCCGCTCGACGTGGTCGCCTGGCACGGTACGCACGTCCCGTACGTGTACGACCTGCGCCGCTTCAACGTCATCGGGTCGATCAGCTACGACCACCCGGACCCGTCGATCTTCACCGTGCTGACCTCGCCGTCCGACACTCCCGGGCTCGCGGGCGTCGACTTCGTGGTGTTCGCACCGCGTTGGCTGGTCGGCGAGGACACGTTCCGGCCGCCGTACTTCCACCGGAACGTGATGAGCGAGTACATGGGCCTGATCGAGGGCGCGTACGACGCGAAGGCCGAGGGCTTCGTCCCCGGCGGCGGCTCGCTGCACAACATGATGTCCGCGCACGGGCCGGACCGGGAGACCTTCGACAAGGCGAGCGCCGCCGAGCTGAAGCCGCAGAAGATCGACGACGGGCTGGCCTTCATGTTCGAGACCCGCTGGCCGATCACCGCCACCCCGCAGGCGGCCGACGCGGACCACCTCCAGCGCGGATACGACGACGTGTGGCAGGGTCTCGAACGCCACTTCCGCGCCTAACATGCGCATGCGCGGTGGGAACGGGGGCGGGAGCGGGGGCGAGCGCGAGGACGAGGACGGACACGAGGACCAGGGCGGGGACGCCGGCGCGAAACCGGCCGCGCACCCGCTCCGCCTTCGGCCCCCGCCTCCGCCCGCACCCCCGCCCGCCCGCGTTACCGCCGCGCACCGCATGACGTCCAGCCAGCCGTACGGAGAACCACCCGTGACCGCCTTCGCTCCCGACTCCCTCGTACTGAACCGGAAGTTGCCGCTCTGGTATCAGGTGTCGCAGTCCCTGCGCGCCTCGATACTCGGTCGCACCCCGGACGCCTCGCTGCGGCTGCCGACCGAGGAACAGCTCGCCGAGCACTACGGGGTGAGCGTCCTGACGATGCGCCAGGCACTCAAGGAGCTGGAGGGCGAGGGCCTGATCAGCCGGCACCGGCGGCGCGGGACCTTCATCGAGCCGGGCGCGCGGCGGGGCGCCCCGGTGCGGCTGCTGGGTTCGGTGGACGCGATCGTCGCGCAGCAGTCGGGCGAGCGCACGACGATCCTCGGCCACGAACGGACCCCGGTGTCCGGGGAACTGCTGGAGCACTTCCCGGACACGCCCGAGGTGGTCACGTACCGCAGGCTCCGGTACGACGGCGAGAGCGACGAGCCGTCGAACTGGGCGGAGAACGCGGTCCGTCCGGACCTGGCCGAGGGCGTGGACCTGGCGGACCTGGCGCGGTGGCCGATGACGAAGGTGCTGCGCGACGTGGTCGGCGTGCGGATCAGCCGGATCACGGACACGGTCGAGGCCCGGCTGGCGGACCCCGTGACGGCCGAACTGCTCGGGGTGCCGTTGCTGAGCCCGATCCTGCACTACACGGGCGTGACCTACGACGAGGACGGACGGGTCGCCGACGTGGCCCGCATCCGGTACCGGGGCGACCGGTTCTCCTTCACGGTGACGGTCGACGCGCCCTGAAGCCCGGGACGCGCCCTGAACCCCGGCAGGCGCCCTGCACCCCGGGAAGCGCCCTGAACCCCCGGGAAGCGCCCTGAACCCCGGGAGGCGCACTCAACCCGGGGGGAGCCCGGCGACGGGGCCCGAGGTCGGCGCGCCCCCCGCCGTCACTTCCGGTCGTCGTCCGCCGCGCGTTCGCCCTCGGCCTGGGAGGGGGTGGTGCGCGTGGTCTGCGGGTGGCGCTGCTTGCGCTGGGTCTCGTCCAGGTCCTCGTCGAGGCGCTCGCCCTCGGCCTGCGAAGGCGTCGTGTACTCGTCGTACTGGCTCATGGCCGCTCCTCCGTCGGTACGGATGGGCAGAAATGCCGCATCCACTCCCATAAGGAGCGTAACGCTTCGGCCAGGACGGGGCCCGGCCCCGTGGGGCGTCGCTACCATCTGCCGGGTGAGCGCTGAGACACCGCCGCCGAACCCGCTGCTGGACGACCTGATGCCCTGGGCCGTGGGCGGCCTGCGCCTGGGCCGGGACTGGGTCGCGGCCCCCGACCCGGCCACGCTGCGGGCCCGCTGGACGGCGCTGACGAGCGCCGAAGGGGCCGAGCGGGAGCGGCTGTTCCGCCCGTCCCGGAGCCGTACGACCGCCGCCGGCGCCGCCGCGCTGCCGGGGCAGCGTTCCGCGACGGCCCGGCTCGCCGACGAGCCCGGCCCGTTCCCCGAACCCGTACGGGTGCTCCGGGCCCCCTTCGACGAACAGTGGCTGCTGCCCGACCAGCGGCTCATCGACGCGGCCCGGCCGGAGCTGTGGCGGGTCCGGGACGGGTACCAGTTGTTCGCGGTGGAGACCCCGGAGCTGTTGGTCACGGCCCACCTCCCGGCGGGCCGGCTGGGCCGGATCCGGCCGCTGCACCGCCGGCCGGGCGGCGCCGAGCCGAACCTCGCGCCGGGGCTGCTGACGCTGCTCGGCGAGCGCCACGGCGGCTGGGTCACTCCGGAGGACGTGTTGTGCTGGATCCTCGCCGCGGGCCGCCCGGGACCCCGGGGGTACGAGGTGCCCCTGGCGGCCGATCCGGAGCGCTGGCGGGCGGGCCTGGAGCTGGGGCACCGCCTGCTGTCCGTCCAGCTGCGCGGGGCGCGGGGCGGGGAGCCGCCGAGGCTGCCCGGCGGGCGGCGCCCGTACGTACGGGCGGCGGTCACGGGCTGGCCGGACGGCCTCGCGTACGACCCGCGGACGCTGACGCTGACCCTCGGGGACGGGGTCGTCGCCCCCGTGCCGGAGGCGGCGTGGGAGTACGAGGCCCAGGGCGTCCGCGTCCTGGAGGTCTGGTTCGCCGCCCGGTGCGCGCACCGCGGGCCGGACGCGGACGGGCTGGACGCGCTGGGCCCCGCCGGGTGGCCGCAGGCCTGGACCTCGGAGCTGCTCGCGCTGGTGACGACCCTGGCGCTGCTCGCGGAGCTGGCCCCGGAGCGGGCCGCGTTCACCCCCGGGCCGCTGTTGACGACCGCGGAACTCGCGGCCGGCGGGGTGCTGCCGCCGCCGCGCGCGTCCCGCCGGCCCGCCTCGGTGCTGGACCACCAGGAGGAGGGCCCGGGCGGCCAGTTCGCGCTGCTCTGACCTCCGTGGACCTCCGTACGCGGTCCGACATCCCGGGACCGTACGCGGACGAACCCGGGCGAACCGTCGGCGCCACGTCCGTGCCTGGTGACAGGCCGGGGCCTGCCGGGATAGGGATCGGTGTCATGGACAACGATTCCCACCCGCACCCCCGCCCCGGAACCGAGCCCCTCCCCCTCGCCGGGATCACCGTCGTCGCCGTCGAGCAGGCCGTCTCGGCGCCCTTCGCCACCCGTCAGCTGGCCGACCTCGGCGCCCGCGTGATCAAGGTCGAGCGCCCCGACGGCGGGGACTTCGCCCGCGCCTATGACACCGCCGCCCACGGTTTGGCCTCGCACTTCGTGTGGGCCAACCGCGGCAAGGAGTCCCTGACGCTCGACCTGAAGGACCCGCGCGGCCTGGAGGTGCTGCACCGGCTGCTCGACGGGGCCGACGTCTTCGTCCAGAACCTCGCGCACGGGGCCGCCGCCCGCCTCGGACTCGACGCGGCCACGCTGTGCGCCCGCCACCCGCGACTGATCGCCGTGGACGTCTCGGGCTACGGTCCGCGGGGCCCGTACGCCCACAAGCGGGCCTACGACATGCTCGTGCAGTGCGAGGCGGGCCTGGTGTCCGTGACCGGCACCCCGGAGGAGCCCGTGAAGGCCGGGATCCCGGCCGCCGACATCGCGGCGGCCATGTACGCCTTCTCGGGCGTCCTCGCCGCGCTGCTGCGCCGCGGCGTCACCGGGCGAGGCGGCCCCGTCGAGGTCTCGATGCTGGACTCGCTCGCCGAGTGGATGGGGCATCCGCTGCACCACACGATGCACGGCGGGGAGCAGCCCGTGCGCACGGGGCTCGCGCACGCCGTGATCGCCCCGTACGACGCCTACCCGACGGCGGACGGGGACCGGGTGCTGCTGTCGGTGCAGAACGACCGGGAGTGGCGGCGGTTGGCGCGGCAGGTGCTGGGGCGGCCGGACCTGGCCGAGGACCCGGCGTTCGCGACGAACGCGGCGCGCACCCGGGGCCGCGCGGAGACGGACGCGGTCGTGGCGGCGGCGCTCGCGGTACTGGGGGCGGACGAGGCGGTCCGCCGGTTGGAGGAGGCGGGGATCGCCTGTGCCCGGCTGAACTCGGTGGCGCAGCTGGCCGGGCACCCGCAGTTGGCGGCGCGCGAGCGCTGGCGGGAGGTGGACTCGCCGGTGGGCCCGCTGCGGGCGTTGCTGCCGCCGATCGGGCTGCCGGGCGGCGTGGCACCGCGCATGGGTGCGGTGCCCGCGCTCGGCGAGCACGACGAGCCCCTGCTGCGCGCCCTGGGGATGACGGGCGCGCAGATCGCGGGGCTGCGCCGGGACGGTGTGATCGCCGGAGGCCGGGGAGACGCCGGCGCGTAGGGACGGGTGCCGGGGTGCGGCCGGGGCGACCGGCTGCACTACGGGGCAGTTACGAGCGGCGGCTGCCGAAGAGCGTGCGCCGCAGCCTGCGCAGCGGCGCGAAGAGCGCGACGCGCGCGCTCCGGCTCCGCTGTACGTGCGTGTGGTCGCGGGACGTGAGCTCACGCATCAGCAGGGTCGCCTCGGCGGCCTCGTGGTGCGGGACGGCGGGGCCGCCCAACACCGCGAGGTGACGGTCGAGGCGCGAGCTTGTCGCTTTGCTGCCGCAGGTGATGGCAGGCACGCGGGGCGGCCTGCTGCGCATTGCTATCTGTTCCATGTCTCTCCCCACCCGTACGAGGGCACCCGGCCCGGGCAGGTTAACCCTATCGCCCCCGCGTCGCGCTCGGGTATCCCGGTGGTGTGAATTACCCCTGTCCTTACGGGTAGTTGAAGATTACTCAACGCAGTCATTCGTCACTCTCCGCACAAATCGGCCCACTTGGGGAGCCTCGTGGAGATTGTCGTCACGACAGGGGCCGACGAACCCCTCCTGCGCTAACTTGGAGTGATCACCCGTTGACGCATGGGGGTAGGCGTGAGTGGGAACGAAAGTGACGACGCCGCGCGTGTCGTCGCCGGACGGTACCGGCTGCTCGGTCCGCTCGGCCGCGGGGGCATGGGGATCGTGTGGCGGGCCCGGGACGAGGTGCTGGGCCGCGAGGTCGCCGTCAAGGAGGTGCGCGCGCCCGCCGGGACGGACGCGGCCGGGATGGCGCGCATGTACCGGCGCCTGGAACGGGAGGCCTGGGCGGCGGCCCGGGTCTCGCACCGCGGGGTCGTCACGGTCTACGACGTGCCGAACGAGGACGGCCGCCCCTGGATCGTGATGGAGCTGGTGCGCGGACTCTCGCTGGCGGAGGTGCTGGAGGCCGAGGGACCGATGAGCCCCCAGCGGGCGGCGCACCTCGGCGAGCAGGTGCTCGCCGCGCTCCGCGCGGCCCACGAGGCGGGCGTGCTGCACCGCGACGTCAAACCGGCCAACGTGCTGATCGCCAACGACGGACGGGTGGTGCTGGGCGACTTCGGCATCGCGAGCCTGGAGGGCTCCTCGGCCATCACGATGACCGGCGAGGTCATCGGCTCCCCCGAGTTCCTGGCGCCGGAGCGGGCGCTCGGGCGCGACCCTGGGCCGGAGTCGGACCTGTGGTCGCTCGGGGTGTTGCTGTACGCGGCCGTGGAGGGGGTCTCGCCGTTCCGGCAGGACACCCCGCTGTCGACGCTCCGGGCCGTGGTGGACGGGGAGTTGCCGCCGCCCCGCCGGGCCGGCGCCCTGGAGCCCGTACTGGAGGGGCTGTTGCGCAAGGACCCGGAGCGGCGGCTGGACCCGGCGGAGGCCACCCGGATGCTGCGCGTGATCGGCGCGGGCGGCGCCGCACGGGCCTCCGGCGGCCCGGTGTCGGGGCCGGGCGCCGCGGCGACGACGGTGCGGCTGCGGCAGGAGGGCGGCGGCCCGTACGGGGCGGACACGCCGGCGATGCCGGTGCCGGTACGGGAGCCCGGGCCGGGGGCGGCTTCGCGGCAGGGGAACGCGGGGACGGTGCTGGTCCTCGGGGTCGTGGTGCTGCTCGTGGCCCTGGGCGTACTGGTGTGGCTGCTGTTCGAGGACCCCCCGGGCGGCGACGGGAAGGGCGCCGGGGCGTCGGTCCCCTCGGCCGCTGCCCCGGACTCCGCGTCGGCCTCCGCCTCCCCGTCGCCCTCGGCTTCGGCCTCCGCCTCCGCTTCGGTGTCCGCCGGGACGGCGGCCGCTCAGGTGGTCACCGTCCACGTCCACACCCTGCGGGCCGCGTACAGCGGGAGTTGCCCGCCGCCCGCGGTGGGCGCGCCCGCCTTCACCGCCACCCTGGAGGTCGCCCGCACCCCCGCCGAGTTGGAGTACCGGTGGGCCACGCGCAGCGGGGTGCCGACGGGGCAGGGCTGGGTGAGCCTCGCGTACGAGGAGGGCGGGCCGCGGACCCGGCAGCTCCTGCACACCGAGCTCGCGCACCGGGCGGGGGCCGTCCTGGCCGACGCGGTGCGGCTGGAGGTGCGGCAGCCGGTGCGGACGGACTCCGCGTGGCTGGACTTCTCGGTGACCTGCGCGGCGCCGACCCCGACGGGTACGCCGCCCTCCCCTTCCCCGTCCGGTTCGCCGACGCCGTCGACGTCCGGGTCTGCGGACCCGACGCCCTCCGGGGCGCCGGGTCCGGAGCTCACTTCCTGAGGCTCACTCCCCGGGGCTGAGGCCCGGGTACTCGGGCCAGGGGCTCAGGCCTTCGACGTGAAGACCGGCAGGTAGCCACCCGATTGACCGGCGGCCGTGGGGTGGTACGACTCGCCGATGTTGAGCCAGTTGAGGCTGTGCAGCCACGCGTTGCCGGAGCAGATCTCGTGGTCGGTGAAGGCGCCGGCGACCGAGGCGTAGGTGAAGCCGTGGTCGGCGGCGCGCTTGGCGATGGCGGCGTTGAGGTGGTCGGCCGCGCCGTTGATGGCGGAGCGTTCGCCCTCGGTGAGGCCGGTGACGCAGTTGCCGTTCAGCTTGTAGAAGCGGGGATAGCCGATGACGACCACCTTGGCGCCGGACGCACGGCCGCGGATGGAGTTGTAGACCTGGTCGAGCTGACCGGGCAGCGTGGAGTCGACGTACCCCTTCGCCTGGTTGACGCGGTTGACGCAGGTGGACTCCGACTGGAGCACACACGTCGTCATGACGTCGGAGAATCCGGCGTCGTTGCCGCCGATGGTGATGCTGACGAGGTCGGTGCCGGAGTTGAGCGGGCCGAGTTGGTTGGCGAGGACGTCACCGGTACGGGCGCCCGAGCACGCGGTGAAGGAGAAGGTCTGCGGGGAGTGGGCGGCGGCCCACAGGGCTGGGTAGGCCCGGTTGGTGCGCTTGCAGTTGCCGCTCCCGCTGTCGTAGTTGCCGGCGCCGACGCCGGAGGAGTACGAGTCGCCGAGGGCGACGTATCCGAAATCGGCCTGGGCGGCGGACGCCTGACCGGCGCCGAACAGGGCGGTACCCGCGGCGAGGACCAGGGTGGAGGCGAGTGCTGCGAAGCGCGACATTCTCATGCTCATGTGTGCGGCTCCTTGTGGGGGTTACTCCTGAGTCCGTGGTACAAGCAGCCGGCGGTTTCTGGAAGCGTTCATGCCAAGAATGTTCGGGGTGGGAACGCGCCGGAATCTTCACTCCCGACGCGTTTGAAGAGGGAATTCGGACACCCCATCCGGCGAAACACAGGTGCAGGAGGCCAGTTCGTGCCGGATCATGGGCGCCATGCCACCAGACCCGCATGCCGTGCTGCCGATCCGGCTCAATGTCGACGACAGCGATTCGCCGTCGGACGTGGTCGACGCGCTGTTCCTGGGCCGCTTCGCGTCCGGCGAACAGCCCTATTCGCAGAGCGTTTCCATCGAACGGGTGAAGACGGAGGCGACGCTGCTACCCCCGGCGGCGACCGTCCTGCGCTCGGCGCGCGACACCGACCGCAGCGCGACCCTCGCCGAGGGCGAGGGCTGGACGCTGCTGGTCTCCCGGTGGAGCCGGGGCGCCGACGTGACCGTGACGGCGGTCAGCGACGAGGTGGCCGAACGGGTCCTGGGCGAGGCTACGGACGGGGCGCAGGACGAGCCCGAACCGCAGCCGGAGAACGTCACGATGGGCTTCTGGTACGTCTCCCCGCGCCGCGGCCCCTACCGCACGACCCGGCAGATCTCCGCGGGCACCTGGGACGAGGTCCGCCCCAACTACACGGCTCCGGTGGCCGGTGCGATGGACCGGCTGATGAAGGTCACCCCGGACGACATCGCCGGGCGGCTGCTCCTGCTGCACGGACCGCCCGGCACCGGCAAGACCTCGGCGCTGCGCACGCTGGCCCGGTCCTGGCGGGACTGGTGCCAGGTGGACTGCGTCCTGGACCCGGAGCGGCTGTTCAACGACGTCGGCTACCTCATGGACATCGCGATCGGCGAGGACGAGGGCACGGCGAAGGGCCGCTGGCGGTTGCTGCTGCTGGAGGACTGCGACGAGCTGATCCGCGGCGAGGCCCGGCACACCGCGGGCCAGGCGCTGTCACGGCTGCTGAACCTGACGGACGGTCTGCTCGGTCAGGGCCGCAACGTCCTGGTCGGCGTCACCACCAACGAGGACCTGGAGCGGCTCCACCCGGCGGTGGTCCGGCCGGGCCGCTGCCTGGCCCGCGTCGAGGTCGGCCGGTTGACCCACGGGGAGGCCGTGGAGTGGCTCGGCACCGACGAGGGCGTGTCCCGCGAGGGCGCCACCCTGGCCGAGCTCTTCGCCCTGCGGCGCGGCACCGGCCCGGCCGCCGTCCTGCCGGCGCAGTCCCCCGACCGGGAAGCGGGCCTCTACCTCTGACGCCGAGGGGCGCCCCGACGGCACCGGGGGCACGCGCCGGGGCTACTTCCCGTACCGGGCCCGGAGGGCCTCCGTGGCCGCCGCCAGGGCCTGTTCGCGGGTCAGGCCCAGCCGGTGGGCCCGTTCCGCGTAGGCCTGCGCGGCCCCGGCGGCCTCGCGGGCGGCGCCTTCCCCGGCCGCCGCGACGAAGGTGCCGTTGCGGCCCCGCGTCTCGATGACCCCGTCGGTCTCCAGGGCCCGGTAGGCCTTCGCGACGGTGTTGGCGGCCAGTCCCAGCTCCTCCGCCAGTCCCCGTACGGTGGGCAGCTTGAAGCCGGCCGGCAGTTTCCCGGACCGGGCCCGGTCGGCGATCTGCGCGCGCAGCTGCTCGTAGGGGGCGGGCGATCCCGCCCCGTCGTCAAGAGTGATCTTCAGGTTCGTCGGGGTCACCCGGCCGATTCTCCCCCACCGCCAAGTAATTCGGAGGCGTCCCCCACCCTCGCGGACGTAGCGTCGGCCACATGATTCCCACGATCCGCGACCTCCGTGCGGGCGACGTCGCCGACGCCGAATCCGTCGTCCGGGTACGCCGTTCCGCACTCCCCTTCCTCATCACCACCGCGGCGGGCGTGGGCCACGAGCTCACCTCCGCGCACCCCGACGGCCACCACCGCGTCCTGCTCGCCGAGGCCGGTGGACTTCCCGTCGGCACCGTCTCGGTGGGCGTGGCCCACCGGGGAACGGAGCCCGGACAGGCGTACCTCAACGCGTACGTCGACCCCGAGCACCGCGGACTGGGCGCCGGCGGCCTACTGGTTCGGGCGGCCGAGGAGCATCTGGCGGCCCTGGACGTGGTGGACACGTACACCTGGGTGCTGGACGAGCCGGAGCACCGGGCGTTCGCGGAGCGGCGCGGGTACCGACCGAGCCGTTCGGCGCACTTCCTGCGCCTGGACCTGACGGCCGCCACCCTGCCGCCGCTGCCCGCGCGGCTGCCCGCCGGGGTGGAGCTGCGCCCCGGCAGCGCCTTCGCCTCCGATCCGCGCCCCCTGTACCGGGCCGACGCCGAGGCGACGGCCGACGAGCCGGGGGACGTGCCGGTCGGGCTGGACGACTACGAGGACTGGCTGAACGACGTGTGGCTCGACCCGGGCCTCGACCACGAGCTGACCACGGCCGTCCTCGTCGACGGGGTCGTGGCGGCCTTCTCCGCGGCGCGGACCGACGGGGCCGGCCGCTACGGCTCGGCGATGACCGGCACCCTGCGCGCCTTCCGCGGCCGCGGACTGGCCAAGCTCGCCAAGACCGACTCCCTGCACCGGGCCCGCGCCGCGGGGTACCGGGAGGCGTTCACCGGCAACGACAGCGGGAACGAACCGATGCTCGCCATCAACCGGTGGTTCGGGTACGAGATCTGCGCGTCCGAGACGCGCTACACGAAGAAGGCGGGAGCCGCCCGATGAACACCCGCCGGTGGACCGTCACCCTGACCAAGGCGGGCCGCACCAAGATCCGTTATCCGGCGACGGAGGTGGCCGACGACGGCGACCGGATCTCCGTGCGCGCGCCCTGGGCGGCCGAGGGCGTCAAGGACTTCGGCTTCGTACGCTTCGAACCCGGCGACGTGTTCGTCGAGCACTTCTGGCGGACGCGCTGGTACGCGGTGAAGGAGGTGTGGACCGGCGAGGGCGTCCTCAAGGGCTGGTACTGCGACATCACGCGCCCGGCGGTGGTCCGCGAGGGCGAGATCCTGGTCGAGGACCTGGACCTCGACCTGTGGGTGTCCGCGGACGGGGCGTCGGTGCTGCGGCTCGACGAGGACGAGTTCGAGGCGAGCGGCCTGCGGACGCGCGACCCCGAGGCGGCCGCCCGGGCGGTGCGGGCCCTGGACGCGCTGGAGGACCTTGCCAAGGCCCCCGACGGCCTCGCCCCGCTCCTCCCGTAGATCCCCGCGGCCGGGCCCCGGACGGCTCACCGCGCGACCGGGGTGGGGCGGGCCTACGCTGAGGTGGTTCGCCTGGTTCCCGGACGACCGGAGACTGCCGTGACGCCAACCCACATCCGGCTCCGCCGGGCCTGCGCGACCGCCGCCGCCGCGGGCCTGCTCGCCGCCCCGATGCTCACGGGGTCCGCGTACGGGGCCCAGCCGCCCGCGCGGTCCGTGACCGCCGCCCCCGCCGCCCCTTCGCCGAGCACCGACGACGACTTCCCACAGCTCACGCCGGCCGTCGCGGCGCGGCTGGACGCCGCCCTGCGCCGGGTCATGCGCGAGACGGGGGTGCCGGGCGCGATCGTGGGGCTGTGGGCGCCGGGCAAGGGGAGCTACGTCAGGACCTTCGGCGTGGCGGACAAGGCGACGGGCGCGCCCATGACGACCGGGCTGCACGTCCGCATCGGCAGCGAGACGAAGACGTTCACCGTCACCGCCCTCCTGCGGTTGGTCGACCGGGGCGAGGTCGGCCTGGACGACCCCATCGGCAAGTACGTCGAGGGCGTCCCGAACGGGGACCGCATCACCCTGCGCGAACTGGCCGGCATGCGCGCAGCGGGCTCTTCAACTACAGCCAGGACGCGGACTTCATCAAGCGGCTCGAATCCGCGCCGGAAAAGCCCATCGCCCCACGCCAGTTGCTCGACTACTCCTTCAAGCACCCCGTGCAGTTCGCGCCGGGCGCACGGTTCGACTACTCCAACACCAACCTGATCCTCCTCGGTCTGGTGCTGGAGAAGGTGACCGGCCGGCCGCTGAACGAGGTCATCGAGCGGGACGTCATCGAACCGGCCGGGCTCCGCAACACGGTCTTCCCCACGAACGCGGCGCTGCCGGTCCCGTACGCGCACGGCTACACCGACCAGACGCCCTCGGGCAGCACCGTGGACGCGACCGCCTGGAACCCCTCCTGGGGGTGGGCCGCCGGCGCGATGGCCTCCGACCTGGACGACCTGCGCAGTTGGGCCCGCACGCTCGCCACCGGCACGCTCCTGAAGCCCGCGACGCAGGCCGAGCGCCTGAGGACCACCCCGATGAACATCCCGGGCGACGGCTACGGCCTGGGCATCTTCAACATCCAGGGCTGGATCGGCCACAACGGCTCGATCCCCGGCTACGAGGTCCTCCCGGTATACCTGCCCGAGGCGCAGGCCACCATGGTCATCCTCCTCAACACGGACAACCTCCATGACGGCCAGGAGCCCAGCACCCTCTTCGGCGAGGCCGTCACCGACATCGTCACCCCCGCCCACGTCTACCCGGGCCACGAACCACCGGCCCCGAAAAACACCTGACGGGCGCGAGCGCCCGGGGCCGTGATCACGTCCCCGGGCGCTTCGGCATGCCGGTGCACGCCGGATCCGTCGACGCCTGGGCCCCGTACCTGAGCCCCCGCTTGTCCCTGCCTTAAGTGGAGCCTAAGGATCGGCTTCGGTGGGTGCGAGGGGGCGGAGCGGGCGTTTCGGCGGGCTAGCTTGGCGGGGCCAGGGAGGGCCGGGGACGGCGCCGGGTCCCGATTCGGGGGCGGCGCCGCGCAGTCCGGGCCCGCTGGCGCACCCTGCCCCGTGCCCGAAGGAGTTCCCCCATGCCCGTACGCCGCACCGCCACCCGGATCGCCGTCGTCGGTCTCGCCCCGCTCGCGGTGGCCGCGTACGCCACCGTGCCCGCGGCCGCCCACGGCTCGATGACGGACCCGGTCAGCCGGGTGGCGGCGTGCTACGCGGAGGGTCCGGAGTCCCCGAAGTCGGCGGCGTGCAAGGCGGCCGTCGCGGCGAGCGGGGCGCAGGCGTTCTACGACTGGAACGCGGTGAACATCGCCAACGCGGCCGGCAAGAGCAAGTCCCTGATCCCGGACGGACAGCTGTGCTCGGCGGGCAACGCCAAGTACAAGGGCCTGGACCTGCCCCGCGCGGACTGGCCGGCGAGCCCGATGACGGCGGGCGCGCACACCTTCCGCTACAAGGGCACCGCCCCGCACAGGGGTTCCTTCGAGCTGTACGTGACGAAGGACGGTTACGACCCGACGAAGCCGCTGAAGTGGTCCGACCTGGAGGCGGCGCCGTTCGCGAAGGTCACCGACCCGGGGATGCAGAACGGCGACTACGTGTTCAGCGGGACGGTCCCGAAGAAGACCGGCCGCCACCTCGTCTACAGCGTCTGGCAGCGCTCGGACAGCCCGGAGGCCTTCTACACCTGCTCGGACGTCGTCTTCGGGAAGGACAACGGGGGTTCCGCGGGCGGCGGTACGACCGCGCCCGCCCCCGGTGGCAAGCCGAGCGCCTCGGCGAGCGCGCCGACGGGTACGAAGCCGAGCGCCAAGCCGGGCACGGTCACCTCCGCCCCCGCCACGCCCGCCACCGGCGGGCAGGCCCCGAAGCCGCAGGCCCCGACGGACCAGCAGATCGCGGACGGCGCGGACAAGTCCTCGGTGGAGCACAACGGTCACGGGGACGACGACGCGAAGACCAACGGTCGCACCGACACCGGCGGCCCCGCGCCGCTCGCGTCCTCGTCGCCGGTGGTCGCCAAGGGCGACAACCTCGCGGAGACCGGCGGCAGCGGCGCCACCCCGACGATCGCGATCGCCGGCGCGGGCGCGCTGGCCGCCGGCGCGGCCGTCCTGTTCGGGCTGGCCCGCCGCCGCGCGATCGCGGGCCGGCACGGCCGCTGAGCACCGGACCCGGGTCGGGGCCGAGGGCCCCGACCCGGGTGTCATGATCCACGGCGCCGCCCCAACGGCGCCCTCCCGCCGCGGACCACCTGCGCGTCAGTCGAAGACCGACGCGCAGGTGGTCCGTTCGGCGTTGGCCGGGTCGAGGGCGTTGAGCGCCTCGTGCCAGGTCAGTCGGTCGGTCAGGGCGATGGTGACGTGCTCGGAGAAGTCCAGGGCGCACAGGTCCTGGAGCACGACGTTGCGGACGTTCGGCCCGTCGAGGAACTGGCTCCGGTACGGGGTGACGACCTGGTCGTACCGGGTGGAGATCACGGTGTACTTCACGCCGGGGACGGTGTCGCCGCCCGCGTTGAGCCGGGTCAGGAAGGGGGATCCGGCGATCTGGTCGGCGAGGCCCGGGGTCGCGGTGCTGATCAGGTCCTCGGCTCCGGGGAAGTACGGGAGGAGTTGGGTGAGGCCGAGGAGGGTCGTGCCGTGGTTGTCGGGGGCGATGCCGACGAGCGCGTTGACCTTGGCGGCGCCGCCGAGGAACTTCAGGTAGTGGCGCGGCATCATGCCGCCCTGCGAGTGGCCGACGATGTCGGTCCTGGAGGCGCCGGTGGCGGCGAGGACCTTGTCGACGAAGACGTCGAGCTGGCCGGCCGACTTGTCGATGGGGCCGAGGCCGTGGAAGAAGGGCACGCCGGGGAGCTGTCCGTAGTCCAGGGAGTAGACGCAGTACCCGCGGTGGACGAGGTACGGCGCGAACCCGAGCCAGTTGTCGACGGAGTTGCCGAGGGTGCCGTGGACGAGGACGACGGGGCGGGGGTGCGCGGCGGACGGCTTGCAGGACCAGTTGTTCCAGCCGCTGCTGGGTGCGGTCGGCGCCGCCTGCGCCGCGCCGGTGGGGGCGACGAGGGCGGCGGCGGTGAGGGTGAGGACGGCCAGCGGGCGGAGCAGGCGTCTCCAGGGCAGCATCGTGTGATCTCCTTGCGGGTCAAGGGGAATGCGTGGGGGTTCGGCCCGTGATCCGGATCACAAGGTGGGGCTGCTGTCGTTAAATTACGGGCGAGTAGCAAGACAGGGAAGTTACGCGTCGGTAAAAAATCGCGTGTCGAGTACTTCTCCGGTGTCGCTCGGGAACAATGGGCGCCCCCGAACCCCCGGTTGAGGTGAGCACGGCCATGCAGAGGGCCCCTGGTGCCGGTACCGAACTCGCCGCTCCCCCGGCCCTGGCGGCCGATCCGCTGGTCGCGGCCGTCACGGAGACCGCCGTACGCGTCCTGCGGCCCGAGGCGGAGCGGACGGCCCGGGCGGGGGTGCCCGCCGGGCACCTGGAGGCGCTGACCGCCTGCGGCGCGTACGGCCTGATCGGATACGAACCGGCACCGGGGAGCGAGCTGACACCGCGTCAGGTGGGCCGGGAGGTGCACGAGGTGCTGGCGGCGGTGGACCCGTCGACGTGGTTCGTGTGGACCCAGCACGTTCCGCTGGCCAAGGCGCTGCTCGCGGCGGACGGCCCGGTGGGCGCCGCGCTGCGCGAGGAATGGTTGCCCGCGCTGGCCGGTGGCACCCGACGGGCCACGGCCGGCTTCGCCTTCCTGCGCCACCCGCGCCCGCCGGTCACCGCCGAACGGGTACCGGGCGGGTGGCGGCTGGCCGGCCGGGCCCCCTGGGTGACCGGGTGGGAGGCGGCCGACTCCCTGTTCGTCGGGGCCGTCACCGCCTCCGACGAGGTGGTCCTCGCGCTGGTCGACCGGGCATCGGACGGGAGCATGACCACCGTCGCGGGGGCCCCGCTGTGGGCGATGGGCGGTACGCACACGGCTTCCGTGGAGCTGCGCGACGTCCACGTGCCCGACGCCCGGGTGCTGGGCCGACAACCGCGGGCCGACTGGATCCGGGCGTACGACCTGGAGAACGCCGACGCCCAGCCCGCGGTCTTCGGCCAGTTGCGGGCCACCGCCGACTTCCTGCTCGCGTCGCCCCCGTACGAGGACCTCGGCGTACGGGTCGCCCGCCGGACGGCCGGGCTGCGGGCGCGGGCGTACGCGCTGCGCGACGAACTCCCGCCGGGCGAGGGGGCGGCGGAGCGGCTCGCGCTGCGGGCGGCCGCGCTGGACCTGGCCGTGCGGGCCGCCGCGACCTGCGTGGCCGTGACGGGCGGCCGCGCGATCCAGTACGGGCACACCGCCGGCCGGCTCTCCCGCGAGGCGCAGTTCCACCTGATCCAGGCCCAGACCACGTCCCTGCGTACGGAAACGGCCCGGCTGATGCTCGAAGACCTGTGAGTCAGGCCGCGACCACCCCGGGGACGTGATCCGCCAGGAAGGTGGACGCCGGCCTGACCGTGCCCGGGCCGAAGCGGGCGTTGGCCCGGTCGACGGCGGCTTCGACGGTGAGGCGGGATTCGCGGACGGGGTCGAGGGAGAGCTGCCGGGTGACCCCGGCCGCGCCGGTGAGGTCCTCGGCGCGCAGCGTCATGCCGGTCAGCCGGGCCCGTTGGAGTCCCGCCGCGTACATCAGGCGGTACGCGAGGGTGCGCAGGTCCTCGTCGTGCGCGGAGGCCTCGGTGAGCCGCCGGGACCTCTCCCAGCGGGTGCCGTCCGCGAAGTGGAGGGTCAGGCCAAGGGAGCGGGCGGCCTGCCGGCGTTCGCGCAGGCCGGCGCCGAGCCGGACCACGAGGGCGAGCAGGGCGGCCCGGGTGCGGGGGCCGTCGAGTTCCTGCCGGGTGAAGCGGGTGCGCACGACGGCGGAGGCGGGCAGGTCCCGCGGGGTGACGGGGCGGGGGTCGACGCCGCGGGCGCGTTCGGCGACGGTGCGGCCGGCCCGTTTGCCGAGGATCCGTTCCAGGACTCCGGGCGGGACCCGGGTGAGCGCCCCGACCGTGTGCAGCCCGTACCCGCGCAGCGCTTCGGCCTGCCGGGCCCCGAGTCCGTGCAGCTCCTCCACGGGCAGCGGCGCGAGGAACGCGGCGACCTCGTCCGCGGGCACGGCGAGGATCCCGCCGGATCCGGGGATCCGCGCGGAGGCCGTGGCGGCGACGGCCCAGGTGGTGGAGACGCCGATGCGCACGTCGGTGCCGAGGCGGGCCACGGCGCGCAGCCGGACGACCTCGGCGATGCGGGGGGCGTCGGCGGCGAAGTACCGCTGGGCGCCGCGCGCCTGGACGAGGGCGGCGCGCGGCGGCAGGGCCTGGACGAGGGGGGAGAACTCGCGGAGCAGGTCCAGGACGTCGCGGTAGCCCCGCTCGGGGAGCGCGGGGGCGCAGCGGACGTGGAGGATCGCGGTCATCCGGCGCTCCCGGGGCTGGAGTGCCACAACTTGCGGCCGGTCGCGGCGCCTTCGCCGGGCGGGCGGAGGTCGGCCCACGGGTTCATCTCGTAGCCGGTCGGCAGGTGGATGCGGCGGCCGGAGTCGCCGGAGTCGCCGGAGCCCTGGGGCAGGGGTTCGGCGAGCCGGGCGGTGACGGCTTCCAGGCCGCTGCCGGCGCGCAGTTCGGCGAGGGCGGCGAGATCCCAGGCGGCGGCGCCGACCACGCTGAGGCTCTGCGGTCCGCGCCGCTGCACGACTCCTCGTACGAGGAGCAGGAAGGAGTGGAAGACGGTGTGCGCGCAGGCTTCCTGGCTGTCGTCGAAGAAGGCGAGGTCGACCAGGCCGGTGCCGTCGTCGAGGGTGCTGAAGATGACGCGGCGGCCGGAGCGGATCGGCGGGGTCTGGGTGGCGGCCTTGGCGCCCGCGACCAGGACGGTCCGGCCGTGGTCGGTGTCCCGCAGCCGGCGGGCCGGGGTGACGCCGAGTTCGGTGAGGAAGGCGTGGTGGTCGCCCATGAGGTGGCGCGAGGCGTCCATGCCGAGGATGCCGAGTTCCGCGCTGAGCCGTTCGGCGTCGCCGAGGTCGGGCAGGCCGACGCGGGCGGTGGACCTGCCTCCCCCCAGGGGGAGTTGGGTGCTCCCGCCGCCTGCGGAGCCCGAGGCGCGGTGGGCGCCGTGCAGTTCCGCCAGGTGCAGCATCAGGTCACGGCGGTTGGCGCCGAAGCAGTCCAGGGCGCCGACCTGGGCGAGGCGTTCGGCGACCGGGCGGCCGGGCCGGGCCCGGTCCCAGAAGTCGCGCAGGGAGGCGTAGGGTCGTCCGGCTTCGATGCGCGCGACCTCGGCCTCGCTGATGCCGTGGACGTCGGAGAGGGCGAGCCGGAGCCCCCACCGCTCCGGCGGACCGGACACCAGTTCGATTCGATGGGCGGCCGTCGACCGGTTCACGTCGAGCGGGAGCACGGGCACCCCCCGGCGCCGGGCGTCGGCCAGCAGCAGCCGCTTGGGGTACATGCCGGGGTCGTGGGTCAGCAGTCCGGCGTAGAAGGCCGCCGGGTGGTGGGTCTTGAGCCAGGCCGACTGGTAGGTGGGCACGGCGAAGGCCACCGCGTGCGCCTTGCAGAAGCCGTAGCTGCCGAAGGCCTCGACGATCTCCCAGGTGCGGGCGATCACCTCGGGCGCGTAGCCGCGGCCGCCGGCCGCCGCCGCGAACCAGACCTTGATCCGCGCCTGCGAGCCGGGGTCGGACAGCCCGCGCCGGACGCGGTCCGCCTCGTCGCGGCCGCACCCGGTCATGACGTGCACGATCTCGATGATCTGCTCGTGGAAGACGACCACCCCGTACGTCTCGCGCAGCGCGTCGGCGAGGTCCGGGTGGGGGAAGCGGACGGGGGCCCGCCCGTGCCGGGCCTCGATGAAGGGCCGCACCATGTCGGCGGCGACCGGTCCCGGCCGGAACAGCGAGATGTCGACCACGAGGTCGTGGAACGTGGCGGGCTGGAGCCGCCCCACCAGGTCGCGCTGGCCCGGGGACTCGATCTGGAAGCAGCCCAGCGTCTCGCCGGAGCGGATCAGCTCGTACGTCGCCGGGTCGCCCGGCGGCAGCTGCGCCGGGTCGTCCAGGTCAAGTTCCCGCCCGGTCTCCCGGCGCAGTTCCGCGACCGCGTGCGCCATCGCGGACTGCATGCGGACGCCCAGCACGTCGAGTTTGAGCAGCCCGAGGTCCTCCACGTCCTCCTTGTCGAACTGGGACATGGGGAAGCCCTCCCCGCTGGTCGGGACGACGGGGGTGCGGGCGAGCAACGAGGCGTCCGAGAGGAGCACCCCGCACGGGTGCATGGCGGTGCCGCGCGGCAGTCCGTCCAGCGCCTCGACGAGGTCCCAGAGCCGGCCGTACGACTGCGCGCGCACGGAACGCAGTTCGGGCAGTTCCTCCAGGGCGGCGCGGGCGTCACGGGCCCGGATGTGCGGGAAGGCCTTGGCGAGCCGGTCGACGGCGGCCGGGTCCATGGACAGGGCCGCGCCGACGTCGCGGATGGCGTGCCGGACCCGGTAGGTCTCGGGCATCGAGACGGTGGCGACGCGTTCGGCGCCGAAGCGGGCGATGATCCGGCGGTAGACCTCCAGCCGGCGGGCGGACTCCACGTCGATGTCGATGTCGGGCAGGACGCGGCGGCGCTTGGAGAGGAAGCGTTCCATCAGCAGGCCGTGCGCGACGGGGTCGGCGTGCGCGATGCCGATGAGGTGGTTGACCAGGGAGCCGGCGCCGGAGCCGCGGGCGGCCACCCGGATGCCCATGTCCCTCACGTCGTCCACGACCTGGGCGACCGTCAGGAAGTACGAGGCGTAGCCGTGGTGGGCGATGACGTCGAGTTCCTCGTGCATCCGGTCCCAGTACGCGCGCTCGCCGGCGTGCCCGCGCAGCACCATGCCGGCCGCGGCGCGCGAGGCGAGGACCCGCTGGGCGGTGCGGTGGGCGGCGCCGACGAGGCGGGCCTCGGGGAAGTGCACGGAGCCGATGCCGAGGTCCCCCTCGGGGTCGACGGAGCAGGCCTCGGCGGTCTCCCGGGTACGGGCGAGCAGGCGCCGGGCGTCGGCGGGGCGCAGCCCGGCGGCTTCGGCGATCCGGTCGGCGGCCTCGGCCATGGCGGCGGGGGCCTTGAGCCAGCGTTCGCCGGTGTCGTGGGGGCCGCGGGGGTCGACGGGGACCAGCCGGCGGGCCGCGTCGAGGACGTCGGCGACCGGGCCCTGGCCGGGGTCGGCGTACCGGACGGCGTTGGTCAGCACGGCCGGTACGCCCTGCTGCTCGGCGAAGCCGACCGTACGGGCGGCCAACCGCAGCGAGCCGGAGCCGGTACCGGCGCGGCCGTGGTGGACGGCCTCCAGGCGCAGGGAGTCCCCGTAGACCTCCCGCCAGGGCGCGAGCAGTCGGGCGGCCCGGTCGGGGCGGCCCGCGGCGAGGGCCCGGCCGACCTCGGAGCCGGGGCCGAGCAGGACGAACACCCCGTCGCCGCGCAGGGCCTCCCGGGGCAGCAGCGGCGCCCGGGTGCGGGCGGTGCCGGTGGCGCCCGGGTCGGCGGCGGCGTCCGCCGCGTGCGCGGCGGTGACCATCCGGCACAGCTCGGCCCAGCCGGTGGCGCCGTCCCGGGCGAGGAAGACGGCGCGCGCGGCGGACTCGTCCACGAAGGCCCCGCCCTTGACCGGGACGCGCCGTCGGTACGGGGTCCCGCCCGGCGCGGACACCGGATCGCCCGAAGGGCCCCCCGCGTCCGCCGCCGGAGCCACCGCCAGGTCGACTCCGAACAGGGGCCGGATCCCGGCTGCGGCGGCGGCCTTGGTGAACCGCACCGCGCCCGCGAGGGTGTCGCGGTCGGTCAGGGCGAGGGCGTCCATGCCCCGCTCGACGGCGCGTTCCGCCAGCCGTTCCGGGTGGGAGGCTCCGTAGCGCGTGGAGAACCCCGAAACGGTGTGCAGATGCGTAAAACCAGGCACCCGCGGCCTCCTGCTTCCTTCGATGCCCCCCGGCTCGTTCGGTCTGTCCCCCGCTCTCCACCATAGAGCAATTCGAATATTCGTGCGAAACACTTGTTCGGTCATCCGTTCGGTCCTCCCCTGCTGCGCCGCGCCCCCGACACGCCGAGCGTGGGAGGCATGACCCAGCCCACCCAGAGCACCGACCCGGGTCCGCCCGGCAGCTTCCTCGCCGAGATCAAGGACGCCGTGACCGTCCGGGCCGCCCTGCTGGTCCTGGGCGTACTGGCCCTCCAGCTGGCCTTCATCACCTCCTACATCGGGGCCTTCCACCACCCGAAGCCCAGCGGGATCCCGATCGCCGTGGCGGCGCCTTCCGCGCCGCTCGCCCAGCGGACCGCGCAACAGCTCGACGGGCTGCCCGGCAAGCCGCTCGACACCCGGGTGGCCACGAACGAGAGGGACGCCGTCCGGCTGATCCAGAACCGCGACGTGGACGGCGCCCTGGTCGTCGACCCGGAGGGCACCACCGACCGGCTGCTCGTCGCGGGCGGCGCCGGAGCCTCCCTCTCCCAGGCCATCGAGGAAGTCGTCGCCCTCGCGGAGAAGAGCCGGGGCCGCACCGTCCGGATCACCGACGTGGCCCCGTCCGCCACGGGTGACGGGCGCGGCCTGAGCTCCTTCTACCTCGTCGTCGGCTGGTGCGTCGGCGGCTACCTGTGCGCCGCGATCCTCGCGATCAGCGCCGGGGCCCGGCCCGCCAACTCCGCCCGCGCGGTCATCCGGCTCGGCGCGCTGCTCGCGTACGCGATCGTCGCCGGGCTGCTCGGCGCGGTCATCGCGGGCCCCGTCCTGGACGCGCTGCCCGGCTCCCTGATGGCCCTGTGGGGCCTCGGCACCCTGGTCGTCTTCGCGGTCGGCGCGATCACCCTGGCCCTCCAGGGGCTGGCGGGCGTCGTCGGCATCGGCCTGGCGATCCTGCTGGTCGTCGTGTTCGGCAACCCGAGCGCGGGCGGCGCCTACCCGTACCCCCTGCTCCCGCCGTTCTGGAGCGCCATCGGTCCGGCCCTGCCGCCGGGCGCCGGCACCTACGCCGCGCGGTCCATCGCCTACTTCAAGGGCAACGGCGCGGGCGGGCCGATGCTGGTGCTGGCGGCCTGGGCGGTGGCCGGATCGGCGATCACGATCGCCTGCGCGGCCTTCCGCAAGGGCCGGCCGGGAGCCGCCGTGGGCAGCGGCCTCGACGACGACTCCCCCGCCGTCGCCCGGTTCGCCGACGACGGAACCCCGCGCCGGTGAACCACCCGCCTTCCGCAACCGTCGGGGACCGGCCGAGCAGGCCGTCCCCGTCAAGCGGATGGAGCCCGGCGCCCAGGCGCGGCTGGGGGCGCTCGGCCTGCCGGGTTCACCGCCGCTTCCCGGCCCCCGCCGGTCCCGAGGACCAACCGGAGACGTGAACCCCGTCCCGCCCGGCCCGCGACCCCGGTCAGGCGGCGGCCCGGTGGACCACCTCGCCCGCCACCACCACCGTCTCCGCGACCGTGCCGGGGATGCGTTCCGGAGCGATGGCGAGGATGTCGCGGGACAGCACGACGAAGTCGGCGGCCTTGCCCACGGTCAGCGAACCGCGTTCGGCCTCCAGGAAGTTGGCGTGGGCGGAGCCCATCGTGTAGCCGTGGACGGCGGTCCGCACGTCCACCGTCTCGGCCGGCTGCCAGGGGTCGCCGCCGCCCAGCGGGCGGCGGGTCACCGCCGTGTAGATGCCGACCATGGGGTCCATCTCGGCCACGTTCCAGTCACTGGAGAAGGCCAGCACGGCCCCCGCGTCGTGCAGGCTGCGCATCGGCCAGGCCTTGTGCCAGCGGTCCTCGCCGACGTTCTCCGCCCAGTCCTGGCCGGGGCCCGCGATCTCCGGGGCGCAGTGCCGGGGCTGCATGCAGGCGACCACGCCCAGCTCCGCGAAGCGGGGCACGTCCGCCGGGTCCAGGCACTCCACGTGCACGACCTGGTGGCGGGCGTCGCGCGGGCCGTTGACCGTACGGGCGTGCTCCACCGCGTCGAGGACGGTACGGATGCCCCGGTCGCCGGTGGCGTGGACGAAGCACTGGAAGCCCCGCGCGTCCAGCCCGGCCAGCAGCTCCGCGAACTCCTCGGCGGGGTAGAAGGTCTCGCCCCGATGCTTGCCGCAGCCGGTGTACGGCTCCAGCAGGGCGGCCGTACGGGGCTCCACCACGTCGTCGATGTACAGCTTGAGCGGGCCCACCCGCAGCCGGTCCCCGGCGTACCTGCGGGCGGCGGCGGCGAAGGAGTCGAGTTCCGCCTCGGTGGTGCCGCGCGGGTGGAACAGCGCGGCGACGATCCGCGAGCGCAGCCGACCCTCGGCGCGGGCCCGCTCGTACAGTTCCAGGTCGTCGAGGGAGTTCTGCGGTTCCACGACGGTGGTGATGCCGAAGCCGATGGCGTCGTCGAGGCTCTTGGCGAGGCGCCCGTACTGCCGGTCGGGCGAGGCCCACGGCACGCCGAGGTCGCGCAGCGCGCGGTGGCCGTCCCGGGAGAGCCCCTTGATCGCGAAGTCCTTGACGAAGCCGGTGGGCTCGCCGGTCTCCGGGTCCACCGCGGCGGTGCCGAAGGGCAGGTCGGTACGTTCGCGGGTGACGCCCAGGCGGCGCATAGCGGCGGTGTTCAGCCAGGCCGTGTGCACGTCGTACGAGAGGACGATCGCGGGGGTGTCGCCGGTGACCGGGTCGAGGTCGGCGGCGCAGGGCATCCGGCCGCCGGGGATGGCGGAGTAGTCGAAGGCCTCGGCCTCGATCCAGGGGGCGTCCGGGTGGGCCTCGCGCCAGGTCCCGATGCGGTCGAGGATGGCCTCCAGGGTCCGTACGCCGGCCAGCTGGACGCAGGCGTCGTCGGAACCGAGCCGGACGTGGTTGTGGGCGTCGATGAAGCCGGGCAGGACCAGCTTCCCGCCGGCGTCGATCCGCTCGGTGTCCGGGCCGGCCCAGTCCGCGGCGCCGGCGTCGGGGCCCACCCAGACGATCCGGCCGTCGTGCACGGCGAGGGCCTCCGCCTCGGGCAGGTCCGGGTCCACGGTGTGGATGCGGGCTCCGGTGAGCAGCAGGTCGGCGGGGAAGGGCTGCGGTGCCATGGGGTGGTGCTCCTGTGCAGAGGGGTGGGACGGGGAGGGGGAGGCGGCGTCAGGCCGCCGGGGCGTACGAGGGCGCGCGCCGGGCCAGGGCCCAGTAGGTGAGCCCGGAGACGACCGCGCCGAGCAGGGTGAGGTCGGCACCGCCGAGGGGGGCCACCAGGGGCCCGGTCCACAGGGCGGAGTCGCAGGTCAGGGCGGAGAAGGCGATGCCGGCGAGGAGGGCGGCGAGGCCGGCCGGGTGGTAGCCGGAGCGGTACCAGTAGGCGCCTTCGCTGCCGGAGTGCAGCGCCTCGGCGTCGTAGCGGCAGCGGCGCATCAGCATGTCGGCGAGGAAGACCCCGCCCCAGGGGGCGAACACGATGATCAGCAGGGAGAGGAAGGAGAGCAGGGAGGTGGTGAAGTCGGTGAGGAAGAGGGCGGCCAGGGAGCCCGCGGCGGTGACGGCGGCGCTGATCACGATGGCGCGGGCGCGGCTCCAGGGGATGCCGAGGACCTGGAGGTTCAGGCTGGAGGAGTAGAGGGTGATGATCGAGTTGGTGACGGAGCCACCGAGCACGAGGGCCAGGAACAGGGGCTGGAACCAGCCGGGCAGCAGGCTCTCCGCCCCGGCCACGGCGTCGGTCATGTCGGTCTGCGTGGCCGCGGCGACTCCCGCGACGCCGAGGGCCACGGAGGAGACGAAGCCGCCCAGCGCGCCCATCCAGGTGATCGACTTCAGCGAGGTCGTCCGGGGCAGGTAGCGGGTGTAGTCGGCGGGCATCGGCAGGTACGAGAACGGTCCCGCGAGCATCACGACGAAGGCGAGGCTCCACCCGGACGGGCCGGGGGCCGCGGCCGGGGCGGAGGTGTCGGCGCCGGGCAGCACGAACAGCAGCAGGACGCCGAACCCGGCGGCCAGGACGTAGGCCATCCACCGCTCGGCGAACTGCACGGTGGCGTGTCCCCACATGGCGACGGCGAAGGTCAGCGCGAGGGTGACCGTGAGCGCCAGGGCGCGCACGGCGGTGCCGCCGCCGAGGCCGACCTCGGCGAGGAAGACCTCCAGGGCGAGCGTCCCGACCACGGTGTTGACGATGGTGTAGCCGATGCTCACCACCCAGTTCAGGACGCCGGCCGGGAAGTTGCCGCGGACCCCGAAGGCGGCGCGGGAGATGACCAGGGTGGCGGTGCCGGTGCGGATGCCGCTGAGGCCGGCGGCGCTGATCGCGAAGAAGGACAGGCCGCTGATCACGACCACGGCGGTGGCCTGCCAGAAGGAGAGCCCGAAGGCCACGGCGAGGGCGCCGTTGATCACGTAGGTGAAGGTGAGGTTGGAACCGAACCAGAGCCAGAAGAGGTCCTTGGCGCTGCCGTGCCGCTCGGCGTCGGGGATGGGGTCGATCCCGTGGGTCTCGACCCGGAACACCTCGTCGACGTCGGCGCTCCCCTGCTCCTGCTCCTGCTGTCTCATGACGGGCCCCTGACTCGACGATGAACCTTGAATGACGTTCTAAGTCTTTGAATGGCATTCAAGATGCGCGCTGGACGGCGGCCCCGTCAAGACCCTGTCCGGGATAAGGTCGGGCCAGGAAGATCAGGGAGGCGGCGGACCGGTGGCTGGAGCGGCACGGCGGCGCGACGGGCGGATCGCCCAGGAGCGGATGCTGGAAGAGGCCATGGCGGCGATCGCCGAGGACGGCCTGGCCGCGCTCACCATGTCCGCGCTCGCCGAGCGGCTCGGCACCAGCGGCGGCCACATCCTGTACTACTTCGGCAGCAAGGACCGGCTCCTGCTGGAGGCCCTGCGCTGGAGCGAGGCCCAACTGGGCGCCGAACGCTTGGAACTGATGAACCGTCGGGTCACCGTTCAGCGCAAGCTCAGCCTCTTCGTGGAGCTGTACCTGCCGCTCGGCCCGCGCGACCCGCGCTGGACCCTGTGGATCGAGCTGTGGGCCCGTACCGCTTCGAACGAGCCGCTCAAGGCCGCCCAGGAGGAGATCGACGAGGGCTGGCAGCGGGACCTGGAGGCGCTGCTGACGAAGGGCGTGGAACAGGGCCGGTTCGCCCCGCTGGACGTACCCGCCCGGGCCTCGGAGCTGCTCGCCCTGCTGGACGGGCTGAGCACCCGCGTGGTGCTGGGCCAGCGCGGCGCCGACCGGACCACCGCCCTGGCCCGGGCCCGCTCGGCGACGGCCCTGCTGGTCCCGACCCCGCTCAGGGTCCCGCCGGTCTAGCGCGCTCCGCCCCGTCGGGATCGCCGGGCACGCCGAAGGGCCCGCCCGGGTCCCGCCGGCCCGGGCGGGCGGAGAGCACGATGTCGTGGACCGTCCGGCCCAGCTTGGCGCTCTTGTGGACGTAGGCGGGGACGTTGCCCGCGCCGACGCCCAGGGCCGGCTTCCCGCAGGAGTAGGCGGCCTTGACCATGGCGTTGCCGCCGGTGGCCAGGATGGTGGAGACCCCCGGGTGGTTCATCAGGGCGGCGGTGGCCTCCATGGACGGGACGGTGATCCACTGGACGCAGTTCTCCGGGGCGCCGGCGGCGATCGCGGCGTCGCGCACGACGCGGGCGGCCTCGGCGGAGCAGTTCTGCGCGGAGGGGTGGAAGGCGAAGATGATCGGGTTGCGGGTCTTCAGGGCGATCAGCGCCTTGAAGAGGGTGGTCGAGGTCGGGTTGGTGACCGGGGTCATCGCGCAGACGACGCCGACGGGTTCGGCGATCTCGGTGATGCCGTTCACCTCGTCGCGACGGATGACGCCCGCGGTCCGCAGCCCGCGCATCGAGTTCACCACGTGCTCGCAGGCGAACAGGTTCTTGACCGCCTTGTCCTCGAAGAGGCCTCGCCCGGTCTCCTCGACGGCGAGCCGCGCGAGGTCGCCGTGCCGGCCCAGCGCCGCGAGGGAGGCCTTCTTGACGATGTGGTCGACCTGCTCCTGGTTGAACGACTCGAACCGGCCGAGCGCCGCCAGCGCCCCTTGGACCAGTCCGTCCACCATCTCGTTGGCCCGCATGGCAGGACTCCTTCATTTCGACCTTTTCCTGATGTCTCCATTCGACACCCGAAAGCGGAAGCGGCGGCGCCGAAAAGGCCCTGACCCGGGGGGTCGCAGGACCGTTCACCGCCGTTCACCACCCCTCCCGCACCCTCATGACCTGCGGTGATGGTCAAGGACCAAAGACCCCTGCGCGCTTGTGAAAACTTTCACAAGAATTTCGGCGGAGTGCGCCCTATCGCGTTCCGCGGGGGAAGAGCACAATCGCCCTGACCGACAGCCCGCACCGACGTGAGGGAGGAAGCGCGTGCGCCAAGAGGTGCGCACCGCCGACGGACGCGTCCTGATGACGGAACGTCGGGGCGACCCGGACGGCAAGCCCGTATTCCTGCTCCACGGCACCCCCGGCAGCCGTCTGGGCCCCGCCCCCCGGGGCATGGTCCTCTACCAGCGACGGACCCAGCTCATCGCCTACGACCGGCCCGGCTACGGCGGCTCCGACCGCCATCGGGGCCGCACCGTGGCCGACGTGGCCCAGGACGTCGCCGCCATCGCCGACGCCCTCGGCCTGGACACCTTCACGGTCGCCGGCCGCTCGGGCGGCGCCCCCGGCGCCCTGGCCTGCGCCGCGCTGCTCCCCGACCGGGTCACCCGCACCGCGGCCCTGGTCCCCCTCGCCCCCCGGGACGCGGAGGACCTGGACTGGTTCGCGGGGATGGCCGCCTCGAACGTACGGGAGTACACCACCGCCTCCGACGACCCCGAGGAGCTGGCCGCCCGGCTGATCCCGCGCGCCGACGGCATCCGCCGCGATCCCGGACGCCTGCTGGACGAACTGCGCCGCGAGCTGACCGCCAACGACCGCATGATCGTCTCGGACGCGGGACTGCGGGCGATGCTGCTGCGCAACTACCGCGAGGGCCTGCGCACCTCCGCCTGGGGCTGGATCGACGACGCCCTCGCCTTCAGCGGCCCCTGGGGCTTCGACCCCGCCGACATCCGCTGCCCGGTGCTCCTGTGGCACGGCGAACTCGACGTGTTCTCCCCCGTCGGCCACTCCCGCTGGCTGGCCCGGCGCATCCCCGGGGCCACCACCAGCATCGACCCGGCCGCCGCCCACTTCGCGGCGCTGCGCGCCCTGCCCGACGTCCTCACCTGGCTCCTGCGCGACCTGCCCACGCCCCCGCTCGACACCCGCCAACCCGCCTGAGGCGCCGCCGGCCGGACAGCTGCCGACCGCCCGCCGGACGGCTGTGGGGAAAAAGGATCTTGACGTGTGGCAAACGGCCGAATAGCGGTTCCCGAGAAATGCGTCACGCTTTCCCTAGAACGCTTGACCAGGCGTCATGTCTCGGTTGCCAATGGGGTGTGGCCGAGTAAAGTCCACGCTTGACGGCAGCAACGCGCTGGTGTCTTCCCCGCCCATTTCGCATGGCCTCCCCGAGGACGGTGTCGTGAACACTTCCGCAACCCCCCCGACCAGCACGAACAGGGACCGCCGGGTCCCGCTCGCGCTGATCGACGTCCGCAGTGCGGCCGCCACCGCGACGCTCGACCGGGTGATTCCGTCGGAATCCGGTCGTCGCGTTCAGGCACCGATCTTCAACTCTGCGCTCTGACGCGGAAGTACGCGCTCTAGACTGGCGGAATGACCGGCCTGATCGCATTTCGCGAGATCGTCCTGAAGGTTCACAGCAGATGCGATCTCGCTTGTGATCATTGCTACGTCTACGAACACGCAGATCAGAGCTGGCGGGCCCGTCCGAAAGCGATCTCCCCCGAGGTCATCGCCCGGACCGCGTCACGGCTCGCCGAACATGCCCGTGACCATGCCCTCCCCTCCGTCACGGTGATCCTCCACGGAGGGGAACCCCTGTTGGCCGGCACCGACCGGCTCCGCCTCGTGTGCGAGGAGTTCACCCGCGCCCTCGCCGGCACGGCCGCCCTTGACCTGCGGATCCACACCAACGGGCTCCAACTCGACCGCCGTTACCTGGACCTCTTCGCCGAGTACGGCGTCCGGGTCGGCATCTCCCTCGACGGGGACCGCGCCGCCAACGACCGTCACCGGCGTTTCGCCGACGGCCGGACGAGCCACCCGCTGGTCCTCGCCGCCGTCGACCTGCTCCGCTCCGAGCCCTACCGCCCGCTCTACCAGGGCCTGTTGTGCACGGTCGACGTGGCCAACGACCCCGTCGCCGTCCTGGACGCGCTGGTCGAGCTGGAGCCGCCCCGGGTGGACTTCCTGCTCCCGCACGCCACCTGGGCCGCCCCGCCGGCCCGGCCCGACGGCGCCCCCGACGCCTACGCCCGCTGGCTGCTGCGGGTCTTCGACCACTGGGACCGGCTGGGGCGGCCGGTACCCGTTCGGCTCTTCGAGTCCCTGCTGTCCACCCTGCGCGGCGGCCCGAGTCTGACCGAGTCCCTCGGGCTCGCGCCGACCGACCTCGTCGTGGTCGAGACCGACGGGAGCCTGGAACAGGTCGACTCGCTCAAGACCGCCTACGAGGGCGCCGCCGCCACCGGGTTCAACGTCTTCGACCACTCCCTCGACGAGGTGGCCGCGCACCCCGGCGTACGGGCCCGTCAGCTGGGGCTCGCGGGCGTCAGCGACACGTGCCGCCGCTGCCCGGTCGTACGTTCGTGCGGCGGCGGCCTCTACACCCACCGCTACCGGGAGGACGGCCCCGCCGGACCGGGCTTCGACCACCCCTCCGTCTACTGCTCGGACCTGCGCGAACTCGTGGACGGCGTGGCGGGACGGACCGCGGACCGTGAGGCCGCCCCCGAGCTCGCCGACCCGGCGGAGCTCGCCCGCTCCCAGGCGGAGCTGACCCGGGTCCTGCTGGCCCGGCTGCACGAGGACCTCGCCGGCGATCCCGAATGGCTGCGCGCCTGGGAGTCGGTGTCCGGGGTCGAGGCCGCCGGGGAGGCGGGCGCGGACGCCCTGGACGCCGTACTGGACCACCCGTTCACCCGGACCTGGGTGCTCGCGGCCCTCGACGCCGCCCGGGACGGTCGCCCGGACGGCCCCGGGGCGGCCCGCAGGCTCGCCGCGCTGGGCGCCGCAGCGGTGCTGCGGGGCGGGCTCGCCCTGCCCGCCGAGGTGGCCTACCGGGACGGCGAGGTGTACTTGCCGACGCTGGGCCTGCTCCGACTCGGGGAACCCGGCACGCGGGGACGGGCCGCCCTGCGCGCCACCGACGAGGGGTACGCCGCCCGGGACGGCCGCGCCGAGCACCGCTTCGGCCCGGACGCGGGCGACGCCCGCTGGTTCCCCGTACGGACCTGGTCCCCGGAGCCGGACGCGGCCCCGGTGGCGCTGGATGACCTCGATCCGCACCGCGACTGCTTCGCCCGCCCGCCCAGGCTCCGACTCGGGGCCGGCGAGGCCGACGCCTGGCGGAACCGGCTCGACGCGGCCCGGGCGCTGCTGCACCGCACCGTCCCCGGGTTCGCCCGGGCGGCCGGCGCCGGGCTGAGCACGCTGACCCCGCTGGCCGGCGGCCCGCGGGCCGGGAGCTGGGGCGAGGCCGGGCGGCACGGGCCGGGGGCGCTCGGCGTCCCGTACGGGGCCGGGGTGCGGGAAACCGCCCTGGCGCTGCTGACCGGGCGGCGCCGGGCCCGGCTGCGGGAGCTGACCGAGGTGGCCGACCTGTACGCGCTGGACGGGGCCTGGCAGCACCCCTCGCCGTGGCGGGAGCGTCCGGTACCGGTGTCCCGGCTGCTGGCCGACGTGCACGAACGAGTCGCTGTGGAGGCGTACCGGCGGGCCACCGCCACCCACGAGCCGGACGGCGCGGACCGGATCCAGCGGGCCCTGGAGCGGCTGGCGGGGGCGGCGGAGCTGACGGTGACCGGCAAGCGGCTGGTCGAGGAACTGCACTGGGAGCTGAAGGCGGTCGACGCGTGAGCCCGCCCCCGGCCGGCCGCGCCCCCGGCCCGCTCGCGCTCGCCGCGCAGCTGCGGCGGCTGGGCGTGCGTCCCCGTACCCGGCTGCTGGTGCACGCCGCGCTGGGCGGCACCGGGCTGCGCGCCGAGACCCTGCGCGACGCGCTGACCGGGTTGCTCGGCCCGCTCGGCACCCTGGTCGTCCCGGCGTTCACCTCGGAGAACTCGCTGACCTCCACCGCGCACCGGGCGCGCATCGCGGGGCTGGACGAGCCGGGGGTACGGGCGTTCCGGGCCCGGATGCCGGCCTTCGACCCGGAACGCACCCCGAGCCAGGGCATGGGCGCCTTCGCCGAGGCCGTCCGGACCGCGCCGGGCGCAGCGCGCAGCGACCATCCGCAGACCTCCTTCGCCGCGCTCGGCGCGGGTGCGCGCGCGCTGTGTTCCGGGCACCGGCTCGACAATCACCTCGGCGAGGAGTCGCCCCTGGGAAAGCTGTGTGGGGAGGGGGGTCAGGTTCTGATGATCAATGTGGGCTTTTCCGCCTGCACCGCCTTCCATCTCGCGGAGTACCGAATTCCGAAGCCCCCCTTGCGCATGTACGACTGTGTGGTGAAGGTGAACCTTCCGGGGGGACGCGGTGGTCAGCAGGGGGGAGAGTGGACCACCTTCGAGGACGTCGCGCTGGACGACAGTGATTTCGCCGTGATCGGCAGCGCATTCCCGGAATCCGCGGTGCGCCGGGGGCTGGTGGGAGGGGCTCCCGCCACGTTGTTCTCCCTTCCGGATGCCGTTGACCACGCAATGGACTGGATGACCGAAAACAGACGCTGATTGACTGAACGATGAGGGGATGTGGCGAAGCAGCTCCGGAATGATGTTTCTTCGCTCGCATCTTCGGGACGGGGGTCGTGTGCCCGCATCAGTGCAGCCGTATTTTTTTCTCAGTTATGCGCATACACCGAGGTTCGGGGCCGGCGGTCCCGATCCCGACATGTGGGTCGAGCGCCTCTTCCGCGATCTCTGCAGTCACGTCATGGCACTGACCGACCTGCCCGCCGGATCCGACGCCGGCTTCATGGACCGGGAGATACGCAGCGGCGAGGGCTGGTCGGAACGGCTCGGGGCGGCGCTCGCCACCTGCCGGGTCTTCGTCCCGCTGTTCTCGCCGCGCTACTTCGCCAGCGAGATGTGCGGGAAGGAGTGGTTCGCCTTCGCACAGCGCGCCATCCAGCACGGCGCGGCCAGCAACGAGCGGGCCGAGGCCATCGTGCCCGCGCTGTGGGTGCCCGTTCCGCCCGCTCAACTGCCGGGCCCCGCGGAGCGGTTGCAGTTCAACCACAACACCTTCGGCGAGCGCTACGTCACCGACGGGCTGTACGGGCTGATCAAGCTGCGCGGGTACGCCGAGCAGTACGAGCGGGCCGTCTACGAGCTGGCGAAGCGCATCGTGCGGGTGGCGGAGACCGTCCGCCTCGAACCCGTCCGTCCCCTGGACTACCGGGTGGTGCCCAGCGCGTTCGGTCCCAGCGGCAGCCCGGCCCGTACGCTGCACGTGACCGTGGCCGCCGCCTCCCGGCACGACCTGCCCGACGGCCGCAGCCCCGAGTACTACGGGGACAGCGCGCTGGACTGGAACCCGTACCACCCGGTCTCGCAACGGCCCATCGCCTACGTGGCCGAGGACCTGGTCAAGAACCTCAACTACCGCACCACCGTGTCGTCCTTCGACGACGAGGCGGGCCACTTCGACAGCAAGCAGCCGCCGACCCGGCCGGAGATCCTCATCGTCGACCGCTGGGCGGTCCAGGACGAACACCGCCGCCGTCGGCTGGCCGCCTTCGACCAGGAGGCCCGGCCGTGGATCAACGTGGTCGTGCCCTGGAACCGCTACGACCACCAGGGCCGGGCCCAGGAGGCCGAACTGACCCGGCGGTTGGAGGAGACCCTGCCGGTGAAGATGGGCCAGGGCCGGGCCGCCTGCCGGGCCGCCGCGAACGGGGTGGCCAACATCGAGACCCTCGGGCAGATCCTGCCGCAGGTGGTCGAGGCCGCAGCCCAGCAGTTCCTCAGACACGCGCAGGTCTACCTCCCGGCCGGGAACAGCACCACCGAACGCCCCCGGCTGCTGGGGCCGATGGGGATGGGCGGCCCGCCCCCGCCCCCGCCGGCCCCCTTCCCGCCCGACGCCCACGGCGGGCGCGGGGGACCACGGGGAGGACCGGACGCGGGAGCGCACGGCGGGCGGCACGGACCCGAAGGACGCGCAGGGCACGACGACCCACACGACACCGACCGGGGGGACGCGGATGACAGCGAGTCGTGACGACCGAGACGGACGCATCGTCACCTTCTATTCGTACAAGGGCGGCACCGGCCGGACCATGGCGCTGGCCAACACCGCCTGGATCCTGGCCGCGAACGGCAAACGGGTGCTCGCCGTGGACTGGGACCTGGAGGCCCCCGGCCTGCACCGCTTCTTCCACCCCTTCCTGGACCCCTCCACGCTCGGGGCCACCACCGGGGTCATCGACCTGATCAGCGAGTACGCCTGGGCCGCCACCAGTCCGGTGCGGCGCGCGGACGACTGGCACAAGGACTACGCCCGGATCCAGCCGCACGCCGTCTCGCTCACCCCGGAGAACCTGGGCTGGGAGTTCCCGGCCGGCGGCACCCTCGACTTCGTCTCGGCGGGCAAGCAGAACCGCGAGTACTCGGCGACCGTGTCCACCTTCGACTGGGACAACTTCTACGACCGGCTCGGCGGCGGCCTCTTCTTCGACGCCTTGCGCGCGGACATGAAGCGCGCCTACGACTACGTCCTGATCGACAGCCGCACCGGCCTGTCCGACATCGCCGACATCTGCACCGTCCACCTCCCCGACGTGCTGGTGGACTGCTTCACCCTCTCCGACCAGTCCATCGACGGCGCCGCCTCCGTCGCCCGGCAGATCGACGAACGCTTCAACGATCGCGGCATCAAGATCTACCCCGTGCCGATGCGCATCGACGAGGGCGAGAAGGAGAAGGCCGACGCGGGCCGGGCGCTGGCCCGGATCAAGTTCGACCGCTTCCCGAACGGCCTGATCGGCGACGAACTCACTTCGTACTGGGGCGCGGTGGAGATCCCGTACCGCCCCTACTACGCCTACGAGGAGACCCTGGCCACCTTCGGCGACGAGGCCGGGCTCACCAACTCCCTGCTCTCCGCCTTCGAGCGGCTCACCACGGTGGTCACCGAGGGTGCGGTCACCTCCATGCCGGCCATCGGCGAGGAGGTGCGGCTGCGGATCCGGGACGCCTTCACCCGGCGGCGCCCGGCCCTGCCCGCCGACCTGTTCCTGTCCTACGTCGCCGAGAACCGGATGTGGGCCGACTGGATCGAGTCCGTGCTCACCCGGGCCGGTTTCCGGGTCGTCCCCCGGGACGTGTCGGCCGAGCGGGCCCCGGCGCCGGCCGCGGCGGGCGCCGGCGACACCCTGGGCGGGACGGGCATCAGCGTCGACACGGCCGCCCGGACGGTGGTGCTGCTCTCCAGCGCCTACCTCAAGTCGGCGCGGGCCGTCGACGTGTGGAACCGGGCCGCCGCCGAGGACCCGACGGGCGGCCGGCGGCAGTTGGTGCCGCTGCGGGTGGGCGACGTACGCCTCGCGACGCCGTACATCGACCGCAACCCGGTGGACCTGTTCCGGCTCGACGAGGTGCACGCGGCGACCGCCCTGCTGCGGGCCGTGGAGCGGCCTATGGCACTGCCGGACAGCGTCGCCGGCGCCTCCCATCCGGGGCCCCGCTTCCCGGGCACGGTCCCGAAGATCTGGAACGCGCCGCCCCGCAACCCCGGCTTCACCGGCCGCGGCATCGTGCTGGAGCGGATGCGCGACCAGCTCGGCGGCGGCATGGCCGTGGTGCTGCCGCAGCCGCAGACGCTGTACGGGCTCGGCGGCGTGGGCAAGACGCAGGTGGCGCTGGAGTACGTGCACCGGTTCATGGCCGACTACGACCTGGTGTGGTGGATCTCCTCGGAACAGACCGACGACGTGGTCGCGGCCCTCGCGGAGCTGGCCGTACGGCTCGGCGCGCAGACCGGCGAGGACATGTCGGCGGCGTCCCAGGAGGCGATCGACCTGCTGCGGCGCGGCGTGCCGTCCTCGCGCTGGCTGTTGGTCTTCGACAACGCGGACGATCCGGAGACGCTCAAGCGGTTCTTCCCGCCGGGCGGTCCGGGGCACGTGCTGGTGACCTCCCGCAACCAGTCCTGGTCGCAGTACGGGGACGCGCTGCCGGTGGACGTGTTCCTGCGCGAGGAGTCCATCGAGCACCTCCAGCGTCGCGCGCCCGGGCTGTCCAAGGACGACGCCGAGCAGGTGGCCGTGGCGGTCGGCGACCTGCCGCTGGCCGTCGAACAGGCGGGCGCCTGGATCGCGGAGACCGCGACACCGGTGTCGGCGTACCTGGAGCAGTTGGCCCAGCAGACGGCTCGGGTGCTCGGGCTGAACCAGCCGCCCGGCTACCCGGAGCCGGTCGCGGCGACCTGGAACGTGTCGATCGAACGGCTCCAGTCCCGCTCCCCCGCCGCGGTCCGGCTGTTGCAACTGTGCGCCTTCTTCGCGCCGGAGCCGATCTCGGCGAACCTGCTGTACAGCAAGGAGATGATCGACGCGCTTAAGCCGTACGACGCCTCGCTCCAGGAGAAGTTGGTACTGGGCCGGGTGATCCGGGAGATCGGCCGGTTCGCGATGGCCAAGGTCGACCAGGTGAGCAACAGCATTCAGGTGCACCGGCTCGTACAGGCCGTGATCCGGGCGCAGTTGACGGAGGAGGAGCAGCGGGAGGCGCGGCACGCGGTGCACCGGATCCTGGCGGGTGCCCGGCCGGACGACGACGAGCCGATAGACAATCCGGAGACGTGGCCGCGGTTCAACACCATCTGGCCGCACCTGAGTCCGTCGGAGGCGCGGTTCTGCAAGGAGCCGGAGACGCGCAGGTTGCTGATCGACCGGGTCCGCTACCTGTGGAAGCGCGGTGACTTCAAGGCCGCGTACGCGCTGGGCGAGGAGCTGCGCGACACCTGGAAGGAGACCTTGGGCAACGACGACCTCCAGTACCTGTACCTGCGTTTTCACTTGTCCAACATCCTGCGGTCGCAGGGTCGTTTCGTGGAGGCGAAGGAACTCGACGAGGTGACGTTGGAGCGGCAGCGGACGGCGTTGGGGCCCTCGCACCCGCACACGTACATGACGACCAGCGGCCTGGCGATGGACCTGGGCGCGCTCGGCCGGTACGGGGAGGCGATGGAGCTGGCGACGGCGGCGCACGAGGGGTTCGGGCAGATCTTCCACGAGGCGCACCCGCGCACCCTGGCCGCCGCGAACAACCTGGCGCTGAACCTGCGCATGGTCGGGCAGTACGCGCGGGCCCGGGAGATCGACCAGGAGGTCTTCGACCGGCGCACGGAGGTGTTGGGCCCGGACCATCCGTACACCCTGTCCTCGGCGCAGAACCTGGCCCGGGACCTGCGCGAGGTGGGCCGGTACGAGGACTCGGTGCAGTTGCTGGGCCGGACCTACGAGATCTACAAGCGACAGTTGGGCCGGTCCTTCCCGGGGACGCTGTCGGCGGCGAAGAACCTTGCGGTGTCGCTGCGCCGGGCGGGCGAGCTGGAGGACGCGCTGCGGCTGACGACGGCGACCCGCGCCCGGTACCGGGCCAAGTACACCTCGGTCAACCCGGACCTACTGGCCTGCGAGCTGAACCTGGCCGCCGACCTGTTCGCGACCGGGGATCCGGGCGCCGCGCGGGACCTGGCGCAGGAGGTGGTGAACGAGTACGTGAAGGTGCCGGGCGATCGGCACCCGTACACCCTGGCCGCGGCGAACAACCTGGCGGTCTTCCACTGGGGCACGGGGGCGTCCGAGACGGCCGAGTCGATGCTGCGACTGACGATCGGGCACATGCGCGACGTGTTGGGCGACAACCACCCGCACACGATCTTCGCCCACCTGAACCTGGCGAACGCGCGGGCGGACCTCGGTGATCCGGAGGGCGCCCTGGAGTTGGAGCGGCTCTCGGTGCTGCGGCTGCGCGAGGCCCTGGGGGCGCACCATCCGGAGACCCTGGCGAGCGCGTCGAACATGGCGGTGAGCCTGGACATGATGGGCCGCAAGGAGGAGGCGGCCCGGGTACGGGCGGAGGCGGTGGCCGAACTGACCCGGCTGCTCGGGGAGGACCACGGTCTGACCCGGTACGCCCGTGACGAGCGGCGGGTCCACCGGGACCTGGAACCGCTCGCCGTGTGATCCGACGGAGGGCGGCGGGGGCTCCGCGACCGCGGGGCCCCCGCCGTCCGCCACCCGACAGCAGGGGGGCGCTGTGACCGACAGCATGACCTTTCGCAACGAGGACCTGCCGGCCCTCTTCCACCACACCGACCAGGCGGCGATCTCCCGCCAGCGGGAGTCCGTGAAGGCCACCCGTGCGCAGTTGCTGCTGCTGGTCGCGGCCGCCGGGGCCGCCGCCCTGCCGTCCGGACCCGCCGTGGGTCCGCTGCACCTGTTCGGGGCGCTGAGCACGCTGGCGTACGCGGGCGTGCTGGCCGTGGGCGTACGGGCGACGCGACGGCGGGCGCGGCCGCAGTGGCAGCTGAACCGCAGCGCGGCCGAGTTCATCAAGTCGTTGGCCTGGCGGTACGCCGTGCACGGGGCGCCGTTCGGCAAGGGGACCGAGGGGGTGGAGGCGGCGTACCGCGCGCGGTTGGAGGCGGGGCTGGCCGAACTGCGCAAGATGGGCTGGCGGGATCCGCGCGCCTCGGGGCCGGTGCCGGAGGGCGGTGAGATCACCGGGGCGATGCAGCGGCTGCGCGGGATGGACTACCAGGTCCGGCGGGAGACGTACGTACGGGACCGGCTGATCGAGCAGCGCACCTGGTACCAGCGCAAGACGGAGGTGTCGCGGCGGGCGACCCGGGTGTGGTCGTGGACGATCGTGCTGCTGACCGGTCTCGCCCTGCTGTTCGCCCTGTTCGGGGCGTTGGGTTCGGGTCCGGGGCCGCGGCTGACGGCGTTGCTGAGCGCGGCGGCGGCGGCCGGGATCGCCTGGAACGAGGTGCGGCGCCACCATCCGCTGATCGAGGCGCACACCCTGATCGAGCAGGACCTGTCGGCGATGATGGTCGTGATGCAGACGACGATCACCGAGGCGCAGTGGCCGTCCAGCGTGTACGAGACGGAGCGGTACGTGTCGCCGCAGCACACCGACTGGTTGGCCCGGCACAGCAGTTGAGGTGCGGACCGGGGCGGGGTCGCGCGGGTCAGTCCCGGGCCACGCCCTCCCGCCAGATGACGGTGACGGGCTTGCCGAGGGTCCGGGCGTAGGCGACGATCTCGGCGGTGCCGCCGTGGCCGCGGGCGGGCAGCCCGTCCCAGACGGCGACGAGCCGGTCGCAGGAGTCGGCGATCCAGGTGCCGGCGGCGTAGTAGGCCTCGCCGGTGGAGCGCGGGAACGCCATCCGGACCTCCTGGGTGGCGCGCAGCCGTAGGCGCCGGTAGCCGGCGAGGGCGTCCGCGTCGTCGAAGGTCTTCTCGTAGTCGCCGCTGGGGATGACGACGGTGAGGTCGGCGCCGTGTTCCAGGGCGATGTCGGCGAAGAGCTGGTCGGCTCCGTCGGCGAGGCTGGAGAGCGCCTCCAGCGGCCCCTCGTGCGCCGCCAGGACGGCCCGCAGCCCCGCCCGCACGTGGTCGAGGGCCTCGCTCGGGATGGTCCGGTGTCCGGTCACGCCGATGCGCTTCGTGTGGAAACCTGCGTGCGGCAAACCTGCCTCCCCCAAGGACGCGAGCACCTGGACATCCTCCCAGAAGGCGGGAGGACGTCCAGGGGCGCGACGGGGGCGCGTGCGTCAGTAGACGCTGACCCCGTAGGCGTTCAGGGCTTCCACGACGGGCTGGAAGTAGGTCGTTCCGCCCGAGGAGCAGTTGCCGCTGCCGCCGGAGGTGAGGCCGACGGCGCGGGTGCCGGAGTAGAGCGGGCCGCCGCTGTCGCCGGGTTCGGCGCAGACGTTGGTCTTGATCATGCCGTAGACCACGTCGCCGCCGCCGTAGTTGACGGTGGCGTTGAGGCCGGTGACCTTGCCGCTGTGGATGCCGGTGGTGGAGCCGCGCCGGGTGACGGACATGTTGACGGTGGCGTTGACCGCGCTGGTGATGTCCTGGCTGCCGACGGTGCCCGGCGGGACCGGTGTGTTGCTCGCGTACTTGATCAGGCCGTAGTCGTTGGTCGGGAAGCTGGAGCCGGTGGTGGAGCCGAGCACGTTGGTCTTGGCGGAGTTGGTCCACCAGGTGCCCGCGCCGTCGGTGCAGTGCCCGGCGGTGAGGGCGTAGTAGTTGCTGCCGCTGCGCACGTTGAAGCCGAGCGAGCAGCGCCAGCTGGAGGCGTAGATGGCGTCGCCGCCGGAGGCGAGCTTGGTCAGCTTGCCGGGGGTGCGTTCGATGCGCAGGGCGCGGGCGTCGGCTCCGGCCTCGCGGCGGAGTCCGGCCAGGTCGGCCGCGCTGACGGTGGAGTCGGCGGTGACCACGAGGGTGCCGGTGGCGGCGTCCGTGTGCCAGGCGGTGCCGGCGATGTCGGCCCGTAGGACGGAGGCCTCGGCGGCGGCGAGCCGGGCGGCACTGAAGCCGTTGTCGGTGGGTTCGGGTGCGGCGGCGCCGGCGGTCGTGGGGGCGGCGAGTACGCCGACGGCGGCCAGGCCGGTGGCCACCGCGAGCAGCCTGACACGGGTGATGCGATTGATCCTCACTGCACGTCCTCCCGGAAGGGGGTCGGGGGCCCGGCGGTCGTGGGGGTGCCGGAGCCCGTGAGCGGCGGAGGGGCAGGACGGGCGGGCGGGGTTCCACCCCGCACTTTCGCCGTGCCCCTGACAAGTCCGCCGAATGACGCTGACGGGAGTGTCATGGCGTCAGATACCGGCGACAAGGGCGTCTTTCAGCCTCCGCTCCCCCGCCGCGACCGCGAAGGGCAGCATGTTGCCCGGGGGCGGGAAGGGGCAGACGAAGTGATCGGCGAAGGCGCAGGGCGGGAGCAGCGCCCGGTTGAGGTCGACGGTGATGCTCCCGTCGGCGGCCGGGATCCCGGGCCGCAGGAACCGGAAGCGGTAGCTGGAACGGCCGCCGGTGGTGTCCCCGAAGACGGCCCAAAGGCTGCCGTCCTCGTCGTCCACGGCCACCTGGAGGGTGTGCGGGCTCCCCTCGTACGAGAAGCTCAACTCGCCCCCGAGCCCGAGGCCGCGCTCGCGCCCGTCGGCGTTCGCCACCTGGACGGTCCGGCCCTCGCCGTACGGGCGGAAGCGGCCGGGGAGCGCGAAGGCGGGGTCGTACGCGGTGGCCTCGATCCCGACGAAGGCCCGCCGGGCCGGCGCGTCGGGGTCGTGGACGCGCACGGCCCACTCCCCCTCGCGCCGGATCACCGGGAGCCGTACGTCCCCGGCGGAGATCCGGGAGCGCGCGGCCCCGCCCCCGTCGGCGGCGAGGACGACCTCGCCGACGAAGGGCCCGCCGTCGAGCGCGAGGCCGTCCTCGGCGGCGGCGCTCAGCAGAACGCCGCCGTCGGTGGCGCGCCAGCGGCCCGGAACGGCCGGAATTCGACCGTCCGGGTGCTCGGCACCCGCCTCGGAGAGCCAGTGGGTACCGGTCAGCGTCAGGGGCCCGTACGGCCCGGAAACCGTGGCCGTACGGTGCTCGTGCCACTCCCGCCAGGCCGTGGCGGCGTCGTCGTCACTCATGCCGCTCAGCCTTTCCACACGGGCCGGGCCGGGAATCCCCCGGTACGCCGTCCGGGGTCCGGGAGAACTGACGCGGCCTCAGGAAAACGTCCACCCCCCGCGGCCGCGCCCGCGGATCGTCAGCAGTCGCACCCGCAGCAGTTGCAGTCGCAGCACCCACCGCCGTCCCCGCCGCCGCTCCCGCCGCCCGAGCCGCCCGAGGGCGAGGAGTTGGGCCGGCAGCAGTCACAGCACTCGCAGGCGTCGCACCACGGGTCACGCTTCTTCCGCGACCACGGCCCCTCGTGCTGGGTGCAGCAGATCTGGCAGGTGCAGAACAGCCCGATGGCCACGGCACAGCCCGCCAGCAGTCCGCGGCGCGGCTTCTGCCCGGAGGGGCCGCCGTGGCCGCCCCCGCCTCCGTGACCGCCGTGACCGCCACCACCGCCCGGCCCCCACGGGCCGCCGGAACCCACCCCCGGCGGCCCGGCCGGTGCGCCGGGGGTGGGCTGCTGCCCGTACGGGTTGCCGCCCGCGCCGCCGTACGGACCGCCCTGGTACGGGCCGCCCGCGTAGGGGCCGCCCTGGCCGTACGGGCCGCCCTGGGGCTGCCCGGGTCCGGGGCCCGCGGCGTTCGCCACTCCGTGCCCGCAGGCGCTGGTCCCGAAGGTCCGGTCCACCGAGGTGCGCAGTTCGTGCACCAGCAGCCGGTGGGCGAGCCCCGCGTCGGCGAACTCGACCTCGCGCAGCGACAGCCGTATCCCGTGCAGCGCGTCGTCGCACAGTCGGCGGGCCTCGGCCAGGGAGGTCCCGGTCGCGGTGAGCGGGTTCCAGGCGCCCGCGGCGGCGTCGGCGGCCTGGTCCTCGACGGCGTCCAGCAGGTGCGCGAGCCGCCCGAAGTACCGGCCGGCCTCGGCGAGCGCGGACCCGTTGCCTGGCCGCCCCGCGAGGATGGCGGTATGGGCGAAGGCGGCCGCCGTCGCGGTCTCCGTCGGCTCGGTCACCAGCAGCACGGAGGTGCCGTGCCCGGCCAGCGTCTCGATGCCGCCCTGCCGGTCCACCGCGTCGACGAGGACCGCCGTGTCGAAGCCGAGCGAGGCGCCGGTGCGGGCGCCGGCCCGGTCCCAGCCCCGGGCCACCTTGCGCGCGGCGGCGGCGATCGGGGCGCGGGCCAACAGCCCGTCCCGGTCGGCCACGTGGTCGCGCACCTTCGCGGACGCCAGTACGAGCGAGACGGCGGCCGCCAGCCTGGCCCCCTCGCCGTTCGCGACCGGAGCGGTCCGCATGCCGCGCAGCGGACAGGGGCCCGCCGTGCGCCGGGCGCCGGGCAGCGGACCCGACTGAGCCTCCGTCAGAACGGAGACGAGCAGCCCGTCGTAGTTCGTGACGACGCGTGCGAACTGACCGTGGTCACCACGAAGTGCCAGGCAGAGACCACAAAGATGGGCCATCCACTCGATTTTGAACCGCTCGCCGAGCCGGTGCGTGCAAGGTCTGACAATGCCGAACAATCCGGTTCCCCCGTGTGTGATCCGCGGTTTTCCCGGGCATCGTATCCAGCCAGGTCGTTCACCCGTACGCCCCAAGGGCTCACCCGGACGGCGGCGGCGGTCGTATTTTCACTCAGACAGCAGCGGCAGCCACCCGGAATCCTTGACCGTGCAACGGATGTTCTGCACCAGTCCCGTCACGAAACCCCTGCGCGGCGACTATCCACTTGGCGCGTTGTCAGCATCATGGACGACCATAGGGGCAACGGAGAAGAAGAAGACTGGCCACGGTGAAAGGAGGCGTCCATGGGTTCGGTACGCAAGGCGAGTGCCTGGTTGGGTCTCGTGGAGGACAACGACGACGAGCGGTACTACGACGACGACTACGCGGAGGCGGTGGAGCGCCAGCAGGGCTCGGTCTCGGGCCCCGGCGACCAGTGGGTCACCGATCCCCGTGTGAAGGTCGCCTCCGAGTCGGCCGTCGAGCACGGCCGACGCATCGCGACGGTGACGCCGGACGGCTTCCGTGACGCCCGCGGCATCGGCGAACTGTTCCGCGAGGGCGTCCCGGTCATCGTGAACCTGTCGTCGATGGACCCGGGCGACGCCAAGCGGGTCGTCGACTTCGCGGCCGGGCTGACCTTCGGCCTGCGCGGTTCGATCGAGCGGGTGGCGACCAGGGTCTTCCTCCTGACCCCGGCCGACACCCAGATCGTCAACGGTGAAGCGGGCGGTCGCTCGCGCGACTTCTTCAACCAGAGCTGAGCGGGGCCATCACCGGAAGGCGTCGAGCCCGGTGAGTGCCTTGCCCAGCACCAGTTGGTGCATCTCCACGGTGCCCTCGTAGGTGAGCACCGATTCGAGGTTGGTGGCGTGCCGCATCACGGGGTATTCGAGCGAGATCCCGTTGGCACCCAGGATGGTCCGCGCGGTCCGACAGATATCGATGGCCTCGCGGACGTTGTTGAGCTTGCCGAAGCTGATCTGCTCCGGCCGCAGCGTTCCCGCGTCCATGCGCCGACCCAGGTGGTGGGCGAGCAGGATGCCCTTGTGCAGTTCCAGTGCCATGTCCGCGAGCTTGGCCTGCGTCAGCTGGAACCCGCCGATCGGCCGGCCGAACTGCTCCCGCGTCCTCGCGTAGTCGAGCGCGGACTCGAAACTGGCGCGCGCCGCGCCCATGGATCCCCAGATGATCCCGTACCGCGCGTGGCTGAGGCAGCCCAGCGGTCCTTTGAGCCCGGTGACGCCCGGGAGTACCGCGTCCGCCGGCAGCCGTACGTCGTCCATGACGAGTTCACTGGTCACCGAGGCGCGCAGCGACCACTTGTGCTTGATCTCCGGCGCGGAGAACCCGGCCGTGTCCGTGGGCACGGCGAACCCGCGGATGCCCTCGTCGGTCTGCGCCCAGACCACGGCGACCGAGGCGACCGAGCCGTTGGTGATCCACATCTTGCGGCCGTTGAGCACCCAGTCGCCGCCGTCCCGCTTGGCGTGGGTGCGCATCGCCGCGGGGTCGGAGCCCACGTCGGGTTCGGTGAGGCCGAAGCAGCCGATCAGTTCGCCGGCCGCCATGCCGGGCAGCCAGCGCTGCTTCTGCTCCTCGGAGCCGTAGGCGTGGATCGCGTACATGGCGAGGGAGCCCTGCACGGAGACCAGCGAGCGGATCCCGGAGTCGGCGGCCTCCAGCTCCAGGCAGGCCAGGCCGTACTGGACGGCGCTCGCGCCGGCGCACCCGTAGCCCTCCAGGGACATGCCGAGGGCGCCGATGGAGCCGAGTTCGCGGGCCAGCTCGCGGATGCCGGGGAGTTCGCCGTCCTCGTACCACTGGGCGATGTGCGGCAGGACCCGGTCGGCGGCCCAGGAACGGACGGTGTCGCGGACGGCGAGGTCCTCGGGGGCGAGGAGCTCGTCGAGGCCGAGCGGATCGGTGGGGACGAAGGGCGTCTTCGGCGCGGATGACGCGGACGAGGCGGACAAGAGGGGCCTCCCGGCAGGCACGTGGGCGAAACCTAGCAGTGCAAGTTTGTCGCCGGTCGGGCCCCGGGTCCACCCCCGACTTCCGGGAGCGTGCCGTCAGGCGGTGCGGCCGGGCCGCCCGCCGACGGCCGGGTCGCGGTCGGACCCGGTCGGCCCCGGGATCCGCGCCCCGGCGTTCGCGGCGGGGGCCGTCGACTGCGCGGGGAGCCGTACGGAGCATTCCGCTCCGGTTTCTTCGTCCCCGACCGGCTCGGTGGCGTCCATGGCGCGCGGCAGCTTCAGCGCCATGACGGCTCCCGCCAGCAGCAGGGCGGCGCTGACGACGAGGGTGACGTGCAGGCCCTGCACGAAGGAGTGCCGCGCCGCGGCGTACAGGGACTCCCCCGCCGGGCCGCCGAGCCGGGCGGCGATCTGGTAGGCCTCGCCGAGGGAGTGCGCGGCCCCCGCCGAGTCGGCGGCGGAGACGCCGGGGACCTGGTGGAGGCCGGGCGCGTAGGCGGCGTTCATCACGCTGCCGAGCAGCGCGATGCCCATGCCCGCGCCGAGCTGGTACGAGGTCTCGCCTATGGAGGCCGCGCCGCCGGCGGTGGCCGACGGGGCCTCGCTCAGCATGGACTCGTAGGCGGCGAACAGGGTCGTCTGGAGGCCGAAGCCGAGCAGGACGAAGCCGACGGTCAGCAGCAGGGGCCTGTCCTGCTGGCCCATCAGCGTCAGCAGCAGGACCGCGCCGGCGGTAAGCACGAAGCCCAGCGAGACCATCGTGCGGGGGCCGACCCGCTGGAGGGTGTACGAGCCGGTGGCGCCCGCGGCCATGGCCGCGAAGGTGAGCGGCAGCAGCCGCAACCCGGTCTCCAACGGGCTCAGGTGCAGCACCAGCTGGAGGTACTGGACGGCGATGAGTTCGAGGCCGACCAGGGCCAGCATGGCCAGCACGATGCAGCCGACGGAGGTGGAGAACGCGGCCCGGGAGAACATCCGCATGTCGATCAGCGGGTGCTCGCGCCGCTTCTGGCGGCGCACGAAGAGGATCAGCAGCGCCGCGCCGACGGCCAGCGGGATCAGCGCCTGGGGGTCGGCGAGGTCGCGTTCGGCGCCGATCCGCTTGATGCCGAGCACCGAGCCGAGCACGCCCGCGGCGGCCATCAGCGCGCCGAGGACGTCCCAGGGTCCGTCGGAGGAGCCCTTGGACTCGGGCAACAGCCAGCGGCCGAGCGGGAGGATCAGGGCCATCAACGGAATGTTGATGAGGAAGACGGAGCCCCACCAGAAGTGCTGGACGAGGAATCCGCCGAGCACGGGCCCGCCGGCCGCGCCGAACGCGGCGACGGCGGTCCAGATGCCGATGGCCAGGGCCCGCTCGCGCCGGTCGGGGAAGACCTGGCGCAGGATCGACAGCGTGGCCGGCATGATCATCGCGCCGCCGATGCCGAGCAGGGCGCGCGCGGCGATCAGGAGCTGGGCGTTGTCGGCGAAGGCGGCGATGGCGGAGGCGACGCCGAAGAGCGCGTAGCCGAGGAGCAGGACGCGGCGTCGCCCGACGCGGTCACCGAGGGTGCCGAAGAGGATCAGGAGCGCGGCGCAGACCAGCGGGTAGGCGTCGACGATCCACAGGAGCTCCATCGCGCCGGGGCGCAGGTCCTCGGTGACGGAGGGGACGGCCACGTGCAGGATCGTCGCGTCGAGCGCGACGAGCACCAGGCTGACGCACAGCACCGCGAGGACCCACCAGCGGTTCGCCCCGCCGGAGACCGCGCTGAGCCGCTGCCGGAAGGAAGGGGTCCTGTCGCCGGTCATGTGCGTGCCCGACATGCATGTACCTCCCAGGTGATCCCTCACACTCGGCGGACCTGCGTCGTCGGCCCGCCGCGGGTGGTGCGCTTGCGGCGTCCAACGGGGTCCGGCATCGACACGCGAGTGAACGGTCAGCGTACGCGAGTTCGCGTGTCCGACACGTGGTCAAGCTCTCACCTCGACGACGGCCGGCCTGTGGTGTGCGCCACTCCCCCGATTCCCCCTTTTCTCCCGGTGCGCGCGCACGCACGTTCCGTGGTTCCGCGCCGGCGGTGCGGCCGGGCGGCGCGGGCGCCGGGAGCCGGGCCCGCGAGACTGTCGGGGTGAACGACACGCCCGTGCCCCCCGTGCCCCCCGAGACAGACGTGAGCGAGCCCCCCGCGGCGCCGTCCCGGCTGCGGCGGGCCGCTCCCGCCCTGGCCGCCTTCGCGGCCGTCCGCCTGCTCGGCCTCGCCGTCCTCGCGCTCTGGGGGGCGGTGGCCGGCAGCAGTCCCCACACGCTGCTCTCGGCACGCTGGGATTCGCTCTGGTACGCCCGGATCGCCGCCGAGGGGTACGGGTACGAGGTGGTCCTGCCGAGCGGGGCCGTCCATTCCAACCTGGCGTTCTTCCCGCTCCTGCCGTGGCTGGAGCGGCTCGTTGCGGCGGTCACCGGGCTCTCGTACGGGTCGGCGGGCCTCGTCGTCTCGGTGGTGGCGGGGTTCGCCGCCGCCTGGGGGATCTTCGCGGTGGCGGATCTGCTCCTCGGGCGCCGCGCCGGGATCCTCGCGGTGGCACTGTGGGCGGCGCTGCCCGTCGGCGTCGTGCAGTCCATGGCGTACAGCGAGGCCCTGTTCACGGCGCTGGCCTCGTGGGCGCTGTACGGGGTGCTGCGCGGGCACTGGATCACGGCGGGCCTGCTCGCGGCCGGGGCGGGACTGACCCGCCCGGTCGGCGCCGCCGTCGTCGCGGCGCTCTGGGTGGGGGCCGCCCTGGCGTGGCGGCGCGGCGAGGGCTCCTGGCGGACGGCCACCGGGGTGGTGCTGGCTCCGTTGGGGGCGGCGGCGTACGTGCTGTGGGTGGGGCGGCGCACCGGTGGCGGGCTGCTGGGGTACCTGGACGTGCAGGCCGGCTGGGGCAACGGCTTCGACGGGGGCTGGGCCTTCGCCCGCTTCATCGGGGCGCGGCTCGCCTCCTCCGCCTTCCTCGCCGGGGTCGGGCTGGTCGTCGGCGTGCTGCTGGTGCTGTGGCTGTACCGGCTGTGCGTCCGGCAGCGGCAGCCCGCCGCGCTGCTCGTGTACTGCGGGATCGTGGTGGCGCTGGCCCTGTGCGCCTCCGGGTACTTCGGCTCCAAGCCCCGGCTGCTGCTGCCGGCGTTCCCGCTGCTGCTGCCGGTGGCGGCCGCCCTGGGCCGGTGGGGGACGCGGCGCGCGGCGGCGGTGCTCGGCGCGGTGGCCGTCGGCTCGGCGGTGTACGGGGCCTTCTGGCTCAACGGGTCCGGACCTCCGTAGGACGGCCGCGGGAAGGCCTCCGGACCGGTCAGGAGGCCGCGATCACGGAACGGATCATTCCAATCCATGATTGGGCAAAGGAATTGACCTGCGGCAATAAGCGTCGGGTAAGTATGCAGATAATTACGCCGCCGGGGCCACGGGAGTTGAATCCCCGGAGTTCCAACGGGTGTCGCAATAACGGGAATTAAGTACTGCGTGAGACGCACTCCACATCACATGGTCATCACAAAGCCCGCGATTCGACCGGGCTGCCCTTCGACGCGCGGTAACGTCGATTGAGTGCGTACCGACCAATTGCTGACCCGGCTGGAGCCGGTGTTCGCCCGGCTGGACCGGGAACCCGAGCGGCCGGCTCATCTGCAAACCCCGCGGATGAGCCGGCACCGCGTCGTGCTCCTCGCCTCGACCCTCGCGTTCTACCTCGCGATCGTCGTGGCCGTGCTGATGACGTCCTGGCTGGTCCGGCTGGACTGGCAGATCATGTTCTTCCGGCCCTACGAGCAGTGGCCTCAGCTGCACGCCTTCCTCGACTACCTCGTCGTCCTGGGCCAGCGCGGCCCCACCGCCGTGATGGTCGCGGCCTGGCTCGGCTGGCGCTCCTGGCGCCAGCACACGCTGCGCCCGTTGATCACCCTCGGCGTGGCCCTGCTGCTGCTGAACATCACCGTCGGCGCCGTGAAGCTCGGCCTCGGCCGGCTCGGCCCCCACTACGCGACCCAGATCGGCTCCGCCGAACTCTTCGCGGGCGGCGATATATTTCCTTCCGGCCACACCGCCAACGCCGTCGTGACCTGGGGAATCCTGGCCTACCTGGCGTCCACCACGGTCACCCGGCGGGTGCTGTCCATCGTCTCCGCGGTGGTCTCCCTGAGCGTCGGCGCCACCACCGTGTACCTGGGTACGCACTGGGTGTCCGACGTCCTGCTCGGCTGGACGGCCGGCCTCCTGATCATGCTGGCGCTGCCCTGGTTCGAGCCGCTCATCGCCCGCGCCGAGGCCTGGGTCTTCGAGCTGCGCGAGATGCTCCGGCGCCGGCTGGAGGAGGGTCGGATCCCCGAGCCCGTCGCCGCCGCGCTCACCCCGCTGCTCTCCGCGGGCGGCAAGTGGCAGCCCCGGCGCGCCGGCGGGTCCGGGGCACCGGCCGCCCCGCCGGTCGCCGCCCCGGTCGCCGCCCCGGTGGTGGCCCAGGTCGCCGCCCCGGCCCCCGCGACGGCGGCGCCCGCCGGGCACTCGCCCGCGCTGCGCCCCGCGACCCACGCGTCTCCCCGGCCGCACCTGATCCGCTCCGAGCGCACCCCGGTCACCCCGGCCGGCAGCCGCCGACCGGCGCACACCGAGCGGACGGGGAGCCGGGGAGCGGCGGCCCGTCCGGCCACCGGAGGCTGAGGACACCGCGCGGGACGGTACGCACACCCTCCCCGCGCGCACGAAGGCGGGCCGGTCACCTGACCGGCCCGCCTTCGTCGTTCATATGCCCGGCCCGTCAGTCTCGCGCCCGGATGTTCCTCCGTACCGGGTCACGCTTGTGTCACGGGTTGTCGACGGTCGAATGCCCGCCGGGGTCGGCGCGCGATCCGCCGCCCGGAGCCGGACGGCATTCCTCCCCGCCTCCCGCGCACCTCCGTCGGAACCCCTTTCGAATTCCGCCCGCAAGGCACCGAATTCCCCTCGCGCATTGGGCGGCGCCACACCCCCGCAAGCCCGGCCGCCGCCCTCACCTTTTGTCCGTTACGCCTTCCAGGGCGCGGCCGAGAAGGTCCCGGGCGGACCTGATCCGCTCGGTCAGCTCGGCGGGCTGCACCACCTCGAACTCACAGCCGAGCAGCATCAGGTGAATGACCAGGACGTCGAGGCCGACCGCTCCGGTGCGCAGCAGACAGCTGTCCCGCGTCGAGCGGTTCCGGCGCCCCGTCCGCGGGACCCACGAGCCGGGCGGCCTCCTCGACCGGGATCCGCAGCCGCACCTGTTCCAGCTTGGCCGGGCCCGTACGGAGGTCTCCAGCATCCCCGTAGTCTCGCCGACCGCCTCGGCTCCCCTACCGGGCCCCCGGCACGGGCCCGGACGCGGTGGGGGCCGGGGCCGGGGCCGGCGGCGCGAGTACGGGCGGGGTCGCGGACGGCCTCGCGGGCACCGGCGCGGTGGGGTTCGAGGCCGACGGCGCGGGAGCGGGGGCCGGGGTGGGCCGCGGCGCGGGCGGGGTGGCGGGCGGGAGGCTGAGCAGGGTACCCACCGTCAGGTGCTGCGGCCGCTCGCCGAGCGCCGCCCGGTTCGCCTCGTGGAGCGCCCGCCAGCCGCCCGGTACCCGGTGCTTGGCGGCGATGCCCGCCAGGGTCTCCCCGGGCCGCACCACGTGCGCCCGCCCGGCCAGCCCGTACCGCTTCGCGCACACCGGCCAGGCCTCCCAGCCCTGGGTGCCGAGGAGTTCCTCGGCGACGCGGATCTGCTGGGCGCGGGTGGCCAGGTCCGCGCGGGCCGCGTACGCGAGGCCGCCGTGGTCCTCCCAGGTCGGCTGCCAGAACTGCAGTCCCCCGTAGAAGCCGTTGCCGGTGTTGACCGCCCAGCGTCCGCCGCTCTCGCAGTCGGCGACGCAGTCCCAGGGCCACTCGCCGCCCGGCCCGCAGTCCCCCGGCCCGTGCCCGATCACCCCGGGCGAGCCGGGGTGGGCGGCGCCGGCGGGTCCGGGTGCGGGGGGTGGCGGTGCGAGGGACCCGGCGGCGGGGGCGGCCGTGGCCGCGCCCGGCGGGAGGACGAGCACCAGCGCGGCGGCGGCGCGGGCCGCGGCCCACCGCATCCGAGGACGGAGGTCGGGCATCGGCACACGGTACGCGGCGCCCACCGGCGGCCGACCCCGCCACGCGGCGCGGCCGTCGACCCCACCCGTACGGCGGACCGCCCACCCCTCCCGAAACGGCCGACGGCGGCCACCAACTGGGCACATCCGGACAAGAGTTGACACGAGCACGAAGCGGGCCGCGGCCGGTTCACTCTTCCGGGTGTCCGGTTCGATTCCGTTCCCTCAAACGGCGTGACCCCGGCCGTCGCTTCCGCGTTGAGCCCGGCGAGCCGGGAGCCTCCCGGCCTCCGCACGAATGAGGAGCCAACCCGTGCCGCGCATGCTCGACGTCAGTCTTGAGGTACGTGCCGAGATCGGTGACGAGGAAGCCGACAGGCTGCTCACCGGCGACGACGCCCCGCGCAGTTACGACTGCACCTCCTGCCGTACCCCCGGCGACCCCGAGAGCGACCCCACCAGCACGGTGCTGTTCGTCGGCGAGGAGACCGCCGTCCTGGCGTTCGCCCACGCCAACTGCATTCCCTCGCAGGTGGTCACCGTCTCCGAGGAGCAGCTCCAGGGCGCGGTCCGCAGCATCACCGGGGACAGCCCGGCCCCCGCCCCGATGCCCGAGGGCGAGGGCCCGCAGGCGGTTCCCGGCGGCCAGGCCGTCCTCGGCATCACCAGCGGTCTGGTCCTGCTCCACGGTGACCTGCACCCGGCGCTGGTCGTCGAGCCGACCGCCCCGATCGCCCGCCCCGGCACCACCGGCCCCGGCGACGACTTCCTCCCGCTCCTCATCGAGCAGGGCTTCATCCCGGTCACCGACACCGCCGAGGTCCCGTCGGCGCTGAGCGGCTGGTCCGTGCTGCTCGCGGGCGGCCAGCTGCACGCCGTCCTCCAGCCGGGAGTCGACGGCGGGCCCCAGGTGGCCTGGTGGCAGGCGCACCAGGCGCTGAGCGTCACCGACGGCTGGCGGGCCGCCGTGAACAGGACCCAGCGCGTGCTGATCTACGCCGCGCCGGTCGGTTCCATCGGTCAGCAGCCCCGCGAGGACCTGCTCCGCGACGCCCTGGACAAGGCCGCGAGCAACGGCAAGCTGGTCGCCGCCTCCATGCCGCTGGCCGGTACGCCGGGCGCCTGATCCGCCCCCTTCACCTTCCCCGCCGAAACGGCCGCCCGCCCCTCCGCAGGGGCCGGGCGGCATGCGCCGGGGGTGCGCGGTCCGTCCCGCGCACCCCCGGCGATCTGCGTTTTCCGTCCCGTCACCCCGCATCCGCACGGCCTCGGGTTCGTTGGCTGATACGTGCATTCATACGACCCATCCCGCGCCCCGTCCTTTCCGAGCAGCGTCCCCCCGATGCGCCCTTCACGGGATCGGGAGACCACTCCGGCCGCCTCGCACACCCCGATCTACGACACGCTCTATTCGGAGTACCGGCGCTCCTTCCGGGCGCTGCCGGGCGACCGGTCGGGCGAGGAGCACCTCGGCTTCACGGCGTTCTCCCAGAGTGCCTCGTACAGCTCGTACGGCACCGGCGGATGGAACAGTTCCACATGGCCGAGCGACCCCTGGCAGCCCGTCCACGCCCCGCTCCCGGTCCCGGCCACGCCCTCCCCGCAGGCCTCGTACGCCCACGCCGGCACCACCGGGTCCGGATACGGCGGCGGGCGGCAGCACCAGACCGGGATGCAACACATCCCGGCGGCCCTGCCGCCCGCTCCGCGCCGGGGTTACTGACCCCGCGGTCGCCTACTTCTTCTTCTTGTACTGCGCTCCGCGCTTCTCGCGCACCCGCACCGAGATGTGGATCGGGGTGCCCTCGAAGCCGAACTCCTCGCGCAGGCGGCGCTCGATGAAGCGGCGGTAGCCGTGCTCCAGGAAGCCGGAGGCGAAGAGGACGAACCGCGGCGGCTTGCTGCCCGCCTGGGTGCCGAACAGGATGCGGGGCTGCTTGCCGCCACGGATCGGGTGCGGGTGGGCCGCCACGACCTCGCCGAGGAAGGCGTTCAACCGACCGGTGGGAATGCGGGTCTCCCAGCCGGCGAGCGCGGTCTCGATGGCCGGGACCAGCTTCTCCATGTGGCGGCCGGTGAGCGCCGAGACGTTCACCCGGGGCGCCCAGGCGACCTGCTGCATCTCCGTCTCGATCTCGCGCTCGAGGTAGTAGCGGCGCTCCTCGTCGAGGTCGTCCCACTTGTTGTAGGCGATCACGATGGCGCGGCCGGCCTCCACGGCCATGGTGATGATGCGCTGGTCCTGGACGCTGATGTTCTCGGTCGTGTCGATCAGGATGACCGCGACCTCCGCCTTCTCGACGGCAGCGGCCGTGCGCAGCGAGGCGTAGTAGTCGGCGCCCTGCTGGAGGTGCACCTTCTTGCGGATGCCCGCGGTGTCGACGAACTTCCAGGTGACGCCGCCGAGCTCGATCAGCTCGTCGACCGGGTCGCGGGTGGTGCCGGCCAGCTCGTTGACGACGACCCGGTCCTCCTTGGCGACCTTGTTCAGGAGGGAGGACTTGCCGACGTTCGGGCGGCCGATCAGCGCGATCCGGCGGGGGCCGCCGACAGCGGTGCCGAAGGTCTGCGCGGGGGCCTCCGGCAGGGCTTCCAGCACGGCGTCGAGCATGTCGCCCGTACCGCGGCCGTGCAGGGAGGACACCGGGTGCGGCTGGCCGAGGCCCAGCGACCACAGGGAGGCCGCGTCGGCCTCGCCGCTCTGGCCGTCGACCTTGTTGGCGCACAGCACGACGGGCTTGCCGGCGCGGCGCAGCAGCCGGACGACGGCCTCGTCGGTGTCGGTGGCGCCGACCTTGGCGTCGACGACGAAGACGACCGCGTCGGCCGCCTCGATGGCGTACTCAGCCTGGGCGGCGACGGAGGCGTCGAGGCCGAGGACGTCCTGCTCCCAGCCGCCGGTGTCGACGACCTTGAAGCGGCGGCCGGCCCACTCGGCCTCGTAGGTCACGCGGTCGCGGGTGACGCCCGGCTTGTCCTCGACTACCGCCTCGCGGCGGCCGATGATGCGGTTCACCAGGGTCGACTTGCCGACGTTCGGGCGGCCGACGACGGCGAGCACGGGGAGCGGGCCGTGGCCCGCCTCCTGGATCGCGCCCTCGACGTCCTCGACGTCGAAGCCTTCCTCCGCGGCGAGCTCCATGAACTCCGCGTACTCGGCGTCGCCAAGTGCTCCGTGGTCCTGCTGGTCGTTCATGAAGTCCGTTCCTCGTCGTTCGTGGTGATCGGTGGTGCCCGCGCAGCGCGGTTCCACTACTGGTTCAAGTCTCGCTCAGCGCCCGGTGAGGCGCTTGGCGTCGGCCAGGTGGGCGGTCAGCCGGTCCTGGATGCGTACGGTGGCGGCGTCCAGCGCGGTCCGCGTACGGCGGCCCGTCCCGTCCCCGGCGTCGAAGGCGGAGCCGAAGACGACGTCGACCCGGCTGCGCAGCGGGGGGAGCCCCTTGACGACGCGGCCCTTGGCCTCGGTGCTGCCCAGCACGGCGACGGGCACTATCGGGGCGCCGCTGCGGACCGCGAAGTACGCGAGTCCGGCGCGCAGGGACCCGAAGTCGCCGTCGCCGCGGCTGCCCTCGGGGAAGATCCCCAGGGCGCCGCCGCCGTCGAGCACGCCGAGCGCGCGGGTGATGGCGGTGCGGTCGGCGCCGCCGCGGTCCACCTTCACCTGCCCGATGCCGTCGAGGAAGGGGCCGAGGGGCCCCACGTACGCTTCCTTCTTGATCAGGAAGTGCAGGGGGCGCGGGGCGGTGCCCATGACCATGGGTCCGTCGATGTTGTGGGCGTGGTTCACCGCGAGGATGACGGGGCCGGAGACGGGCACCTTCCAGGCCCCCAGCACGCGGGGCTTCCACAGCCCGTACATGAGCCCGATGCCGATGCGCCTGCCGACCGCCGCGCCCTTGAAGGAGGGCGTTGCGCTCACCTGGTGCGCCGCTCTTCGACCAGGGTCACGACGCACTCGATGACCTGGTCGAGGGTGAGTTCGGTGGTGTCGACCTCGACGGCGTCGTCGGCCTTGGCCAGCGGGGACGTCTTGCGGCCGGAGTCGGCCGCGTCCCGCTTGACCAGGGCTTCCCGGGTGGCCGCGAGGTCCGTGGCCTCCTTGCCGCGCAGTTCGCCGCTGCGGCGGGCGGCGCGCGCCTCGGCCGAGGCGGTCAGGAAGACCTTGAGGTCGGCGGCGGGCAGCACGGTGGTGCCGATGTCCCGGCCCTCGACGACGATCCCCTCGCCCGCCTCGGCCGCCTCGGCGGCGATGGAGCGCTGGAGGTCGGTGATCAGGGTGCGCACCTCGGGGACGGCGCTGACGGCGCTGACCTTGGAGGTGACCTCCCGGGTGCGGATGGGGGCGGCGGCGTCGAGGCCGTCCACGGTGATCGTGGGGGCGGCCGGATCCGTACCGGACACGAGGGTGGGCTTGCCGGCGGCGACGGCGACGGCCTGCGGGTCGTCGGTGTCGACGCCGTTGGTGATCATCCACCAGGTGATGGCCCGGTACTGGGCGCCGGTGTCCAGGTAGCGGAGTCCGAGCTTGGCGGCCACGGCCTTGGAGGTGCTGGACTTGCCCGTGCCGGAGGGACCGTCGATGGCGACGATCACGGCGGACGGAGCTGCGGTTTCCACGGTGCGGGCACCTTCCTGGTTGCGCGTACGTGTCCGGGCGCGCCAAAAGCGCCCCTCCCCCCAGGTTACCGGGCCCCGGCACCCGCCGGCTCCGCCCGGGAGGGCGGCCCCCGCGGGGGCCGGGAGCGGCCCGGCCCGACGGGGCTACTGCTGGCGCAGGGCCCAGCCCCGCTCGCGCAGCTCCGCCTCCAGGCCGGGGACGGCGCGCGGCTCCACCATCAGCTGGACCAGGCCCGCCTGCTGGCCGGTGGCGTGCTCGATGCGCACGTCCTCGATGTTGACGCCGGCGCGGCCCGCGTCCGCGAAGATCCGGGCCAGTTCGCCGGGGCGGTCACTGATGAAGACGCCGACCGTCTCGTAGGCGGTGGGGGCCGCGCCGTGCTTGCCGGGGACCCGGACGCGGCCGGCGTTGCCGCGCCGCAGGACGTCCTCGATGCCGGCGGCGCCGCCGCGGCGCTTGGCCTCGTCGGCGGACTGTAGTCCGCGCAGGGCCTCCACGGTCTCCTCCAGGTCGGCGGCGATCCCGGAGAGGACGTCGGCGACGGGCCCGGGGTTCGCGGAGAGGATCTCCACCCACATCCGGGGGTCGGACGCCGCGATCCGCGTCACGTCCCGGATGCCCTGCCCGCACAGCCGGACCGCGGTCTCGTCGGCCTCCTCCAGCCGGGCCGCGACCATGCTCGACACGAGCTGCGGGGTGTGCGAGACGAGGGCCACGGCCCGGTCGTGGGCGTCCGCGTCCATCACGACGGGGACGGCCCGGCACAGCGCGACGAGTTCCAGCGCCAGGTTCAGCACCTCGTGGTCGGTGTCGCGGGTGGGGGTCAGCACCCAGGGGCGGCCCTCGAAGAGGTCGGCCGTCGCGGCCAGCGGGCCGGATCGTTCCTTGCCGGCCATCGGGTGCGTGCCGATGTACGCCCCGGCGTCGACACCCAGCGCGGCGAGCTCGCGGCGCGGGCCGCCCTTGACGCTGGCGACGTCCACGTACGCCCGGGCGAGGCCGCGTCCGATCGCGTCGGCGAGGGCGGACGCCACGTGCGCCGGGGGGACGGCCACGATCGCGAGGTCGACGCGGTGCTCGGGGGCCTCGTCGGTGCCGGCGCCGAGGGCGGCGGCCGTCCGGGCCTGGGAGGGGTCGTGGTCGACGAGGTGGACGGTGATGCCGCGGGCGGTCAGCGCGAGCGCCGCGGAGGTGCCGATCAGTCCGGTTCCGATGACGACGGCGGTTCTCACGGGTGCTCCAGGGTGATCGCGGACGGCAGGCCCCACTCAGGGTAGCCGGCCGGTACGGCGCGAGGGCCCGGCGGCCACCCCGTGGGACGGCGCCGGGCCCGGGGCGGGCTGCCGCCTACAGCTTCTGCTGCTTGATGATGTCCTCCAGCGAGCCCGACGGGAGGGAACCCTGCGGGGTCAACTTGTCGACCGCCGTGGGCAGCGCCCGGGCGATCTGGTCGGCGGCGTGCTCCGGGCTGACGCCCGTCTGCTGGGCGACCTTCTGGAGGGCCTCGTCCGGCAGGGCCTGCGCGATCTCCGCTCCGCTGACGGCCTTGTTCTCGCCGGTGCCGACCCAGGACCGGGCCTGGTCGACCAGACCGGACTTGGTCAGCATGTCCAACAGCCCGCCCAGCGGGTTACTGCCGCCGCCCGCCGCCTGGGCGCCCTGGCCACCGCCGCCCGCGCCGCCGAGGGCTCCGAGCAGGGCGCCCAGGATGTTGCCCGCGCCGCCGCCCTGGCCGCCTTGGCCGCCCTGGCCGCCGCCGAGGAGGGAGCCGAGCAGGGAGCCGAGGTCATTACCCGCCATGGTCACGCCTTTCGAAGAGGGAGCGGGCCCGCTCATCCAGCGCGGCGCCCGGCGTCGAGACACGGACAATGTCACCCGAATCGATCCGAGCCGCCACTCGCCGTACACGCGTGCCCCCGGTAGGGCGGGCCTCCACGCGCCGCCGCCCGCGCCGTGCGGTAGAACGACCGGCATGATCTTCCACATCGTCCCGCTCGCCGACTGGAGCGCCGCGCCGGAGCTCCCGTACGCCCCCGCCTCGCTCGCCTCCGAGGGCTTCGTCCACTGCTCGGCGGACCGGGCGACCCTGCTGGCCATCGCGGAGGCCCACTACCGGCGGACGCCCGGCACCCTGCTCGCCGTGGAGCTGGACGAGACGGCGCTGACGGCCGAGGTCCGCCGGTCGGATGAGTCGGACGGCCGTTACCCCCATGTGCACGGTCCGTTGAACCGGAACGCGGTGGCCCGCGTGTGGGAAGTCGTACGAGCCCCCGGCCGCCCGGCGGAACTGACGCCGTGGCAGCCGGAGGGATGAACCGGTGTGGCGGGCTTCACCTGGGGCCCGCCACGCGCCAGGATGCTCCACGCCATCCCGGCACCCCAGCGAGGAGATCACATGAGCGACCCCACGCAGACCGCCCGGCGCACCGTACTCGCGGCCGGAGCCGCCGCCCTGGCGGCCGGCACGATCACCGCCTGCGGCGGCGGCTCGGAGAAGCCGGCGAGCGAGCCGGGCGGCGCCTCCACCGGTGAGCCGGGCGGGTCCACCGCCGCCCCCGCGGCGAAGGCGCTGCTGAAGTCCTCCGAGGTGCCGGTCGGCGGCGGCACGGTGCTCAAGGAGGAGAAGGTGGTGGTCACCCAGCCGACCGCCGGGTCCTTCCGCTGCTTCTCGGCCGTGTGCACGCACCAGGGCTGCCTGGTCGACAAGGTCCGGGACGGGCAGATCGACTGTCCCTGCCACGGCAGCACGTTCAGCGTGACCGACGGCGCGGCCACCAAGGGCCCCGCCACCCGCCCGCTGCCCGAGAAGAAGATCACAGTGGCGGCCGACGGCAGTATCTCGCTCGCCTAGCGGGCCCGGGCCCGCCTAACCTCCCGGGATGGACGACCTCGGCCTGGTACGGGACCACACGATCTACAGCTGCGTCATGGGCTCCCGGGCCTTCGGTCTGGCGACGGAGGCGAGCGACACCGACGTGCGCGGTGTCTACCTCGCCCCCACGCCGCTGTTCTGGCGGTTCGAGAAGCCTCCGACGCACGTCGAGGGGCCCCGGGAGGAGGAGTTCTCCTGGGAGCTGGAACGCTTCTGCGAGCTGGCGCTGCGGGCCAATCCGAACGTCCTGGAGTGCCTGCACTCCCCCCTGGTCGAGCGGGTCACCCCGGTGGGGGAGGAACTCCTCGCCCTGCGCGGCGCGTTCCTCTCCCGCCGGGCCCACACCAGCTTCACCCAGTACGCGAAGTCCCAGCACGGCAAGCTGCTCGCCGACGTCCGCGTCCACGGCGCCCCGCGCTGGAAGCACGCCATGCACCTGCTGCGGCTCCTGGGATCCTGCCGCGATCTGCTGCGCACCGGCCGCCTCACGATCGACGCGGGCCCCGACCGCGAACGCCTCCTCGCGGTCCGGCGGGGCGAGGTCGACTGGGACGAGGTCGACGCCTGGATGAACCGCCTCGCGGCCGAGTCCGACGCCGCCCTCACCACCGGCCCGCTCCCCGCCGAGCCGGACCGGGCCCGGGTCGAGGACTTCCTGCGGCGGACCCGCCGCGCCTCGGCCGGGGCTGCCCGGGCCTGACGGCCGGGGCGCGCCGGGTCCGGCTACGCGCCGCGCGCGCGGACGACGAACGCGTCGAGCGCCTCGAACGCGCTCCCCCGCTCCGGCAGGGCCGTCGCTGCCCGCGCCGCGTCCAGGACCGCGTGCAGCGCCTCGTAGTCGGCCGTCGGCGGCGCTCCGGCGTACCCGCCGTGCTCGGCGGCCACCTTCGCCGCCACCAGGTCCGCCAGGTGCGCGGGCGCCTCGGGCACCTCGTCGAGCAGGGTCGGCAGGTGGGCCTGTACCTCGCCGGAGCGCATCAGGTGGATGCCGGTGAGTAGCGCGCGGAACGCGTACAGCAGCGGCTTGAGTTCGCCGCTGCTGCCGAAGAGGCGCCACTGGGTGCCGGCGAACCCCCGGTAGTGGTGGGCGTGGTGGGAGGTCAGTACGCCGGGGGCGAGCGCCACGAGTTCCTCGTGCGCGGGGGTGGTGTGCACCACGAGCGGCGACAACAGCTGTTCCAGTACGTAGCCGTTGGGCCGCAGCATCAGGGCCGCGAACTTGCGCAGGTCGTGGGTGACGAGGTCCATCTCCACCCCGTCGTCGTCCCACATCCGGGTCCGGGTCAGCTCGGGGTCCCGCAGGCCGAGCAGCGCCCGCGCGGGCAGCAGGTGCACGCCGCGCAGGTCGACGTCGGAGTCCCGGGAGGGGAAGCCGTACAGGTGGGCGCCCGAGACGGTGGCGAAGAGCAGCGGATCGGGCTCGCGGGCCACGACCGGGGCCAGGTCGAGGGTCATCGCGTCGAGCACGGCTCAGGCCTCCCAGAGGGCGCCGAAGGCGAGGAGCTCGTCGCGGTACTCGATGCGGTCCTCCCAGTCGCGGGGCCACGCGTCGGCGCCGAGGTGGGCTCCCGCGAAGGCGCCCGCGAGGCAGGCGATCGAGTCGGAGTCCCCCGCGGTGCAGGCGGCGCGGCGCAGCGCGAGCAGGGGTTCGTCCGGGAAGAGCAGGAAGCACTGCAGGGCGGTGGCCAGGGCCTCCTCGGCGATCCAGCCCTCGCCGGTGGTCAGGCAGGGGTCGGTCTCCGGGGAGGGCGTGCGCAGGGCGGCGGTGAGCCGGTCCAGGACCGCGAGGCAATCGTCCCAACCGCGGGCGATGAAGGACTCCGGCGTGGCGTCGGAGGTCGCGCGCATCCAGAGGTCGCCGAGCCAGCGCTCGTGGTAGCGGGTGCGGTTCTCCAGGGCGTACGAGCGCAGCTGCCCGACCAGGCCGGTGACCTCGGTGCCGCGGGCCAGCAGGTGGACGGCGCGGGCGGTGAGGTCGCAGGCGGCGAGGGCCGTCGGGTGGCCGTGGGTGAGGGCGGACTGGAGCTGCGCCGCGCCCGCGCGTTCCTCCTCGGTCCAACCGGGGACGAGGCCCACGGGCGCCACGCGCATGTTCGCGCCGCAACCCTTGGAGCCGACCTGGCTGGCGTCGCGCCAGTCCCGCTCGGGCGTCTTCAGCAGGCTGCAGGCCTTCATGCAGGTGCGGCCGGGCGCCCGGTTGTTCTCCGGGGACTGATACCAGTCGACGAACTCCTCCCGGACCGGGCGGGCGAGCCGCATCGGGGCGATCGGGCCGCGTTCACCGGCGGTGCGTATGCCGCGGGCCAGGGCGAGCGTCATCTGGGTGTCGTCGGTGACGATGGCCGGGCGGGGCAGGGCCATCTGCCGCCAGGGGCCGGTCTTGGCCAGGATCCCGGGAACGTCGTTGAACTCCGTGGGGAAGCCGAGGGCGTCACCGAGGGCGAGACCGATGAGCGCGCCGGTGGCGGGGCGCTTGCCGGGCCGCTCCCCGGCGGCGTGGGTCGGGGCGTGGGTCGCGTTCGTCGTCATCGCGCGGGGCCTTCCGTCGGGCGCAGCAGGGGTGGGTGGAGGGCGGTCGCGGGTCCCGCCCGGTAGAGCGCGGCGGGTTTGCCGCGGCCGCCGGTGAGTCGGGCGGCGCCGGGTACGGCTTCGACGAAGCCGGGCGTCGCGAGTACCTTGCGGCGGAAGTTGGGCCGGTCCAGGGGGGTTCCCCAGACGGTCTCGTAGACGGCCCGCAGTTCCCCGAGCGTGAAGTCGGGCGGGCAGAAGGCGGTGGCCAGGCAGGTGTACTCCAGCTTGGAGCCCACCCGATGGCGGGCGTCGGCGAGGATCAGCGCGTGGTCGAAGGCCAGGTCGACGGCGTCCCCGACGGGGACCCAGCGGGCCAGGTCGGCGTCGCCGCCGCCCTGCGCCGCGGGCTCGGGCAGGTCCGGGACCAGCGCGGTGAAGGCCACGGACACCACCCGCATGCGGGGGTCCCGGTCCGGTTCGGTGTAGGTGCGCAGCTGTTCCAGGTGCAGGCCGGCGACGACGGGGCCGTCCAGTCCGGTCTCCTCCGCCAGTTCGCGGCGCGCGGCCGTCTCGGCGGACTCGCGGGGCAGGACGAACCCGCCGGGCAGCGCCCAGGCTCCCGCGTACGGGTCCTGACCGCGCCGGATCAGCAGGACGTGGAGGGCGCCGGCGCGGACGGTCAGGACGGCGAGGTCGACGGTCACCGCGAACGGCTCGAAGGCGTGGGGGTCGTAGTCGGCCGGGTCATGGTCACCGCCCCGCGGCCCGGGCCCGGTCACCGGTTCTCCGGGAGCGGGTCCGCGAAGCGCCGGCCCTCGGCGAGCAGGGCGTCCACGGCCGTGACGGCCGCCGCCAGCCGGGTCGGCCGGTCGCCGCGCAGGGTCAGGAACTCCCGACCGGTGGCCGTCAGCTCCTCGTGGAACCGGCCGGTCATCCAGGGCCGCAACTGCGGGCCGTCGCGCAGGCCGTCGTCCTCGAAGGGCACGTCCGCGTCGTCGGTCAGCAGGTACAGGTCCCGGCGGGTCAACGAGGCGATCTTCTCGACCTCGGCGTTGCGGCCGCCCAGGTAGCGCTCGTGCCAGATCCCGGTCGCGAAGGAGTCGGTGTCGCAGAAGAGCACGGGCGATCCGAGCCGGGCCGCCCGTTCCTCCGCCTCGTCCTGCCGGCGGGCGATGACCGGGAACTCCCGCGAGGTGAAGGTGACGTCGGACCAGGAGGCGGCCGGGTCGGCCGCCCGGGCCGCGGCGAGCTTCTCCTCGCTGTACTCGCGACCGTACTCGGCGACCCAGCCCGTCCCCGCCCACACCCCGCCCCGCGCCCGGTAGTGCGCGGCGAGGTCCCGGGACAGGGTGGTGGTGCCGGTGGACTCGGCGCCGAGCACGACGACCCGGCGGGTCAGGGCGGCCCGTACGGCCGGCCCCAGGAACTCCCAGCAGGCCACCGGGTCGGCGCGGACGGCCGTGCCGGAGACGGGGAACAGCGTCCGCTCCGGGTCGACGCAGACCTCCCGCGCCCCGAACCGCCGGGCGAGCTCGGCTCCGTAGGCCTCCGAGGTGAAGACGGCGTCGACGGGCCGGCCCACCGCGCTCCGGAAGATCGCCATGTGCGCCTCCCAGACCGCCGGGTCGTGCAGGTCGACGGGGACGTCGTCGACGGCTCCGACCACGTCCGCCCCGGGGTGCGCCTCGCGCATCCAGGCGACCCGGTCGGCGAGCGGCACCGACTCAACCGAGGCGGCGCACACCAGTACGGTCAGCCGCTCGCAGCGGGCCTGGGCGGTGCGCACCAGGTGGTGGTGGCCGGCGTGCGGCGGGTAGAACTTGCCCAGCACCAGCCCGTGTCCGAAGCGCTCGCCGCCGCTCACGCCCGCACCCCGGCGCTCTCGCGGAGGTCCGTCGCGGGGAGCGTGCGGCGCCAGCCGATCAGCCCGGCCACGCACAGGGCGAGGAAGCCCACGTACAGGACCGAGGTCAGGTACAGCCCCTTGTAGGCGTAGAGCGGGATGTAGACGAGGTCGGCGGCGATCCACAGCCACCAGGATTCGAGGCGCTTGCGGCACTGCCCGTAGGTGGCCATGAGCGAGAGGCCCGTGGTCAGCGCGTCCCAGAACGGCACGGTGGAGTCGGTGGCGCGGTCCAGCAGCAGGGTCAGCGCGGCGGTCCCCACCGCCCCCGCCACGAGCAGCCAGGCCCACTCGGCGCGCGTGGTGCGGCGCACCGGCAGGGCCCCCGCGGTTCCTGGTCCACCCCCGTGGGTCCAGGACCACCAGCCGTAGGCGGCGAGGGCGATGAAGACGATCTGGAGTCCGGCGTCGGCGTAGAGGCCGGCCTGGGTGAACAGCACGATGAAGAAGACGTTGTTGGCGATGCCGACGGGCCAGTTCGCGACGTGCTGCCGGGCCACCAACCAGACGCACACCGCCCCGGTGGCGAACCCGAGGATCTCGGTCCAGCTCGTACTCCAGCCCATGGCGGCCCCCGCGCGTTCGTAAGTTCCCGACCTTTAATGGTCAGGTTGACTATAAACGGCGGGCGGGTCGTCGGGCAAGCGAAGAGCCCGCGGCGCCGGTGGGCGTCGCGGGCTCTTCGGGTGGGCGTGGGGCCTACAGGCCGACCTCGCGCATCAGCATGCCGACCTCGGTGTTGGTCAGACGGCGCAGCCAGCCGGACTTCTGGTCACCGAGCTCGATCGGACCGAAGGAGGTCCGGACGAGCTTCTCGACCGGGAAGCCGGCCTCCGCCATCATGCGGCGCACGATGTGCTTGCGGCCCTCGTGGAGGGTCACCTCGACCAGGTAGTTCTTGCCGACCTGGTCGACGACGCGGAAGTGGTCGGCGCGGGCGTAGCCGTCCTCCAGCTCGATGCCGTCCTTGAGGCGCTTGCCGATCTCACGCGGCAGCGGGCCGGTGATCGCGGCGACGTAGGTCTTCTTCACGCCGTACTTCGGGTGCGTGAGGCGGTGGGCCAGCTCACCGTGGTTGGTGAGCAGGATGATGCCCTCGGTCTCGGTGTCGAGCCGGCCGACGTGGAAGAGACGCGTCTCACGGTTGGTGACGTAGTCGCCCAGGCACTGGCGGCCGTCCGGGTCCTCCATGGTGGAGACGACGCCGGCGGGCTTGTTCAGCGCGAAGAACAGGTACGACTGGGTGGCGACGGTCAGGCCGTCCACCTTGATCTCGTCCTTCGGCTGGACTCGCTTGCCCTGCTCCAGCACGATCTCGCCGTTGACCTCGACGCGGGCCTGCTCGATGAGCTCCTCGCAGGCGCGGCGCGAACCCATGCCGGCGCGGGCGAGGACCTTCTGCAGGCGCTCGCCCTCCTCCTCGGCACCCGGGAAGGTCTTCGGGGTCTTGATCTCGGGCTTGTCGGCGTACCGGTCGCGCACGCGCTCCTCGATCCGCGCCTCCAGCTCGCGCGGCTTGGACTGGCCGCTGCGGCTGCCGGGGCCGCGGCGCGGGCCGCCGGCCCCGCCGATGGCCGGGGTCCGGGAGGTCTTGGGGCCGCCCTTGGCCCCACCGCGGGCCGCCGCGCCACGGGCGCCGCCACCGCGGTTGCCGTCGGCCGCGCCGCGGGCACCGCCGCCGCCGGCCTTGGCTCCGCCGCGGCCGTTGCGCTCGCCCTCGGGGCCCACGTCGTAGCGGCGCTCCTCGGGGCGGGGGTTGCGGATGCGGGGCGCCGGCTGGTCGCGGTCGCGGTCACGCGAGTCGGAGCCACCCTGGTAGCCGCCGGAGCTGCCACCGCTGGAGGAGCCACCGCGGTAGCCGCCGGAGCTGCCACCGGAGGACGAGCCACCGCGGTAGCCACCCGAGCTGCCGCCGCTGGAGGGGCCGCCCCGGTAGCCGCCGGAGCTGCCACCGGAGGACGAGCCACCGCGGTAGCCACCCGAGCTGCCGCCGCTGGAGGAGCCCCCGCGGTAGCCACCCCCGGAGGAGCCGCCGGAGCCGGAGCCGCCGGAGCCGCCCCGGTAGCCGCCCGAGCCGCCGCCGCTGGACCCGCCGCGGGAGCCGCCGCCCGAGCCGGAGCCACCGCCGCGGTAGCCACCGCCCGATCCGGAGCCACCGCCGCGGGAGCTGCCGCCGCGTGCGCCGCCACCGCCGCCGCTGCTGTTCCTGTTGCCGCTGCCGTTGCCGTTACCGCTGCTTCGCATCAAAGTTCCGTCGTCTTGTCGTCTTCTGAGGTATCCGGTGCATCCGGATCGAACGACGGAACACCCTCTTGCGTCTCGGCTTCGATCGCGTCCGCCTCGGGGAGGAAGGGCGCGAGCTCCGGGAGCTCGTCCAGGCCGCGCAGGCCCATCCGCTCCAGAAAGTAGTTCGTCGTCCTGTACAGGATCGCACCTGTTTCGGGTTCCGTGCCCGCCTCGGTCACCAGACCCCGCTGGAGCAGGGTCCGCATGACCCCGTCGCAGTTGACTCCGCGGACCGCCGAGACCCGCGACCGGCTGACCGGCTGGCGGTACGCGACGACCGCCAGCGCCTCCAGGGCCGCCTGGGTGAGGCGGGCCTGCTGGCCGTCCAGGACGAAGGCCTCGACGGCCTCCGCGTACGCGGGGCGGGTGTAGAACCGCCAGCCGCCCGCGACCGTGCGCAGCTCGAAGCCCCTGCGCTGCGCGGTGTACTCGTCGGCGAGCTCGCCGAGGGCGTCGGCCACCTCCCGCGGGGTGCGGCCCAGCACCTTGGCGAGGTGGTCCGTCGTCGCGGGTTCGTCCACCACCATCAGGACGGCCTCCAGGGCGCCCTTCAGCGCCGGCCCGGCGTCGGCCTCCTCGTACGTGTCCCGCTCCTGGGCCTGTGTCATTCGCCCACCTCCACGACCTGGTCGAATTCGTCGGTGACCTTCGGCATTCCGTCGCCGTCCCCGCCGCTCCAGCGCACGGTGAGGGTCCGCAGGGCCTCCTCCTGGTCGAGGACCACGGCCTTCTCCCGGTAGAGCTCCAGCAGCGCCAGGAACCGCGCGACGACGGTCAGGGTGTCCGGGGCGTCCTCGGTCAGCTCCTGGAACGTGGCCTCGCCCCGCGCCTTGAGCAGGCGTACGACGTGTCCCGCCTGCTCCCGCACGCTGACGAGCGGGGCGTGGATGTGGTCGACGTACACCTCGGGCTTCGCCCTGGGCTGCATGGCCCGCACGGCCAGTCGGGCGAGGCCCTCGGCGCCGATGCTGATGACGACCTCGGGCAGCAGGTCGGCGTGGTGCGGCTCCAGGCCGACGGTCCGGGGGTAGCGCTTGCCCTCGTCCTCGGCGCGCAGCTCGAAGATCTCGGCGATCCGCTTGTACGCCCGGTACTGCAGGAGCCGCGCGAAGAGCAGGTCCCGGGCCTCCAGCAGGGCGAGGTCGGCCTCGTCCTCGACCTCGGCGGCGGGCAGCAGCCGGGCGGCCTTCAGGTCGAGCAGGGTGGCCGCGACCACCAGGAACTCGGTGGTCTGGTCGAGGTCCCAGTCGGGGCCCATGGCACGGATGTGCGCCATGAACTCGTCGGTGACCTTGGACAGGGCCACTTCGGTGACGTCGAGCTTGTGCCGGGAGATCAGCTGGAGCAGCAGGTCGAAGGGGCCCTCGAAGTTGGCGAGCCGCAGCGTGAACCGCCCGTCCGCGGCGGGCCCGCTCTCCGGGGCTTCCCGCGCGCCTTCCGGCCCGGCCGGCCGGTCGGGCTCACCCACCGCCTGCCGCGCGCGCTCCTGGCGGGGCTCGACGGGGGCGCCGGCGCCCCGGGGGCGCTCGGGGGCCCCTTCGACCGGCGCGGGCCGGGACGGGCCCGCCTGGGGCTCCTCGGCCGGTTCCGGCCCGCGGCCCAGGCTCCGGCGGGTCGGGCGGGCGGGGAGGTCGTTCGGGGGCATCGCGGTCCAGGGGGTGGTGCGGAGGGTTCGGCCGGGCGGGCACGGCCGCCGGCCGACCCTGACTCAGCCTATGCCCCGGACCCGGGCGGAAGCCGGATCAGCGGCCGCGCAGGCGGCGTACGAGGATGCTGGCGTCCCCGCGGGACTCCAGGTCCGCCAGGACCACGGCGACCGCCTCGCGGACGATGCGGCCCCGGTCGACGGCCAGCCCGTGTTCACCGCGGAGCACCAGTCGGGCGTGCTCCAGGTCCATGAGCTCCTCGGCGGAGACGTAGACGGTGATCTTCTCGTCGTGCCGCTCGCGCCCGCTGGGCCGCCGGTTCGCGCCCCGGCCCTGCCCCTTGCCGGACCGGGGCGAGGACGCCCCGGCGGCAGAGGCAGAACCTTCCTGCGGCCTGCGCTGCGCGCCGACCCCGGGATCGCCGGCTTCCCGTACGCGGCTGTCCCCGGTGGTCCGCGCCGTGCCGTCCGCCGGCGCGGCCGCGTGCTCCGGGCCGCCCGCCGGCGCCTCGTCGGCGCCCCGCCTCGGCGAGGACGACTGGAGGGCCATCCCCCCGGTCGTGCGGAACAGTTCGTCGGCTCCGGGCAGACTCACTCGGCGGGACACCGGGCGAGCACCTCCCTGGCCAGCTGGCGGTAGGCGGCGGCGCCGACGGAGTTCGACGCGTACGTGGTGATCGGCTCACCGGCGACCGTGGTCTCCGGGAAGCGCACCGTACGGCCGATGACCGTGTGGTAGACGTGGTCGTCGAAGGCTTCGACGACGCGCGCCAGGACCTCGCGGCTGTGCACCGTGCGGGAGTCGTACATCGTGGCGAGGATGCCGTCGAGCTCCAGCTCCGGGTTGAGCCGCTCCTGCACCTTCTCGATGGTCTCGGTCAGCAGCGCCACACCGCGCAGCGCGAAGAACTCGCACTCCAGCGGGACGATGACCTTGTGCGCCGCCGTCAGGGCGTTCACGGTCAGCAGACCGAGCGAGGGCTGACAGTCGATCACGATGTAGTCGTAGTCGGCCATCAGGGGCTTGAGGGCCCGCTGGAGCGTGGACTCGCGCGCGACCTCGCTGACCAACTGGACTTCCGCGGCCGAGAGGTCGATGTTGCTCGGCAGCAGGTCCATGTTGGGGACCGCCGTCTTGAGCAACACCTCGTCGGCCGACATGCCCCGCTCCATGAGCAGGTTGTAGACCGTGAGGTCGAGTTCCATCGGGTTCACGCCGAGGCCCACGGACAGGGCGCCCTGCGGGTCGAAGTCGACGAGCAGCACCCGCCGTCCGTACTCGGCGAGTGCGGCGCCCAGGTTGATGGTCGACGTGGTCTTGCCCACGCCGCCCTTCTGGTTGCACATCGCGATGATCGTCGCCGGGCCGTGTTCGGCCAGCGGACCCGGGATCGGGAAGTACGGGAGCGGGCGTCCGGTCGGGCCGATCCGCTCACGGCGCTGACGGGCAGCGTCGGGGGCGAGGGTGGCCGCGTACTCGGGGTCCGGTTCGTACTCCGCGTCGGGGTCGTAGAAGTGCCCCTCGGGCACGTTTGCGTAGTCGGCGAAACCCACGGGCTTGTCGCCGCTCGGGTCGCCGGCCCTGGAGTTCACGTCTAGGCCGTCCATGCTGTTTCGGGGCGTCGTCATGTGCTGGTGGTTTGCGAAGGTGCGGACCGCGACGGAGCCGACAGCTTCGAGCCCGACAGGACCCTGGCCCCGCTCAGGCATCCCTGCTCGACCACCTCCAGGAGCAAATGTCGACTCATTCACAAGTCGTCTTACCTCCTCGGACGTGACCAGGACACTTATCGATAGGTCAGCGTTGCACCATGCCGACGGTTGGCGACTCTATGGCGTGTCACCGCTCAGCGGCAACACAATCCACCGGACCCGACGCGTTGTGTCGGCAACCGAACACCACTCTGTCAAGGGCGTGCGAGCTGTCACTGCGAAGTTTCGCGGGTGTGCGAAAGGGTTAAAGGGTTACGTTCGAGGCGAGTTGAGCCGGGTCCGCGGACACCCCGCAAACGCGTCCGGCCGGACCTCGCGAGCAAGGTCCGGCCGGATACGTGAGATTGACGTCAGTCGTTGACGAATCAGCCGAGCAGCGTGCTCAGCTCAAGGGTCTCCAGGCCGTGGGCCTCGGCGACGGGACCGTAAACGACCTGCCCGTCATGGGTGTTGAGACCCAGCGCGAGCGCCTGGTCGCGACGGAGCGCCTCGGCCCAGCCGAGGTTCGCGAGCTGCACGATGTACGGCAGGGTCGCGTTCGTCAGCGCGTAGGTGGAGGTGTTCGGCACCGCGCCCGGCATGTTGGCGACGCAGTAGAAGACCGAGTTGTGGACCATGAAGGTCGGCTCGGCGTGGGTGGTCGGACGGGAGTCCTCGAAGCACCCGCCCTGGTCGATCGCAATGTCGACAAGGACACTTCCGGGCTTCATCCGGGAGACGAGCTCGTTGGTGACCAGCTTCGGGGCCTTCGCACCCGGGATCAGCACCGCGCCGATGACGAGGTCGGCCGCGAGGACGGCCTTCTCCAGCTCGTAGGCGTTGGAGACGATCGTCTGGATCTTCGTACCGAAGATCTTGTCGGCCTCGCGGAGCTTGTTGATGTCACGGTCGAGCAGGGTCACGTGGAAGCCCATGCCGATGGCGATCTGCGCGGCGTTCCAGCCGGAGACGCCACCGCCGATGACGACGGCCTCGCCCGCGGAGGTGCCGGGCACGCCGCCGGGGAGCACGCCGCGGCCGCCCGCCGAGCGCATCAGGTGGTAGGCGCCGACCTGCGGGGCCAGCCGGCCCGCGACCTCGGACATCGGGGCGAGCAGCGGGAGCTGGCGGTTGGCCGTCTCGACCGTCTCGTACGCGATGGCGGTGGTGCCGGACTCCAGCAGCGCGTCCGTGCACTCGCGGGAGGCCGCGAGGTGCAGGTAGGTGAAGAGCGTCTGGTCCTTGCGGAGGCGGTGGTACTCCTCCGCGATGGGCTCCTTGACCTTCAGGAGCAGGTCCGCGGTCGCCCAGACCTCGTCCGCCGTACCGAGGATCTCGGCGCCGGCCGAGACGTACTCGGCGTCCGTGATCGAGGAGCCCACACCGGCGTTCTGCTCGATGAAGACCTGGTGGCCGTTGCGGACCAGCTCATGCACGCCGGCGGGCGTGATGGCGACCCGGAACTCGTTGTTCTTGACCTCGCGGGGGATGCCGACCTTCATCGTCGATCACGGTCCTTGGCTCAGGGGAAAATACGGGCTACTTCCATACATACCCGCCCACAAGAACGCGCAACGGGATGCACCACGGGATGCCGCGGTGAACCCAGTCTAATGAAGGATGAGTCGCTGTCTAGCCTTGCAAACGAATAATCTCAGTCGGAAGTACTGCGGATTTCGCAGGCTGCGGGGTCATCTCCCAGCAATCTGTCGGCTGCGGAGCGGTGCAGCCTGGCAGCCGCGGGGTCGCCGAGCCGGTCCAGCGTGTCGGCCAGCCGGACCTGGAGGGCGGCCTGAAGTCGCAGGTCGCCGGCCCTGCGCGCCAACTCGATCGCCTCGCGGCAGGTGTGCAGGGATTCCTCGGGCCGGCCCGCGTACTCCTGGACCCGCGCCATCTCGCTCAACGCCTTTGCCTGGCCCGGGAGATCGGCGAGCTTGCGGTAGCCCGCGGCGGCGGCCCGCCAACTGCGCAGCGCCTCCCCGTAGCGGCCCGCGTAGGTGTGCACGTTGCCCAGCCGCCCGTACAGCCTGGCCTCGTCCCCGCGCTCGCCGCGGGCGAGGGACTGGGAGAGCGCGCGGCCGAACCAGTCGGAGGCCCGCTGCCAGTCCGCCAACTCCTGGTAGGCACCGCCTACGGATTCCATCGCGCGACCGGTGGCGTACGGGTCCTTCGCGGCCTTTCCGGCGTCGAGAGCGGCCCGGTAACGCTCCAGAGCCTCCTGGGTGCGGCCCGTCTCGGCGTCCAGATCGGCCAGGTTCAGCAGCGCGGCGGCCTGCTCGCGGTGCAGCTGGCGCCGCTCGGCGACGTCCAGGACCAGCCGGTGCAGCCCGTACAGCTCGGGGGCGGCGGCCTCGGTGCCGCGGTGCTCGGCGAGTGCCCTGACCAGGCCTGACACCAGCCGGCGGGCCAGGGTGTCCAGGTCGCCGTCGGCCACGGCCAGGGTGGCGGCGGCCGACAGCGCGGGCAGCCGGGTGTCGAGCCAGACGGCGGCCGCGCGGCGGTCGGGGAAGCGCAGCGGGCGGGGCATCCCGTCGAGCCGCTCCCGCAGCAGGTCCTCGTCCTCGTCGGCCATGGCACGGCAGGAGGTGAGCAGCCGTACGGTCCGCTCCAGCATCCGGGCCCGGGCCAGCTGGACCTCGGCGGGCCGCTCCTTGGCCTCCAGCAGGGACTGCAACAGCGGGGCGAGGCAGCCGGGCAGCAGGAACAGGCCGTTGGAGGCGTGCCGTACCAGGCCCAACCCGGCGAAGTCCTCCAGGGTGGACTGCGCGGCGGCCACCGAGCATCCGGCGAGGGCGGAGGCGGTGTGCGAGTCGAGCATCCCGGCGGGCGCGAGCGGCAGCAGCCGCAGGGTGCGCTGGGCGGGCTGCGGGAGGGACTCGTAGACGAGCCGGAAGGAGCGGGCGAGCGGGCCGCTGGTGCTCGGGGGCATGTCGTGGAGCTGCTTGGCGAGGTCGGCGACGGCCGCCTTGGGGTGGGCGGCGAGCCAGCCGCCGGCCAGGGCGAGCGCGGCGGGCTGGCCCCCGCACTCCTCGGCTAGGGTCTCGGCGGCGCGTGGGTCGACGGTGACGCGGGTGTCGCCGATGTGCTGGGCGAGCATCTCGACGGCGGAGGGGGTGTCCAGGCCGCCGAGGGTGCAGGGGCGGACGTCGGGGATCCCGGTGAGGGGCCCTTCCGCGGTGACGACGACCAGGCACTCGGGGGTGTCGGGCAGCAGCGCGTCGACCTGTTGCGGGTCGGCGGCGTCGTCGAGCAGCAGGATCGCCCGCCGGCCGGCTAGCGCCTCGCGCAGGGCGGCGCTCAGGTCGTCCTCGCCGGCGCCGGGCGGGGTGGGTCGGCCGAGGGCCTCCAGGAGGGTGCGGACGGCCCGTTCGGTGGCCACCGCCTCCCCGCCGGGGGTGGTGAGACGGACCGTGAACTGTCCGTCGGGGTACTGGTCGGCCACTTCGCGCACGAACGCCTCGGCGAGGGCGGTGCGGCCGGAGCCGGGCCGTCCGGCGACCAGCAGGACCCGCGCGCGGGGCGCCTTGGCCTTGCGGCCGGAGAGGGTGTCGAGCCCGGTCCGTGCGATGTCCTCGCGCAGCTCCTTGAGCTCACGCCGCCGCCCGACGAAATCCGTCACGGATCCGCTCCTCTCCCTGCCTCGGGTTGCCGAGCGTAGTTCACGCAGAGCGACGGACCGGGTGGAGCGCGGCGGGTGGATCACCCAATCGGATCAGCGGATGGTCCGCTTTATCGCGTGGCGCGGGTACGCCACGCCCCCGCGGCCGGTCCCCGGCCCCCGTCACGACCCCGCCCCCGGCCCGGCGCAGGCCGGGACGGGGGCGGGAACGGGGGGCGGGAACGGGAGTGCCGGAGCGCGCGGGGTCGGGCGCGCGCCGGGCTCGCGCGGGCCCCGGGCGCGGCGCCGCTCGTACGGTTCCGCGGGCGGCGCGGGCAGGCGCCCGCCGTGACTACGCTTCGTACGGGCGCGCCGGCCACGGCGCCAGAGCCGGGCGCAGGCCCTCGGGGCCCTCCGGGGAGGCCTGGGCGGCGACCAGCGCCAGGACGCCCGTCACCAGCCCCGGGTTCCCCAGCTCCCCCGCGAGGACGCCGCGCACCAGGTCGGCCAGCGGCACCCGGGCCACCTCCATGTCGGCCTCCTCCGAGTCGAACTCCTCGTACCGCTCGCCCTCGGCGTCGGTGACGCCCCGCGCCAGGAAGATCCGGATCGCCTCGTCGGAGCCGCCGGGCGAGGCGAAGAAGTCGGCCAGCACCCGCCAGTCCTCGGCCTTGACGTGGGCCTCCTCGTACAGCTCGCGCTGCGCCGCGTGCAGCGGGTTCTCCCCGGGCACGTCGAGCAGCCCGGCGGGCAGTTCCCACAGCCGGTGCCGTACGGGGTGGCGGTACTGGCGGACCACCAGGACCCGGTCCTGCGCGTCGAGGGCCAGCACGCACACCGAGCCCGGGTGGACCTGGTAGTCGCGACGGGCGACGGACCCGTCCGGCATTCGCACCTCGTCCGAGTCGACCGCCGTCTTGGCGCCCTGGAAGGGCCGCCGTGTCGACAGCGTCTCCCAGGTTTCCGACGTATCGCTGATGCCCATCCCCATGCCTCCGTACCACGCGCGACAGCCGGGGCACGGATGTTCCGTACCCCGGCTGTCCACGGTATGCGGTCAGGCGCTCACTTCGCGGACTGCTGGCGCTCCACCGCGGCCTTGACCAGGCCCGCGAAGAGCGGGTGCGGCCGGGTCGGGCGGGAGCGCAGCTCCGGGTGGGCCTGGGTGGCGACCAGGTAGGGGTGCACCTCGCGCGGGTACTCGACGTACTCGACGAGCTTGTTGTCCGGGGACGTGCCGGAGAAGACCAGACCGGCCTTCTGCTCCAGCTCGCCGCGGTAGGCGTTGTTGACCTCGTAGCGGTGGCGGTGGCGCTCGTCCACGTACGCCTGGTCGCCGTAGACCTCGCGCACGATGGAACCCTCGGCGAGCTTCGCCGGGTACATGCCCAGGCGCATGGTGCCGCCCAGGTCGCCCGCGCCCTCGACGAAGGCCAGCTGCTCCTCCATGGTCGAGATGACCGGGTGCGGGGTGGAGGCGTCGAACTCGGTGGAGTTCGCGTCCTGGATGCCCGCGAGGTTGCGCGCCGCCTCGATGACCACGCACTGCAGGCCCAGGCACAGGCCGAGCAGCGGGATCTTGTTCTCCCGGGCGTAGGTGATCGCGCCCACCTTGCCGTTGACGCCGCGGTCGCCGAACCCGCCGGGGACGCAGATCGCGTCCACGTCGGCCAGCTGCGCCGCCGCGGCCTCCGGGGTCTTGCAGTCGTCGGAGGTGACCCACTTGATCTGGACGCGGGCCCGGTTGGCGAAACCGCCGGCGCGCAGCGCCTCGGTCACCGACAGGTAGGCGTCGGGCAGGTCGATGTACTTGCCGACGAGCGCGACCTTCACCTCGTGGTCGGGGTTGTGGACCCGGTCCAGCAGGTCCTCCCACACCGTCCAGTTGACGTCACGGAAGGGCAGGTCGAGCTTGCGGACGACGTAGGCGTCCAGGCCCTCGGTGTGCAGCACCTTGGGGATGTCGTAGATCGACTTGGCGTCGATGGCCGCGACGACCGCGGCCTCGTCCACGTCGCACATCAGCGAGATCTTGCGCTTGATGGAGGTGGGAACCTCACGGTCGGCGCGCAGCACGATCGCGTCGGGCTGGATGCCGATGTTGCGCAGGGCCGCGACGGAGTGCTGGGTGGGCTTGGTCTTCAGCTCGCCGGAGGGGCCGATGTAGGGCAGCAGCGAGATGTGCACGACGAAGACGTTGTCGCGGCCGACCTCGTGGCGGACCTGACGGACCGTCTCCAGGAACGGCAGCGACTCGATGTCGCCGACGGTGCCGCCGACCTCGGTGATGACCACGTCGACGTCCGCGGTCGCCATGCGGCGGATGCGGTGCTTGATCTCGTTGGTGATGTGCGGGATGACCTGCACCGTGTCGCCGAGGTACTCGCCGCGCCGCTCCTTGGCGATGACCGTCGAGTAGACCTGGCCGGTGGTGACGTTGGCCGAGCCGTCGAGGTCGACGTCGAGGAAGCGCTCGTAGTGGCCGATGTCCAGGTCGGTCTCGGCGCCGTCGTTGGTGACGAACACCTCGCCGTGCTGGAAGGGGTTCATCGTGCCGGGGTCGACGTTCAGGTACGGGTCGAGCTTCTGCATCGTGACCCGCAGGCCGCGCGCCTTCAGCAGCGCACCCAGGCTGGAGGCCGTCAGCCCCTTGCCGAGGGACGAAGCGACACCCCCGGTGACGAAGATGTGCTTGGTCGTCATGGCTGTGCTGTTTCGAAAAGCAGCGGGCGGCGTCGCCAAGAGGGGGCTCCCGTGGTCGCGAGGTGAGGTGCGTCCGGCGCCGTTCCGCGAGATCCGGAATCGGTTCTCAGGGGGCGCCGAAGCTGCGGTTTCGGGGTTCCTGATTCGCACAGGCAGACCACCGGTCCACGGGGTACCAGCCTATCAGCGCCCGGGAGGGTCTGCCTCCGGGCGCGCGGCGGGTCGCCCGCGCCGTACCGTCGAGGAGCAGCCCGGCAGGGCCGTTCGCGCAGGTCACCCGTTCAGTCGAGCCACATTCCCCCGGGACTTCAGGAGATCACTAGGGTGCCCGTCATACCCTGCTCGGATACTGCTGTTACCTCGCCGCCGAGCAGGCCGGAATTCGGCGTCACCGCGCCACGTCCGGCAGTCTGGAGCTCGACGCGGAAATCCTTCCGCGCAGCAGGACCGCGCATCCGCGCAATGCAAGCGCCCTCAGGGGCGGACGTGGCCGTTCGACTGGAGATGCAACGTGTCCGGGCGCATCGAGGATTACGCACTGATCGGGGACATGCAGACCGCGGCGCTGGTCTGCCGGGACGGGGCGGTGGACTGGTTGTGTCTGCCCCGTTTCGATTCCCCTGCCGCCTTCGCGAGCATTCTCGGTACCGAGGATCACGGGTTCTGGCGGGTCGGTCCCGCGGTCCCGCCCGGGACCGAGCCGCCGCGTGCCGACCGTCGCCGCTACCGCGGTGAATCGCTCGTGCTGGAGTCGGAGTGGGACACCCCGCGGGGGACCGTCCGCGTCATCGACTTCATGCCGCCGCGCGAGGACCACGCGCCGCAGCTGATCCGCATCGTGGAGGGGGTCAGCGGGCGCGTCCCGATGCGCTCGTCGCTGCGCATGCGCTTCAGCTACGGGCGGATCGTGCCCTGGGTGCACAAGGTGGACGGCCGTACCGTGGCCGTCGCCGGCCCGGACTCGGTCTGGGTGGACACCGACGCGGAGACGTACGGCAAGAACCTGACGACGTACTCCGACTTCACCGTCGGTCCGGGCGACCGCATCGCCTTCGCCATCAGCTGGCAGGCCTCGCACCGCAGCGCCCCCGAGCGCCCCGACGCAGAGGGCGCGCTGGAGGCCACCACCGAGTTCTGGCGGGACTGGGTGGCGCACTGTACGTACCACGGGCCCTACCGGGAGGCCGTGGTGCGCTCCCTGATCACCCTCAAGGCCCTGACGTACGGGCCCACGGGCGGCATCGTCGCCGCGCCGACCACCTCCCTGCCGGAGGAGATCGGCGGGGTCCGCAACTGGGACTACCGCTACACCTGGCTGCGGGACGCCGCCATCACCCTGTCGTCGCTGCTGCGCACCGGCTACCGGGAGGAGGCCTCGGCCTGGCGGGACTGGCTGCTGCGCGCGGTGGCCGGCGACCCGGAGAACCTGCAGATCATGTACGGGATCGCCGGTGAGCGGGAGCTGGGCGAGACGGAGTTGGACTGGCTGCCCGGCTACGAGAACTCCGGCCCGGTCCGGGTCGGCAACGGCGCGGCCCACCAGCTCCAGCTCGACGTGTACGGCGAGGTCACCGAGGCCCTGCACCTGGGCCACATGACGGGTCTGGCCCGCAACGACTACGCCTCGGTGCTCCAGCTGAAGCTGATCCGCTACCTGGAGACGCACTGGAGCGAGCCCGACGAGGGCATCTGGGAGGTGCGCGGCCCGCGCCGGCACTTCGTGCACTCCAAGGTGATGGCCTGGGTGGCCGTGGACCGCACGATCAAGCTGATCGAGAGCGGGGACGCGGACGGCCCGCTGGAGCGCTGGCGGGAACTGCGCGACGAGATCCACGCGGACGTCTGCGAGAAGGGCTACGACAAGGAACGCAACACGTTCACGCAGTCGTACGGGTCCCGGGAGTTGGACGCCTCGCTGCTGCTGATCCCGCAGATGGGCTTCCTGCCCCCGGACGACAAGCGGGTCATCGGGACCATCGAGGCGATCCAGCGCGAGCTGTCGACCCCGGACGGTTTCATCCTGCGCTACCCGACGGCCGGCGAGGAGGCCGGTGTGGACGGGCTGGAGGGCGACGAGGGTGCCTTCCTGGCCTGCTCGTTCTGGATGGCCGACGACCTGGCGATGATCGGCCGGGTCGACGAGGCCCGGCGGCTCTTCGAGAAGCTCCTCGCCCTGCGCAACGACCTGGGGCTGCTGGCCGAGGAATGGGACCCCAAGCTGCAACGGCAGGTCGGGAACTTCCCGCAGGCCTTCAGTCACGTCCCGCTGATCGACACGGCGCTGCGGCTGACGGCGAGCGGGGCGTACGGGGGCTGACGCCCGATGGTCGTTCCCGACCGGGCCGCCCCCACACACGTGGGGGCGGCCCGTTCGGCGTCCGGTCCCGGGATGCCCCGGGCCGGTGGCGCGCCTAGCCTGGAGTGGTCCTTTGTCCTTCTCGGAAGGGGCCGGTCATGGCTTCCCCATCGAAGGCGACCGCGGCGCTGGCCGCGCTCCGCGAGGACCTCTCGGGCCCCGTCCTCGCTCCGGAGGACAGCGGCTACGACGAGGCCAGGGCGGTCTTCAACGCCATGATCGACCGGCGTCCGGCGGTGATCGCCCAGTGCGAGAGCGAGGCGGACGTGGTCACGGCCGTCCGCTTCGGCCGTGAGATGGACCTGCCGATCGCGGTCCGCGGCGGCGGGCACAGCGTCGCGGGGATGTCCTCGGGCGACGGCGCGCTCGTGGTCGACCTGCGCCGGATGAACGAGGTGACGGTGAGCCCGGGGGCCCGGGCCGTGCGGGTGGGCGGCGGCGCGACCATGAGCCGGTTGGACCGGGCCTGCCAGCCGCACGGCCTGGCGACGACCGGCGGCCGGGCCTCCACCACCGGAGTCGGAGGTTTCGTGCTGGGCGGCGGATCGGGCTGGCTGGACCGGAAGTTCGGGCTGGCCGTCGACAACCTGCTGGGCGTGGACCTGGTGACCGCGGACGGCGAGAGGGTCACCGCGACCGCCGAGGACCACCCGGAGCTCTTCTGGGCGCTGCACGGCGGCGGCGGGAACTTCGGGATCGCCACGTCGATGACGCTGCGGCTGCACGAGCTGCCCGCCATGTCGATCGCGTTCCTGCTGTACCTGCCCGAGTACGGACCTGAGGTGGTCCGTACGTTCCGGGCCGTCGTCGAGGAGGGCCCGCGCGAGGCGAGCGGGGCGGCCCTGTACCTCACCGGCCCGCCGGAGGAGTTCGTACCGAAGCACCTGGTGGGCCGGCTGATGGCGGGCGTGCTGCTGACGTACGCCGGTCCCGAGGACGAGATGCGCAGGCTGGCCGAGCCGCTGCTGGCGCTGCCGCACGAGTCGGAGGTCGTGACGGCCATCGCGTACGCCGATCTCCAGTGCATGATCGACGACCCGCCGGGGCTGCGGAACTACTGGTCGGCGGAGTACCTGACGGGCCTCCCGGACGCCTTCGTGGACGCGTTCTGCGCGCGGGCGGGCACCATGCCGGTGCCGACGGGCACCCAGCACCTGGTGTTCCCGCAGGGCGGCGCGATCGCCGACGGGCCGGCCGACTACCCGGTGCCGTACCGGGACGCGGCCTGGGCGGTGCACCCGTTCGCGATCTGGGAGGACCCGGCGGACGACGAGCCGTGCCGCCAGTGGGTCAAGGAGGTACGGGCGGACGCGGCGCCCTGGTCGACCGGCGCGGTCTACCTCAACTTCACCGGGAACGAGGGCGCGGGGCGGATCGTGGCCGGGCTCGGCGCGGAGAACATGCGCCGGCTGGGGATGGTGAAGCAGGAGTACGACCCGGAGAACGTGTTCCGCTTCAACCACAACATTCCTCCCGCGTGACCCCCTGGTAGCGTCCGGCGACATGGACAATCAGGGCGGGATCACGGTTCAGCGGGCACTGGAGCTGCCGGGGCTGCGCGGCGGTCTCCCGGAGGTGGTGGCCTGCGCCGACCGGGTCGGTCGGACCGTCCGTTGGGTGCACGCGGGCGAGGTCCCCAACATCGCCTCGCTGCTCAAGGGCGGCGAGCTGCTGCTGACCACGGGTCTGGGCCTGGGCACCCGGCCCGCCGAGCAGCGGGCCTTCGTACGCCGTCTCGCGGACCGGGGCATCGCCGCGCTGGTCGTCGAGCTGGGGCCGCGCTTCACGCGGCTGCCGGCGACCCTGGTGGAGACGGCCCGCGCGGCCGGCCTGCCGTTGGTGCAACTGCACCGGGAGGTGCCGTTCGTCGCGGTCACCGAGGAGGTCCACACCGAGATCGTCAACGGCCACTACGCGCTGCTCCAGCGGGCCGAGGAGGTCCACCGGCGCTGTACGGAGGCCCTGCTGGAGGGTGGTGGGATCCCGCAGGTGCTGCGCATCCTGGCCGACTTCACGGCGAACCCGGTCTTCCTGGAGACACCCGACGGGCAGCTGTTGTACGCGGCCGGCCCGGTCGCCGGGGACGCGGCGGCGGACCCGCTCCAGGTGTGGGAGGGGCTGCGCGGTCAGCGCGAGGTCGAGCCCTCGGGGAACGCGGTGGTGATCGACGTGCCCGGTGGCGGTCACGGCACCGGCTCGGTCCGGGCCCGGCTGGTGCTGGCCGGGGTGTCGGCGCCGCTGCTGCCGGTGCACCGGATGGCGGCGGAGCGGACGGCCGGGGTGCTGGCCGTGGTGCTGATGCAGGCCCGGCAGGAGGAGGAGTTGGCGGCGCGCGGCCGCGGCGACTTCCTGACGGACCTGGCGGAGGGCCGCATCTCGGCGGAGGACGCCCCGGCGCAGGCCCGCGTGCTGGGCTTCCGACCGGGTACGGGACCGCTGCTGCCGATCGTGATGCGGCTGTCCACCGACCTGGGGGCCTCGGGGAACTGGGCCGTTTTGGCCCGGGCGGTGCTGGAGGAGCTGGCGTCGGTCGGGGTCCCGGTGCTGCTGGGCGTCCGTCCGGTGGAGGGACGGGTACCGCTGCTGGTGTCGCTGCGCGCGGAGTCGGAGCGCACCACGGTCTCCGACCGGGTCGCGGCCGCGCTGCGGGCGGGCGTCGAGCGGGCGGGCCTGGACCGGGCCGGGGCGCCCCCGGCGGTGGTCGTCGGTGTCTGCGGCAGCTGGGCGGCCGCCTCGGCGGGCCTGCGGCACGCCGCCGAGACGGCCACGGCGGCCCACGGGCTCCCGCCCCGGCCCTGGTACGACGCCCGCCGCCTGGACATCGACCTGCTGCTGTGGCGGCTGCGCGAGCACCCCGACCTGGCGGCCTTCGTGGACCGGGCGATCGGGGCGCTGCGCGTCCACGACGCCGCGTCCCGGCCGCCGCTGCTGCCCACCCTGGAGACGTACCTGGCGCACGCGGGGCGCAAGGCGGAGACGGCCCGGGAGCTGCACCTGAACCGCCAGACCCTCTACAACCGCCTCGCGCGGATCTCCGAGCTGCTGGGCGCGGACCTGGACGACCCGGAGACGGTGCTCTCCCTCAGCCTGGCCCTGCGCGCCCGCCGGCACGTGGTGGCCTCCTGAAGCACCTGGGGGCGTCGGGCATCAGCGTCGACGTCCTGAGGCCCCCCTGGGGCGGCCCGCGTCAGGGTCGGCGTCCTCAGGCACCCGGGCGGCGGGCGTCAGCGTCAGCGTCCTGAGGCACCCCTGAAGCGGCCCGCGTGAGCGTCGGCGTCGGCGCTCCGAGGGACCCAGGGGCGGCCCGCGTCAGCGGCCGCGTTCCATCAGCTCGTCGTACACCGACAGGACCTGCGCGACCGTGTCGTCCTCGGACGGCCACGTCGCGGCCTGGGCCCGCCCGGCCGCCGCGAGGTCCGCGCGCCGCCCGGGGTCGCCGAGCAGCGCGGCCACGGCGCCGGCCAGCGCGCCGGGGTCCCCGTACGGGACGAGCACGGCCGCGTCGCCGACCAGCTCGGGCACCGCGCCGACCTCGGTGGCAACCAGGGCCACCCCGGCCCGCAGGGCCTCCTGGGCCAGCAGCGAGCGTCCTTCCCAGCGGCTCGGCAGCACGGCGACGTCGGCGGCGGCCAGCAGCCGGTCGGCGTCGCGGCGCCGGCCCAGCAGCCGTACGGGCAGGCCCTCCTCCTCGATGCGCCGGGACAGTTCGGCCCGCAGCGGCCCCTCCCCCGCGATGACGAGCAGCGGTACCGGGTCCAGGGCCCGCCAGGCGCGCGCCGCGTCCAGCAGGACGGAGTACCCGCGCCGGGCCACCAGGCTCCCGACGGCGATGACCAACGGCCGCTCCACGACGCCCAGTTCGGCCCGGGTCTTGTCCGCGTCGACCACCGGCTCCGCCCCGTCGGGCAGCCCCGCGGGTACCGCCACGGCGGCGAGTCGGGCGTCGCGCGCCCCGCGCAGCCGGGCGAGGTCCACCTGGTCGGAGGAGGCGCCCAGCACCACCGCCGCGGTGCGGGCCACGTGCCGCTCCAGCAGTCGGCCGAGGCGGCCGAACGGGCCGGGCGCCTCGGGGGCGCCGCCGTGCCAGGTCACCACCAGCGGCACCCGTCGGCCGCGCAGGGCCAGGGCGGCCCGCATGCCGGCGCGCACGCCGTGCGCGTGCACCAGGTCCGCCCCGGCGCAGGCGGCCCGCAGCGCGCTCGCGGCGTCCGGCGTGAACTCGGCGCCGGCGCCGGTGAAGTCGTACTCCCCCTCCGACGCGACGGGGGCGCACACCGTCACGCGTACCCCGCGCGCGGCCAGACCGGTCGTCAGGGACCGTACGTGGGCGCTGCTGCCCGCGCCCGCACCGCCGAGGATCTGGACGGTGCGCAGCGGGGGCCGCCCGTACGGTTGTGCGGGAGCGGGGAAGGAAACCGGGGAGCTGCTCACGGGCCGAAGCTCCAGGGGGAGGAGTCAGGGACGTCGCCCAGGATGCCAGTCCGCACGCGCGTTCCGGGACCATACGGGTGCGGATCCCGTACGGGATACCGCGCGACGTCCGCAGGCCTCACCCACACGGGCTACTTCGACGTCACCCCGGAGCCGGCCGGAGCCCTGCCCCGACCCTCCCGGATGTGCCGGAGGGGCCCGGGGCGGACGTCGCCGCGGGCCCCTCCGGCGGTGTCAGGCGTCGGCGCGCGCCGCGTCGAGGAGTTCCTCGGCGTGGGCCCGGGCGGTCTGCGAGTCCTCCTGCCCGGCCAGCATCCGGGACAGTTCGCGGATCCGGTCCTCGCCCTCCAGCACGGTGACGCCCGAGCGGGTCACGGACCCGTCGACGGTCTTCTCCACCAGCAACTGCCGGTCGGCGAAGGCGGCCACCTGCGGAAGGTGGGTGACGACGACGACCTGCGCGGACTTGGCCAGCTTCGCGAGCCGCCGCCCGACCTCGACGGCCGCCTTGCCGCCGACGCCCGCGTCGACCTCGTCGAAGAGGTAGGTGGGCACCGGGTCGGACCCGGCGAAGACGACCTCCACGGCGAGCATGACCCGCGACAGCTCACCGCCCGAGGCGCCCTTGGCGATCGGCCGCGGCTGGGCGCCCGGGTGCGGGGCCAGCAGCAGTTCGACCTCGTCGGCGCCCGAGGGTCCGTAGGCGACCGGGCGGCCGCCGACCTCGACGCCCTCGGCGTCCTCGGTCTGCCGGATGTCGATCGTCACGCGGGCGTGCGGCATGGCCAGGGAGGCCAGTTCCGCGGTCACGGCGGAGGCGAACCGTTCGGCCGCCTCGCCGCGTGCGTCCGTCAACGCCTGCGCCAGCAGCGACAGTTCGTCGCGCAGCGCGTCCCGTTCGGCGGTCAGCTCCGCGATCCGCTCGTCGTCCCCGTCCAGCTCCAGCAACCGGGCGGAGCCCTGCTGGGCCCACTGGAGCACGGAGTCGATGGAGTCGCCGTACTTGCGGGTGAGCTGGGTCAGCGCCGCCCGGCGCTCCTCCACCGCGGCCAGCCGCAGCGGATCGGCGTCGAGGTCGTCGGCGTACCCCGCGAGTTCGCCGGCCACGTCGGTGAGCAGGATGCCGAGCTCCCCGATGCGCTCGGCGAGCGCGCCGAGGACCGGGTCGTGGGCGCGTACGGATTCCAGGGCCCGGTGCGCGCCCGCGACGAGCGTGTTCGCGTCGATGCCCTCCGGGTCCTCGGGGTTGCCCGCGAGGGCCGCGTGGGCGACCTGGGCGGCCGACGCGAGCGATTCGGCGTGTCCGAGCCGCTCGGCCTCCGCCGCGAGCTCGGCGTCCTCGCCGGGCAGCGGTTCCACGGCGGCGACCTCGTCGAGGCCGAAGCGCAGCAGGTCCGCCTCCTGGGCCCGCTCCCGGGCCCGGGTGGTGAGGGTGTCCAGCTCGACGGCGACGGCGCGCAGCCTGCGGTAGGCGCCGGCGTACTTCTCCAGGGGGACGGCGACCGCGTCCCCGGCGTACCGGTCGAGGGCCTGGCGCTGCCGGGCGGGCCGCAGGAGGCCCTGCTGGTCGGTCTGGCCGTGCACGGCGATCAGTTCGTCCGCGAGCTCGCCGAGCAGGCCGACGGGCACGGAGCGGCCGCCGACGTGGGCGCGCGAGCGCCCCTCGGCGGACACGGTCCGGCTGATCAGCAGGACGCCCTCGTCGAGCTCCGCCCCGGCCTCCTCGGCGCGCAGGGCGGCGGGCGAGTCCGGGCGCAGGACGATGCGGCCCTCGACCACCGCGGCCTTGGCCCCGATCCGGACCAGGGCCGGGTCGGCGCGGCCGCCGAGCAGCAGGCCGAGGCTGGTGACGACCATCGTCTTGCCCGCGCCGGTCTCGCCGGTCACCGCGGTGAATCCGGGCGACAGCTCGACCACAGCGTCGTCGATGACCCCGAGCGACCGTATCCGCATCTCCTCAAGCACGGGACGACGATACCGAGGTTTCACCGGTGCCATGGGACAGCACCCACCCCGAGCGTTTCGAACGCGTGTACCAATACCGACTTATGGGACGGTCCCCGAGGGAGGCTTCGGACGCCCTGCGCCTAGTGGGGCGCGCCGCGCCAGCCCGAGACCGGCAGCGCGAACTTCGCGACGAGCCGGTCCGTGAAGGACGCGTGGTGCAGCCGGGCGAGCCGCACCGGAACGGTGCCCCGACGGACCTCCACCCGGGCCCCGGACGGCAGTTCCAGCATCCGCCGCCCGTCGCACCACAGCACGCCGTGCGGGGTGCCCGTCTGCACCTCGACCGCCAGCACCGAGTCCGGCGAGGTCACCAGCGGCTTCGCGAACAGCGCGTGCGCGCTGATCGGCACCATCAGCAGCGCCTCCACCTCCGGCCACACCACCGGTCCGCCCGCCGAGAAGGCGTACGCCGTGGAGCCCGTCGGCGTCGCGCAGACGATCCCGTCACACCCGAAGCCGGTCACCGGGCGCCCGTCGATCTCCAGGACCACCTCCAGCATCCGCTCCGGGGACACCTTCTGGATGGCCGCCTCGTTCAGCGCCCAGTCCCGGTGGACCACGTCACCGTTCGTCCGTACGAGGACGTCGAGGGTCATCCGCTCCTCGACCTCGTACTCCCGGGTGACGACACGGTCCACGACCCGGTCCAGGTCGTCGCGCTCGGCCTCGGCGAGGAACCCGACCCGGCCGAGGTTGACGCCGAGCATCGGAACGCCCGAGCCGCGCGCGAACTCCGCCCCGCGCAGCAGGGTCCCGTCGCCGCCCAGCACGATCAGCAGCTCACACCCCTCCAGCACCGTGGGCGTGCACTCCGCGACGAGTTCCACCTCGGGCGGCAGCGGCAGGTCCGCCGCCTCGTGCTCCAGGACGCGGACCCCGAGGCCCGACTTGAGGAGGCCCTGCACGACCAGTTCCGCACTGCGGATGGCCGCGGGCCGCCCCGTGTGCGCGACCAGGAACACGGTGCGCGCCGCCGCCGGATCCGGTTCTCCCGGACCCGTCGGAAATGCCGAACCCGTTGACGCCGACGAATCTGTCACTGAGGCCCCTCCGCCACTGCACGGTCCACATCCCCCGGGTCGAGTGCCGGTGCTCCCGCCCGCAGCCACAAAAAGTACTCGACGTTCCCCGACGGCCCGGGCAGCGGGCTCGCCGTCACCCCGACCACGCCCAGCCCCAGCTTCCAGGCCCGCGCCGCGACGTCGCGCACCGCTTCGGCGCGCAGCTCGGTGCTGCGCACCACGCCGCCGCTGCCGAGCCGGTCCTTGCCCACCTCGAACTGCGGCTTCACCATCAGCACCAGGTCCGCGCCGGGTGCCGTGCACCGTACGAGCGCGGGCAGCACCAGCCCGATCGAGATGAAGGACAGGTCGCCGACGACCAGGTCCACCGGGATCCCGTCGATCAGCTCGACGGTCAGCTCGCGGACGTTGGTGCGGTCCTTCACCGTGACCCGGTCGTCGCTCTGCAGGGACCAGGCGAGCTGCCCGTAGCCGACGTCGACGGCGACGACGTGGTCCACGCCCGCCCGCAGCAGCACGTCGGTGAAGCCGCCGGTGGAGGCTCCCGCGTCGAGCGCCCGCCGACCCTCGACGACCAGGCCCTGCGGCCCGAACGCCGCGAGGGCGCCGGCCAGCTTGTGGCCGCCCCGGGAGACGTAGTCGGGATCGCTGTCGTCCTTCAGCACGACGAGGGCCGCGCTGGTCTCGACCTGGGTGGCCGGCTTGGTCGCGGTGGTTCCGCCCACCGTCACCCGACCGGCGGCGATCAGCTGCGCCGCGTGCTCCCGCGAGCGGGCCATGCTGCGGCGTACGAGTTCGGCGTCCAGGCGGCGGCGTGCCACTCCTGCCACGATCGGTTCAGCTCCTGTTTTCGTAAGGTCCGGGGACGGTCGGTGCGTCCAGCACGGTCAGCGCCTCGCGCAGTCCCCTGTGCACATCCTCGTACACCTCGACGTGTCCGTCCGCCGCGAGCCGGTCCGCGTCCGCCAGCCGCTCCAGATGGCCGTCGACGCCCGCGTGGCCCGTGGGGGTCCGTACGACGCCCAGCGGAGCGGGCGCGGCCGGTGCGGCGGACTCCGACGCGAGGTCCTCGCCGGACGCCGTTCCTGGCCCCTCGGGGCGGTCCGCGGCGCTCTCCGGTCGTTCGTCGGTCATGGTGCGACGCTACCGCGAAGCGCGTCGACGGCCGCGCACGGCTCTGCGGTACGGTCGTGATCACCATGGCTACGATCGAGGAGTGCCGCGAAGCACTCGACCGACTTTCCGACAACCTGGCGCGGGCCGAGGGCGACGTGCGCGGCGCGACCGCCCTGGACCGCTCCCTGAGCTGTCACATCACCGACCTCGACCGGACCTTCACCGGCCGGCTCGACGACGGCCGGATCCGGGTGGACGCGGTCGAGCCCGGCCCGCCCCGCGCGAAGGCCGGGATCAGGCTCGCGATGACCGGGGACGACCTGCTCGCGCTGGTCGCGGGCGAGCTGAAGTTCCCCAAGGCCTGGGCCTCCGGCCGGGTCCGGCTGGAGGCCGGCTTCCGCGATCTGCTGCGCCTGAAGTCCCTGCTGTAGGGCGGGGCCCCGCGGTTCAGGGCGCTCCGGCGGCCGCGCGCGTACGGGCCGAGCGGCCCGCCGGCACCACCAGGGGCGTTCCCGTCTCCGGGTCCTCGATGATCTGGCAGCGGACCCCGAAGACCTCCTCCACCAGCTCGGCGGTGACCACCTCGGCGGGCGGCCCCTGAGCGACGACGACTCCCCCGCGCAGCGCGATCAGGTGGGTTGCGTAGCGGGCGGCGTGGTTCAGGTCGTGGAGCACCGCCACCAGGGTCCGGCCCTGTTCCTCGTGCAGCTCCGCGCACAGGTCGAGGACGTCGAGCTGGTGCTGGATGTCCAGGTAGGTCGTCGGCTCGTCGAGCAGCAGCAGCGGGGTCTGCTGGGCGAGCGCCATCGCGATCCACACCCGCTGGCGCTGCCCGCCCGACAGCTCGTCCACGGACCGGTCGGCGAGCTCGCCGACCCCGGTGGCGGCCATCGACTCGTTCACGATCCGCTCGTCCTGCGGCGACCACTGGCGCAACAGTCCCTGGTGCGGGTACCGGCCGCGCGAGACGAGGTCGGCGACGGTGATGCCGTCGGGGGCGATTGAGGACTGCGGGAGCAGGCCCAGCGTCCTGGCCACCTTCTTGGCGGGCATCGACGCGATGGCCTGCCCGTCCAACAGCACCCGCCCCGTGGACGGCTTCAGCATCCGCGACAGGGCCCGCAGCAGTGTCGACTTCCCGCAGGCGTTGGGGCCCACGATCACCGTGAAGGAGTGGTCGGGTATCTCCACCGACAGGTTCTCCGCGATGATCCGCTGGTCGTAGCCGAGCGTGACGTTCTCCGCGATCAGCCGCTGCACGTGCGTACTCCTCGTAGGGCCGGACTGGTTGCCGGACTGGTTGCCGGACTGGTTGCCGATGCCGAGCGCGTCGCCGGACTCGTCGTCGCGTTGATCGCCGGGGCGGGTTCCGCCGGCCCGCGCCCTCATATGCGGCCCGCCTTGCGCTCCGAGACCAGCAGCCCGAGCAGGTAGAGACCGCCGACGAGCCCGGTCACCACACCCACCGGCAGTTGGTCCGCGCCGAACGCCCGCTGCGAGGCCAGGTCGGAGGCCAGCAGCAGGACGGCGCCCATCAGCGCGCCGGTCAGCAGGTTCGAGCCGGTCGAGCGGCTCAGCCGCCGCGCCAGCTGGGGCGCGGCCAGCGCGACGAAGCTGATCGGCCCGGCGGCCGCGGCCGCTGCGGTGGTCAGGACGATCGCCGCCGGCACCAGCACCATGCGGGTGCGCTCCACCCGCACGCCCAGCGCGTACGCGGCGTCGTCACCCATCTCCATCGTGCGCAGCGCCCGGCTCTGCCCGAGGACCAGCGGGAACAGTACGGCGCAGGTCGCCAGCAGCGGCCACACCTGCGCCCAGTCCCGGCCGGCCAGCGAACCCGTCAGCCAGACCATCGCCCGGGTGGCCTCGACGACCTGGGCCTTGGTCATCAGGTACTGGATCACCGCGACGAGCACGGCCGAGGAACCGATGCCGACGAGCACCAACCGGTACCCCTGGATCCCCTGCTTGTACGCGAGCAGGTAGACGGCGGCGCCCGCCAGCAGACCGCCGACCAGCGCGCCCAGCGCCACCTGGCCGGCGCCGCCGTTGAAGACGACGATGACGACGAGCGCGCCGACCGACGCGCCGTGCCCGAAGCCCAGCAGGTCGGGCGAACCGAGCGGGTTGCGGGAGACGGACTGGAACACCGCGCCGGACATCCCGAGGGCCGCGCCGACCAGGACGGCGACGAGGACCCGGGGCAGCCGCAGGTCGTTGACGATGAAGGCGTGGGCGGGGCTGCCGTTGCCCAACAGGGTCCGTACGACGTCCGCGGGCGCGATCTCGAAGTCGCCGGTGCCGATCAGCACGACGGCGAGCACCGCGGTCGCGACGGCCAGCAGCACGCCGGTGACCAGCGCGCGCGGCTCCACGCGCAGCGAGGTCCGCCCGGGCCCGCGCAGCGCCCGTAGCCGTGCCTTCGGAGCGGCGGCGCCGGCGACGGCCGCGGTCTTCGTACCGTTCGCGCTCACAGCTGGGCCATCCTCTTGCGCCGCACCAGGTGGATGAAGACCGGGCCGCCGATCAGCGCCGTGACGATGCCGACCTGCAGTTCCGCGGGCCGGGTGACGACCCGTCCGATGACGTCGGCGCCCAGCAACAGGACCGGCGCCAGCACCGCCGAGTACACCAGCACCCAGCGCATGTCCGGCCCGGTCACGGCCCGCACCAGGTGCGGGATCATCAGCCCGACGAACACGATCGGCCCGCACGCCGCGGTCGCCGCCCCGCACAGCAGGGTGATGGCGACCATCGCGGCGATCCGGGTCCGCGTCAGGTGGGTGCCGAGCGCCCGCGCCGTGTCGTCGCCCATGGCCATGGCGTTGAGCGGGCGCCCCAGCAGCAGCGCGAGGGCCGCGCCGGCCAGCAGGAAGGGGGCGACCTGTTGGACGGTGTCCATGGTCGCGGAGGACAGCGAACCGACCGTCCAGAAGCGCAGCTTGTCCAGCGCCTTGGAGTCCGTCAGCTGCACGGCGTTGATGTAGCCGACGAGCGCGGCGCTGGCGGCCGTACCGGCGAGCGCGAGGCGCACCGGCGTCGCGCTGCGGCTGCCCCCGAGCACGTAGACGGCGACGGAGACGACGCCCGCACCGAGGAAGGCCCACCACACGAACTCGGTCAGCGAGGCGGCCCCGAAGAAGCTGATGGCCGACACGACGGCGGCCGCGGCGCCCGCGTTCACGCCCAGGATGCCGGGCTCGGCCAGCGGGTTGCGGGTCAGGGCCTGCATCACCGCGCCGGACAGGCCGAGGCCCAACCCGACGAGCACCCCGAGGAGGGTGCGCGGGACCCTCAGGTCCCGCACCACCACGTCGTTCGGGGTTCCGGTGTACGAGAACAGGCCGTGCCAGACCTCGCCGAGGGACATCGGCTTGGCCCCGACGGCGATGCTCGCCACCAGGACGAGGGCCAGTACGGCGACCGCGCCGAGCAGCCCGGCCGCGCGCGCGGCGTGGCGCGGGCGACCGGCGGAGACCGGCACGGTGCTCCGCTCGGACGCGGAGGATTCGGGGGGACTGTCGACCAACACGAAGGTTAGGCTAACCTACCTAATCGACGATACGTTCATCCGAACGACCCAGCCGAACACCCGCGGGAACGCCCGGGTGAGGACCGGGTGAAGGCCCGACTGGACGCCCGACTGAACGCCCGCCTCAGAGCCCCAACTTGGCCAGCGCCTTCGCCACGTCGTGCGCGTAGGAGCCGTCCCCGGCCGCCGACCAGGCGACCGCGCACAGCGCCCGCAGCCCGTCGATCGGGTCCGGGTCCGCGCCCGCGTCCCCGTCCGCCTCCGCCCCCGGCGTCCCCCCGGTGTCCGAGACCTTCGAGACGTCCAGGTACGTGCCCCTGTCCACGGCGCTCCAGCCACCGCACCGCCAGGCACCGGCCCGTTCCGTCGGTTCCGGCTGCCCGGTCAACAGCCCGCGCAGGTCACGGTCCACGTACGTCGGCCGGTGCTTCGGCTCGGCCCGCAGCAACTGCGCGGCGTCCGTCACCCCGGTCAGCACGAGCAGCGAGTCGACGTCCCCGTTGTGGGCGCCCTCGATGTCGGTGTCCAGCCGGTCCCCGACCACCAGCGGCCGCTTCGCCCCGCTCCGCAGCACCGTCTCCCGGTGCATCGGGGGCAGCGGCTTCCCCGCCACCTGCGGCTCCGCGCCCGTCGCGATCCGTACGACCTCCACGGCCGCCCCGTTGCCCGGCGCGATCCCGCGCGCGCCCGGAATCGTCAGGTCCGTGTTCGACGCGTACCAGGGCACCCCCCGGTTGATGGCGTACGAGGCCTCCGCGAACCGCCCCCACGCCAGGTCCGGCCCCCCGTACCCCTGGACGACCGCCGCGAGCCCCTCCTCCTCCGCCGAGTCCACCGGCACCAACCCGCGCTCGCGCAACGCGACCCGCAGCCCCTCGCCCCCGATCACCAGCACCTTCGCGCCGGGTTCCACCTGATCGGCGATCAGCCGGGCCACCGCCTGCGCCGAGGTGATCACCTCGGCCGCGTCCGTCGGAATGCCGAGCTCGCCGAGGTGCTCCGCGACCGCCTCCGGCGTCCGCAGCGCGTTGTTGGTGACGTAGGCGAGGTGCATGCCCTCCTCCCGGGCCACCGCGAGGGAGTCCACCGCGTGCGTAATCGCGCGGCCCCCCGCGTACACCACCCCGTCCAGGTCCAGCAGGGCCGTGTCGTACGCCTGGTGCAGACTCCGCTCACTGCCCGCGGGACTGGTCCTGCTCTGCCGGCTCATCCGGTGCGCTCCTCACATGATCGAACTTGTCCGATATTGCGCTACCCACTGCTCCCCCGATCATCCCGCATCGCGAGACGGGTCTTACCATGCACCAATGACCACACCTGGCAACGCGGAGCACGGGCTGCGCCTGATCCCCTTCCACGGACTGCGTTACGTCCCGGAACGCGTCGGCAGCCTGTCCGCCGTCACCTCGCCGCCGTACGACGTGGTCGTACGACCCGACGGAGTCGACTACCTCGAATCCGCCGACCCGCACAACATCGTCCGGCTCATCCTCCCGCAGGCCGAGACCCCGGCCGCCCGCAACGAGCAGGCCGCCCGCACCCTCCACGACTGGCTGGCCGAGGGCGTCCTCAGCGCCGATCCCGACGCCGCGCTCTACGTCTACGAGCAGCGCAAGGGCCCTCTCCTGCAACGCGGCGTCGTCGGCGCCCTGGCCCTGTCGACCGCGGACGCCGGCATCGTCCTGCCGCACGAGGACGTCATGCCGGACGTCGTCACCGACCGCGCCGGCCTGATGCGCGCGACGTCGGCGAACCTGGAACCGCTGCTGCTCACCTACCGCGGTGACGGACCGGGTACCGGAGCCGCTGCGGTCGTCGAGGCGGCCGCCACCCGCACCCCCCTGCTGTCCACCGTCACCGAGGACGGGTTCCTGCACCGGCTGTGGGCCGTCACCGACCCGTCCGAACTGGCCGCCGTCGCCGCCGACCTCGGCCACCGCCAGGCCCTCATCGCCGACGGCCACCACCGCTGGGCGACGTACCTGCGCCTCCAGGAGGAGCACGGCTCCCCCACCCCGTGGGACTTCGGCCTGGTCCTCCTCGTCGACACGGCCCGCTACCCGCTCCAGGTCCGCGCCATCCACCGGATGCTGCGCCGCCTCCCCCTCGCCGACGCGCTGGCCGCACTCGAAGGGCACTTCCGCGTCCGCCCCGTCGACGGGCCCCTGCCGCTCGCCCTGGAGGTCCTCGGGGACGCATCGGAACGCGGCAACGCCTTCCTGCTCACCGGGGACGGCACCTTCCACCTGGTCACCGACCCCGACCCGGAGCTGATCGCCCGCACCGTACGCCGCGACCGCCCCGAGGCCTGGCGCCGGCTCGACGCGACGGTGCTGCACGCCTCCCTGCTGGACACCCTGTGGCGGGTACCGGACGCACCGGACCACATCACGTACATCCACGACGCCCCCGCGACCGTCGCCATGGCCGAACGGCACGGCGGCACGGCCGTCCTGCTGCACCCCGTACGTGAGGACGTGGTGCGGGACCTGGCCCGCCAGGGCGTCACGATGCCCCGCAAGTCCACGTCCTTCGGACCGAAGCCGGCGACGGGCCTGGTCCTGCGCAGCCTCGACTGATCGCCGGCCCGCCGGTCGGTCGGGCCCGAACGCACGAAAGGGCGGTACCCCCGGTGGGGTACCGCCCTTTCGTGCGTGTCAGTCAGGCCGCTCAGACCCGGTCGTCGCGCTCGTCGCGCTCGTTCCTGGCATCGCGGTCGTCGAGCTCATCGCGCTGGTCGTCAGGCTCGTCGTCGCGCTCATCACGCTCGTCGTCGCGCTCGTCGTCGCGCTCGTCGTCCTCGTCGTCCTCGTCGTCCTCGTCGTCCTCGATGACCACGATCTCGTCGGTGACATCGACGTCGGAGTCCTCGACGGGCTCGTACTCGTCGTCGTCCTCGTCGTAGTACTCGGCCTGGTCACCCGCGCGCTCGGCGGCGGCGACTTCGGCGTCGTCCTGGCCGTCGTCCTCGTCGTCCTCGTCGCCGAAGTCGGCGTCCGAGTCGTCGTCGTGAGCGTTGTCCGCGAGGGTCGCGGCGTCCACGAACTCGACGCCGTCGATCTCCGCGAGGCGGTCGGAGGCGTCGGTCGCCCCCTCCTTGTCCGCTTCGAGGGTCTTGGCGAACCACTCGCGCGCCTCGTCCTCACGACCGGCCGCCAGCAGGGCGTCGGCGTAGGCGTACCGCAGGCGGGCCGTCCACGGCTGCACGGAGCTGGAGGCCAGCTCCGGGCTCTGCAGGGTGACGATGGCCGCGTCGAGCTCGCCCATGTCACGGCGGGCACCGGCGGCGACCAGACGCATCTCGACCTGGCCGGCCTTGTCCAGCTTCTGCACCTCGGGCTCACCGGCCATGGCCAGCGCCCGCTCCGGACGGCCGAGGCCGCGCTCGCAGTCGGCCATCACGGGCCACAGCTCGACGGAACCGGTCATCCGCTTCGCGGCACGGAACTCGGCGAGCGCCTCGCTGTACTTCTGCGTGGCGTACGCGGCGAAGCCGGCGGCCTCGCGGACGGCGGCGACGCGGGAGGCCAGACGCAGGGCGATGCGGGCGTACGCGTACGACTGCTCCGGGTCCTCGTCGATCAGCCGGGCCACCATGACCAGGTTCCGCGACACTTCCTCGGCCAGGCCCTTGGGCAGGCTCAGGAGCTCCTGACGCACATCGGCGTCGATCTCGTGGCCGGTGATGTCGTCGTCGATCGGAAGCCGCTTGACCGGGTCCCGGTCACGGTCGGCCCGGAAGTCACGGTCGCCACCCCGGTCGTCACGCCCGCGGAAGCCGCCACGGTCGCCACCGCGGTCATCGCGGCCACCACGGAACCCACCACGGTCGCCACCCCGGTCATCACGGCGCGGGTAGGACGGACGGTCACCACCACGGTCGTCACGACCGCCACGGAACCCACCACGCTCGTCATCACGACGCGGGAAGCTCGGACGGTCCCCGCCCCGGTCATCACGACGCGGGAAGGACGGACGGTCACCACCACGGTCGTCACGACCGCCACGGAACCCACCACGCTCGTCATCACGACGCGGGTACGACGGACGGTCGCCACCCCTGTCGTCGCGACGCGGGAAGGACGGACGGTCGCCACCACGGTCATCACGACGGAAACCGCCGCCACCACCCGCAGGACGCCCACCACGGTCATCGTCACGACG
>NZ_JBEZKS010000015.1:0-146114 GCF_040651775.1 Streptomyces sp. NPDC048383
GGCGGGCGCGGCCTGCACGTGTTCGTGCCGATCGCACCCCGCTGGACGTTCACCGAGGTGCGGCGCTGCGCCATCACCCTGGGTCGGGAACTGGATCCCTGCTACAGGCCCGGGCCGCGGACCGGGATGTGGGTGAACGTCGGCTCCGGGGCCGGATTCTGGAAGAAGTCGTTGCCCTTGTCGTCGACCACGATGAACGCCGGGAAGTCCTCGACCTCGATCTTCCAGACCGCCTCCATGCCGAGCTCCTCGTACTCCAGGACCTCGACCTTCTTGATGCAGTCCTGCGCCAGTCGCGCCGCCGGGCCGCCGATGGAGCCGAGGTAGAAGCCGCCGTGCGTGCCGCAGGCGTTCGTCACCTGCTGCGAGCGGTTGCCCTTGGCCAGCATGACCTTCGAGCCGCCCGCCGCCTGGAACTGCTCGACGTACGAGTCCATGCGGCCGGCCGTGGTCGGGCCGAAGGAGCCGGAGGCGTAGCCCTCGGGGGTCTTGGCCGGGCCGGCGTAGTACACCGGGTGGTCCTTCAGGTACTGCGGCATCTCCGCGCCCGAGTCCAACAGTTCCTTGATCTTGGCGTGCGCGATGTCGCGCGCCACGACCAGGGGTCCGGTCAGGCTCAGGCGGGTCTTGACCGGGTGCTTGGTCAGGGTCGCCAGGATGTCGTCCATCGGCTGGTTCAGGTCGATGGAGACGACGTCCGCGGCCTCGCGCAGGTGCTCGTCGGTGGTCTCCGGCAGGAAGCGCGCCGGGTCCGTCTCCAGCTGCTCCAGGAACACGCCCTCGGCGGTGATCTTCGCGGTGGCCTGGCGGTCGGCCGAGCAGGACACGGCGATGGCGACCGGCAGCGAGGCGCCGTGGCGGGGCAGGCGCACCACGCGCACGTCGTGGCAGAAGTACTTGCCGCCGAACTGCGCGCCGATGCCGATCCGCTGGGTCAGCTCGAAGACCTGCTGTTCCAGGGCCTCGTCGCGGAAGCCGTGGCCGAGCGGGGAGCCCTCGGTGGGCAGCTCGTCCAGGTAGTGCGCGGAGGCGTACTTCGCCGTCTTGAGCGCGTGCTCGGCGGAGGTGCCGCCGACGACGATCGCCAGGTGGTAGGGCGGGCAGGCCGCCGTACCGAGCGAGCGGATCTTCTCCTCCAGGAACTTCATCATGGAGGCCTCGTTGAGGACCGCCTTCGTCTCCTGGTAGAGGAAGGACTTGTTGGCCGAGCCGCCGCCCTTGGCCATGAAGAGGAACTTGTACGCGCCGCCGTCGGTCGCGTACAGCTCGATCTGCGCGGGCAGGTTCGAGCCGGTGTTCTTCTCCTCCCACATGGTGATCGGGGCCATCTGCGAGTAGCGCAGGTTCAGACGGGTGTACGCGTCGAAGATGCCGCGGGAGAGCGCCGCCTCGTCGCCGCCCTCGGTGAGCACGTTCTGGCCGCGCTTGCCCATGACGATCGCGGTGCCCGTGTCCTGGCACATCGGCAGCACGCCGGCCGCGGCGATGTTCGCGTTCTTCAGCAGGTCCAGCGCGACGAACTTGTCGTTCGCGCTCGCCTCCGGGTCGTCGATGATGCGACGCAGCTGCGCGAGGTGCGCGGGGCGCAGGAAGTGCTGGATGTCGTGGATCGCCTCTTCGGCGAGCTTGCGCAGCGCCTCCGGCTCGACCTTGAGGAACGTACGACCGTCCGCCTCGAAGGTGGACACGCCCTCGGCGGTCACCAGCCGGTAGGGGGTGGTGTCCTCGCCCAGGGGCAGCAGGTCGGTGTACGCGAACGCCGGGCCGGGGGGGCGGGAGCTAAGGGACATTGGGGGCATTCCTTCAATCGGCAGACGGCGCTGGCGACCAATTGGCAGCGCGGTGTCCAGCGTAGGACCTCCCGGCGGCGCCAACTCTGTGAGGTAGGGCTCACTCAGTAGTATCGCGATCTATCGTGTCTCGCTATGCTGGCGTCGTGGACCTGGAAAAGCACCCCGCCGCCCCCGCCGCCGCCCCCTCCGAGCTGCGCGCCTCCGACGCCGACCGGGACCGGATCGCGCAGATCCTCTCCGATGCCCTCGCCGAGGGCCGGCTGACCGCCGAGGAGCACTCCGACCGCCTGGACTCCCTCTACGCCTTCAAGACGGTCGGCGAGCTGGACGTCCTCGTACGGGACCTCCCGGCCGTTCCCGGCGGGTCCGCGGCGGCCGCCCCCGTGACGGCTTCCGGCTCGGGCTGGACCGAGACCGTCGTCGCCGTGTGCAGCGCCTCCGCCCGCAAGGGCCGCTGGCGCCCGGGCGCCCGTACCCGGGCCGTTTCGGTCATGGGCGACATCAACATCGACCTGACCGAGGCCGTCTTCGAGCAGCAGATCACCGAGATCAACGTGACCTCGGTGCTCGGCAACGTCGAGATCATCGTCCCGGAGAACGTCACCCTGCGCGGCTACGGCAGCGGGGTCCTCGGCAACTTCGAGGTCCGCGGCCAGGGGCGCGGCGCCACCGACCCGCAGGCGCCGGTCGTGATCGTCCGCGGCTTCTCGCTGCTCGGCAACATCGAGGCCCGTCCCAAGCCCGGGGCCCGACTGGTCGACCTGGCCCTCAAGCTCCGCAAGCGCACGGAGGGCTGAGCGCCGCCGGGACCCCGGCCGAGCGGCGAGCGCCGAGCGCCGGGACCGGGAACGGGACCCGGGACCCGGGACCGCACGAGGGTTTCGGGCCTGCGTCGTATTTCGGTCGAACCTCCCGCGCCCGACGGCCCGTGCGGCATAGCGGCACGCCCAGCGGGTAGGGACTGGTGCATCGTCTCTCGCTCGCGTATACGTCGTCAGGAGTAGACCGTGCCGCATCCGCCGCATCAGTCCCTGCAGGCAGCCGTCGTCCAGAGCCTTCCGACGCGGGCGGCCGCCGTGCCGAAGCCGCGGGTGCCGGCGAGGGAAGAGGACGGCCCCTGGCACGCGGAGGCGGTGTGCCGCAGGGACGAGGCGGGACTCTTCTTCGCCCCTTCCAAGGAACCCACCGCGGCCCGGCTCGCCCGCGAGGAGGCCGCCAAGCGGGTCTGCGCGCGCTGCCCGGTCATGGTCGCCTGCCGGGAGCACGCCCTGCTCCAGCCCGAGCCCTACGGCGTCTGGGGCGGCCTGACCGCCGCCGAGCGGCGGGTCGTACTGGGCCGGCGCCGGCGGCGCGCCACCGAACTGCTGCCCGGCGCCGCCGGGTCCGGGCCCATCGCCGCGGCGGGCTGAGCCCCACCCCACCCCACAGCACCCCGGCCCCGGCCGGGTGCGCGGTACGACGTACGGACGCGCGAGAGGGGCGGCCCGCCGCACGCGGGACCGCCCCTCACCGTCGTACCGCCCTCAGGGCCGGCCGCTTCCGCGACCGTTCCCTCCGGCCGCTCCTACTGGGCGCGGTCGAAGTCGATCCCGCTGTACGCGCGCAGCTTCGACAGTCGGTGGGTGGAGTCGATCTGTCGGATCGTGCCCGACTTGGAGCGCATGACCAGCGAGGACGTGGTCGCGGTCTCCGAGCGGTAGTGGACACCGCGCAGCAGCTCGCCGTCCGTGATGCCGGTGGCGACGAAGAAGACGTTCTCGCCGGACACCAGGTCCGTCGTGGTCAGGACGCGGTCCAGGTCGTGGCCCGCGTCGATCGCGCGCCCGCGCTCGGCGTCGTCCTTCGGCCACAGCTTGCCCTGGATGGTGCCGCCGAGGCACTTGATGGCGCAGGCCGAGATGATGCCCTCGGGGGTGCCGCCGATGCCGAGGAGCAGGTCCACGCCGGTGCCCTCGCGCACCGCCATGACCGAGCCCGCGACGTCGCCGTCCGAGATGAACTTGATGCGGGCGCCGGTCTCGCGGATCTCCTTGACGATGCCCTCGTGGCGCGGGCGGTCCAGGATGACGACGGTGACGTCCTCGACGGCGATGCTCTTCGCCTTGGCGACGCGGCGGATGTTCACCGCGACGGGGGCGTTGATGTCGACGAAGTCGGCGGCCTCGGGGCCGGTGACGAGCTTGTCCATGTAGAAGACCGCGGACGGGTCGAACATGGTGCCGCGGTCGGCGGCCGCCAGTACGGCGATGGCGTTGGGCATGCCCTTGGCGTTGAGCGTGGTCCCGTCGATCGGGTCCACGGCGATGTCGACCTCGGCGCCGGTGCCGTCGCCGACCCGCTCGCCGTTGAAGAGCATGGGCGCTTCGTCCTTCTCGCCCTCGCCGATGACGACGACGCCGTTCATCGAGACGGTGGAGATCAGGGTGCGCATCGCGTTGACGGCGGCGCCGTCGGCGCCGATCTTGTCGCCGCGGCCGACCCACCGGCCGGCGGCCAGGGCTGCGGCCTCGGTGACCCGGACGAGTTCCAGGGCGAGGTTGCGGTCGGGGGAGTCGGGATGGACTTCGAGCTGGGGCGGCAGGTTGTGCTCGGTCATCGGAGCGCACCTTTCTGTACGACGACGGCCGGGATGTGAGGGTGCTGGAACTCTATCGGTACGTCGACATATTGAGCAGAGCGGGTCACGTATGAGCGGAATATCGGTCAAGGGGTTGGCGTGAGCGGACGCCTTGCGTTCGGGCGGCCCGTTACCCCGCTCACCCGACACGTCCACCCCGGCGGTGATCGCCCCCGCGCGATGCGGGACGATGGTGCCGTGGCAGGTATGAAGGGCAAGCAGACGATCTGGGACATGGTCCGGTCGCTGGCGGTGATCGGTCTGGTCGTGGCGGGGATCTACATCTTCGTCCCGCACGACGACGACGCCGATCCGACGCGCACGGTGGACTACCGGGTGGAGACCGTCACGGCCCGGCGCGCGGCGCCGTACCCGGTGGCGGCCCCCGTGGGGCTGCCCGCGCAGTGGCGGGCGACCTCGGTGACGTACGAGCGCAAGAACGCGAACGCCTGGCACCTGGGCTTCCTCGCCTCGGACAAGGAGTACGTGGCGGTGGAGCAGTCCACCGACGTCTCGCCGAAGTACCTGGCGAAGGTCACCCAGGGCGCCAAGGCCGCCGGCGGGACCGAGCAGATCGGTGACCGGGCCTGGGAGCGCTGGGAGGGCGAGAAGTACGACGCCCTCGTACGGCAGGAGCAGGGCTGGGTCACCGTCGTGACCGGGACGGCCTCCTTCGAACAGCTGGCGCGGATGGCGGGCGCGCTGGAGTTCAAGCAGGGTCCGGACGCGCGGTAGTCGTTCGCCGGCCCGCGAGGGGCCGCGTGCGCGTACGTGCAAGCCGAAAGAGGCCGCCCGCCCCGGAATCCCGGGGCGGGCGGCCTCTTTCGGTGTGCTGCGGTGTCTGCCGGGCGGGGCTCAGACGGTGGTGATGACCTCGTCGAAGGCCAGGCGCGGGCTGCGCGGGTACCAGGCGGCCTCGCCCGGCTTGCCGATGTTGACGACCATCAGCGGGGTGTGGTCGTCGTCCAGGAACTCCTTCTGGAGGCCGGCGAAGTCCACGCCCGTCATCGGACCGGCGGCCAGACCGGCGGCGCGGACGCCGACGATGAAGTACGCGGCCTGGAGCGAGGCGTTGACCAGCGCGCTCTGCTCGCGGACCGGGCGCTCGGTGAAGAAGTCCTTGGCCTGCGGGTAGCTCGGCAGCAGCTGCGGGATCTCCTCGTGGAACTCGTTGTCCGCGGAGAGGATCGCGACCAGCGGCGCCGTGGCGGTCTTGGCCTGGTTGCCCTGGGCCATGTGCTTCACGAGGCGCTCGCGGGCCTCGGGGGAGCGGACCAGAGTGACGCGCAGCGGGGTGGCGTTGAAAGCGGTGGGGCCGAACTTCACCAGGTCGTAGATGGCCTGGACCTGCTCATCGGTCACCGGCTCGTCGGAGAAGGTGTTGGCGGTACGGGCCTCGCGGAACAGCAGGTCCTGAGCGGCGGCGTCGAGAACGAGAGACATCGGAAAGCCTTCTTCTTTAACGGAGGTGAAGCGCGGTGTCTCCGACTCTAGGGCGAAAGTAGGTGAATTTTCAACTAAATTGATGGGCGGGTGATCGAGATCACTCCGGGCCGTCCTAGCCGACGTCCCCGTCGGGGACGTCCGCCGCGTCCCGGGCGGCCAGCGCCGAGTCCAGCCGGGCGCGGGCCCCCTCCAGCCAGTGCCGGCACACCTTCGCCAACTCCTCGCCGCGCTCCCAGAGCGCCAGCGACTCCTCCAGCGAGGTGCCACCCGCCTCCAGCTTGCGGACGACCTCGATGAGCTCGTCACGGGCCTGCTCGTAGCCCAGCGCCGTTTCGGTGTCAGTCATTCCCGATCCCATCGTATGTGTGTCGTACATCGAATTTGTTGCCGCAGTGTGTCGCTTCAGAGGGAGTCGCCGCCGGGGTTCCGGACGCCTCCCGCGCCCGCTTCCGCCTCCTGCGCCCCGTCCGCCTCGCGCGCCTCGGCCGGTACGTCCACGACCGACACCGAGAACGCCCCCGCCGCCACCCGCGCCCGCAGCACGTCGCCCACCGCGACCTCGCCCGGGGCGCCCACCACGTGCCCGTCCGCCCGCTGCAGGACCGCGTACCCGCGCTCCAGCGTCGCCGCCGGGGACAGCGCCACCACCCGGGCCAGGGTGTGCGCCAGCTCCGAATCGGCCCGGTCCAACAGGTGCCCGAGGGTGCGCCGGCCGCGCGCCAGCAGGGCCTCCACCTCGGCCTCCCGGGTCTCCACCATCCGCTGCGGATGGACGAAGACCGGCCGGGCCAGGGCGTGCGCGAGCCCCCGATCCTCCCGGTCGAGCAGCCCGCGCAGCGCGCGCAGCCCCCGTCCCTGGAGCTGACGTACCCGCTCCAGCTCCTCCCCGACGTCCGGGACCACCTTCTTCGCCGCGTCCGTGGGCGTCGAGGCCCGCAGGTCCGCGACGAGGTCCAGCAGCGGCGAGTCCGGCTCGTGCCCGATCGCCGAGACCACCGGCGTACGGGCCGCCGCGACCGCCCGCACGACCTCCTCGTCGGAGAACGGCAGCAGGTCCTCCACGCTGCCGCCGCCGCGCGCCACGATGATCACGTCCACATCGGGGCGGGCGTCCAGCTCCTGGACCGCCCGCACCACCTGCGGCACCGCGTGCACCCCCTGCACGGCCACGTTGCGGACCTCGAAGCGGACCGCCGGCCAGCGCCGCCGGGCGTTCTCCAGCACGTCCCGCTCGGCCGCCGAGGCCCGCCCCACCACCAGCCCGATCAGCTGCGGCAGGAACGGCAGCGGCTTCTTGCGGTCCAGGGCGAACAGCCCCTCCGCGGCCAGCGACCGCTTGAGCCGCTCCAAGCGGGCCAACAGCTCCCCGATGCCCACCGGCCGGATCTCCGTCGCCCGCAGGGACAACTGCCCGCGCGGGGCGTACCACTCCGGCTTCGCCAGGACGACGACCCGCGCGCCCTCCGTCACCGCGTCCGCGACCTCCTCGAAGACCTGCCGGAAGCAGGTCACGCCGACGGAGATGTCGTGCGCGGGATCGCGCAGCGTCAGGAAGACCACCCCCGCGCCCGGCCGCCGGGACAGCTGCGTGATCTGCCCCTCCACCCACACCTGACCCAGCCGGTCGATCCAGCCCCCGATGAGCCGGGACACCTGACCGACCGGCAGCGGCGCATCAGCCGACGTATTCAGACCCATGCAGGCAGGCTAGCCGCCGGGGCCGACACCGGTGCCGGGCCCGTCGGAGCGTTCGGGGGTCCGTCAGCCCCGCTGTGCCACCAGCACCCCCAGGCCCACCACCAGCCACACCGCCCCCACGACCTGCGCCTCCCAGGACGCCTCGACGATCACGGCGACGGTCACCAGCGCCCCCAGCACCGGCACCACCAGGTGCTTCCACCAGTTCGGCGGACCCCCCGCGCGCCGCACCACGAACCAGCCCACCACCGAGGCGTGCAACAGCGTGAACGCGACCAGCGCGCCCACGTCCACCACCGACACCAGATGGTCGAGGCCGTCGTCACGGCGCGCCGCCCACACCGCCGCCACCAGCGTCACCGTCGCCGCCACCAGCAGCGCCGCCCGCGGGGTGCCGTCCGACGTACGGGCCAGGACCCGCGGCAGCCGGCCCTCCCGGGCCATCGCGAACAGCAGCCGGCCCGCCGCCGCCTGCCCGGCCAACGCCGCGAACGCCGCCCCGATCGCCTTGCTCACCGCCACCAGGTCGTGCAGCCACGACCCCGACGCCGACTCCACCGTGTCGTAGAAGGCGGGCCCCTGGAGCCCCGGATCCGCGGCCAGCTCGGCCGAGGACACCGGGGTCAGCAGCGCCGCCAGATAGGTCTGCGCGATGAACAGCACCCCGGTCACCGCCAGGCAGAACAGCACCGCGCGCGCCACCCGCGCCGAACCGCCCGTCACCTCCTCCGCGAACGAGGCGATGGCGTCGAAGCCCAGGTACGACAGGACCGCCACCGACACCGCGCCCAGCACCGCGGCCGTCGAGAAGCCGAGCGAGCCGTCCCCGGTCAGCGGCGACAGCCAGCCGCGCCGCGCCCCGCCGTCCGCCAGCGCCGCCACCGCCGCGACCAGGAAGACCAACAGCACCACGATCTCCAGGGCCAGCACGGCGAACCCGACCCGCGCGGCCGCCCGTACGCCCCACAGGTTCAGCAGGGTCGTGATCACCACCGCGAGGGCCGTCCACACCCACCGGGACACCTCCGGGACCAGCGCGTTCATCGCGATCCCGGAGAACAGGTACGCCACCGCCGGGATCAGCAGGTAGTCCAGCATCGCCATCCAGCCGGCGATCAGCCCCGGCCCCTCCCCGAGCCCCTTGCGGGCGTACGTGAAGACGGAACCGGCTTGCGGGGCCACCCGCACCATCTGCGCGTAGCTGAACGCCGTGAAGGCCATCGCGACCGTCGCGACCAGGTAGACCAGCGCCACCGCCCCGTGCGACTTCGCGTCCAGGGTCCCGAAGACCCCGACCGGCGCCATGGGCGCGATGAAGAGCAGACCGTAGACGACCAGGTCCCGGAAGCCGAGGCTCCGCCGCAGGGCGGTGGGCGCGGGCGTACCGGAATCCGTGACGGACGCCATCCGTCCTCCGAGGGATAGGCGGGACAGGGTTTCGGGCAAGTGTGTGCCGGACGGGGGACGTACGGCCTGCTGGAGGCCCCCGTACGATGGAGGGCATGACTGCACCCGCTCCCGCTTCCGCATCCCGCCGCGTCCTGCTCGCCGCCCCCCGCGGCTACTGCGCGGGCGTGGACCGAGCCGTGATCGCCGTCGAGAAGGCCCTGGAACAGTACGGTGCGCCGGTCTACGTACGGCACGAGATCGTGCACAACAAGTACGTCGTCCAGACGTTGGAGAAGAAGGGTGCCATCTTCGTCGAGCGGACGGAGGAGGTCCCCGAGGGCTCCATCGTGATGTTCTCCGCGCACGGCGTGGCCCCCGTCGTCCACGAGGAGGCCGCGCGCGGCAAGCTGGCGACGATCGACGCGACGTGCCCGCTGGTCACCAAGGTGCACAAGGAAGCGATCCGCTACGCGAACGAGGACTTCGACATCCTCCTCATCGGCCACGAGGGCCACGAGGAGGTCATCGGCACCTCCGGCGAGGCGCCGGACCACATCACGATCGTCGACGGTCCCGACGACGTCGCGAACGTGGAGGTGCGCGACGAGTCGAAGGTCGTCTGGCTGTCGCAGACCACCCTCTCCGTGGACGAGACGATGGAGACCGTCGACGCGCTGAAGACCAAGTTCCCGCTGCTCGTCTCGCCGCCGAGCGACGACATCTGCTACGCCACCTCGAACCGGCAGGCCGCCGTCAAGGTGATGGGCGCCGACTCCGACCTGGTCATCGTCGTCGGGTCGAAGAACTCCTCGAACTCCATCCGCCTCGTCGAGGTCGCCCTCGACGCCGGCGCGCGCGCCGCCCACCTGGTCGACTTCGCGTCCGAGATCGACGAGGCCTGGCTGGAGGGCGTCACCACCGTCGGCCTCACCTCGGGCGCCTCGGTGCCGGAGGTACTGGTCGAGGAGGTCCTGGAGTGGCTGACGCGGCGCGGGTACGCGGACGTCGAGATCGTCAAGACCGCCGAGGAGTCGATCGTCTTCTCGCTGCCCAAGGAACTGCGCCGCGACCTGCGCGCCGAGGCGGCCGGGCTGGTCGCGGGCGGCTCGCAGGGCTGAGGCCGGGGGCTCGAACGCCGGGCCCATCGGCCCGGACGACTAGCTCCCGGCGCGCGGGCTTCGTACGGTGATCCCATGGAGATCTTCGGTGTGGACATCGGCGGTTCAGGGATCAAGGGCGCTCCCGTGGACCTGGACCGCGGCGAGCTGGCGCAGGAGCGCCACAAAGTACTGACACCGCATCCGGCCACCCCCGAGGGGGTGGCCGGATGCGTGGCCGAGGTGGTGGACGCCTTCTCGTGGAAGGGCCCGGTCGGGGTCACCTTCCCCGGCGTGGTCACGCACGGCATCACCCGGTCGGCCGCCAACGTCGACCAGGGATGGATCGGCCTCGACGCCGCGTCCCTGTTGTCCTCGCGGCTGGGCGGCCGCAAGGTGACGGTCCTCAACGACGCCGACGCGGCGGGGATCGCCGAGATCACCTACGGGGCGGGACGCGACGTCTCGGGCACGGTCATCCTGCTCACCCTCGGCACGGGCATCGGCAGCGCCGTCTTCCGAGACGGCCTGCTCGTACCGAACACCGAGCTCGGCCACCTCGAACTGAAGGGCCACGACGCGGAGACCCGCGCCTCGGTCAAGGCCAAGGAGGACGAGGACCTCAGCTGGCCGCACTGGGCCCGCCGGCTGGAGAGGTACCTGGCCCACGTGGAGATGCTGTTCTCCCCGGACCTCTTCATCCTCGGCGGCGGCGTCAGCCGCAAGCCGGAGAAGTTCGTCCCGCTGATCGAGGGCATCCGGGCCGAGATCGTCCCGGCGAAGCTGCAGAACGACGCAGGCATCGTCGGCGCGGCGATGGCGGCGCGGGACCTGGCGGGGTAGCGCGTACGGACCGGTGCCGTCAGTGGGCCGCCGTGCCGCGTCGGGCGGCGCGGCGGCGGTCGCTCAGCACCGCGCGGCGGGCCAGCGCGATGAGGGCGGCGATCAGGGTGCCCGCGTACAGCCAGCCGGCGTGCAGGGAGAGCGCGGACACCACGCCCATGAGTTCCCCGGCGAAGCCGCCGGAGCCGCCGGAGACGGGCCACACCCCGACGGCGAAGGCGATCGGGACGGAGATCGGCGCCGTGATCAGGTCGGCCGGGCGCACCCACAGGGCGGTCACGGCGGCGACGGGCAGGAAGAGCAGCCCGTACACGAACAGCGAGGACCCGAAGAGCAGCCAGCAGATCCCGGCGGCCAACAGCGTGCCGGTGCACGCGAGCAGGCCGCCGCCGAGCCCCGTCAGCCGGGGCCGGGGCATCCGACGGCGGCGACCGGCCGGCACCCGGGGCCGGAACCGCTGTGCCTGCGCGGGCACGCCGCCGACGGGCGCCGCACGCCGGGGCGCCGGGGGCTCCTGGGGCGGCTGAGGCGTCTGGGGCGCCTGAGGGTGACGTACCGAACGCATCCTGTATTGCTCCACCCCACCAAACTAGGCGTGAGGCCCCCGTTCGGCCGCCCGGACACGCGTACATCGAGTGGCACTCATCTGAAAGTAAACTGTCCGGTGGCCCACCTCCGGGCCGCCGCCCCCTCCAGCTACGGGAAGTCGCCAACGTGTCGCTCACGATCGGAATCGTCGGCCTGCCGAATGTCGGCAAGTCGACCCTGTTCAACGCCCTGACCAAGAACGACGTGCTGGCGGCCAACTACCCGTTCGCCACCATCGAGCCGAACGTCGGCGTCGTCGGCGTCCCGGACTCGCGTCTGGCCGTCCTCGCGGGCATTTTCGGCTCCCAGAAGGTCCTCCCGGCGACGGTCGACTTCGTCGACATCGCCGGCATCGTGCGCGGCGCGTCGGAGGGCGAGGGCCTCGGCAACAAGTTCCTCGCGAACATCCGCGAGTCGGACGCCATCTGCCAGGTCATCCGTGCCTTCAAGGACGAGAACGTCGTGCACGTCGACGGCAAGGTCTCGCCGAAGGACGACATCGAGACGATCAACACCGAGCTGATCCTCGCCGACCTCCAGTCCATCGAGAAGGCCGAGCCGCGCCTGACGAAGGAGTCCCGCCTCCAGAAGGAGAAGGTCGCGGTCCTCGCGGCCGTCGTCGAGGCGAAGAAGATCCTCGAAGCCGGCGACACCCTCTTCTCGAAGGGCATCACCAAGGGCACCGAGCGCGGCGACCTCCTCCACGAGCTCCACCTCCTGACGACGAAGCCGTTCCTGTACGTCTTCAACGTCGACGAGGACGAGCTGACGGACGAGGCCTTCAAGGACGAGCAGCGCGCGCTGGTCGCCCCGGCCGAGGCGATCTTCCTGAACGCGAAGCTGGAGCAGGAGCTCATCGAGCTGGAGGACGACGAGGCCCTCGAACTCCTCCAGTCGGTCGGCCAGGAGGAGCCCGGCATGGCCACCCTCGGCCGCGTCGGCTTCACCACCCTCGGCCTCCAGACCTACCTGACGGCAGGCCCGAAGGAAACCCGCGCCTGGACCATCAAGAAGGGCGCCACCGCTCCCGAGGCCGCCGGCGTCATCCACACCGACTTCCAGCGCGGCTTCATCAAGGCCGAGGTCATCTCCTTCGCCGACCTCGTCGAATGCGGCTCGGTCGCCGAAGCCCGCTCCAAGGGCAAGGCCCGCATGGAGGGCAAGGAGTACGTCATGCAGGACGGCGACGTGGTGGAGTTCCGCTTCAACGTCTGAGCGGCTGCAGTAACACCACGTCGCTGACGGGGCGAACATGCAGGTCAGAAGGGGTCGGCTCCTGCGGGAGTCGGCCCCTTCGCCGTCACCGTGCTGGATGGGTGCTGGGCGCCCCCTCGTAGGGCCTGCGTTCGCTGGGGTTGGCCTTCCGGGTGGCCGTCGGGCACGATCCGGGGGCCGCCGACGCGTGGCTCGGGTTGCACGCCGCGGGTCTGGGGCGGGGTGAGGCCGTCCAGGCGATGTACGTCCGGGCGCACGCCTTCGGCGCGCCGCGCGCCCGGCTGCGTACGCGGCTGCTCTCGCGGTTCCGGATCGGCGGGTACGTGGACTTCCGGCTGGAGTCGAGCTGCGACCTGTGGCTCGCGAAGGGGGCGAAGCTACTGGACGAGGAGCGGCCCGACGAGGCGTGGCAGATGCTGTCGTCCGCGCCGCCACAGCCCCGGGCCGGCCGACGTCGCCCAGCGGGCCGAGGCGATCACCCCGCCGCCGGCCCCTCCCGCGGCGGCCCCCACCGTTACCGTCCGTCCCCGCGAGCGGTGAGCGGCGGTCCGTCGGTCAGAAGCCGCGGACCGAGGCGATCGTGAACGTCGTCGGCGCGCCGGTGGACGGGGTCAGCGGGCCGTCCTTGTCGAACTGCGAGCGGACCACCAGGGTGCGGCCCGGGCGGTGGGTCAGGGTCGTGGGGATCTGCAGCGACGGGTCCGTCAGGGTGCCGGTCAGGCGGCCCCGGGTGCCGTCGGCGGAGAGCTGCCAGCGGGTCAGGGTGTTGGGCACGTTCTGGGCGACCCGCAGGGTCCCGTCGGCGGCGAGGTCCAGCCCGTCGGGCGACGTGAGGGTCCCGCCGGTCAGGGCGACGCGGCCGACGGCGCCGGTGCGGAGGTCGACGCGCAGCAGCTCGCCCTCCGGCATGTCGACGGTGAGCAGGTAGCGGCCCACCGGGTCCGAGACGATGCCGTTGAGGCTGAAGCCGCCGGCGGGACGGGGCCGCAGGGACGGCGTCAGGTCGTACGCGACGCGCAGCGGGCCGCCGCCGGAGGACCGCGCGGCGGCCAACTGCCCCGGGGTGACCCGGTAGATCACCCCGCGCAGGCTGTCCGTGAGGTACGCGGAGCCGTCGGGGGTGATCGTGAGGTCGTTGACGAAGCGGGGGGCGTCCCCGGGGACGTCGAAGCGGGCGAGGCGGGCGCCGGTCCGGGTGTCGTAGACGGTGACGCCCTTGGTGGAGTCGGTGACCCAGAGGCGGCCGCGAGCGTCGACGCGCAGGCCGTTCGCGGTGGTGCGTCCGTCCGCGCCGGCCGGCAGGAAGACCTCGGCGGTGCGGGCTCCCGGGCGGGCGCGGTAGACGGTGCCGTCCGCGTACGAGCCGACGTAGACCGTGCCCGTACGATCGTCGGCCGCTATCCCCTCGGGGTAGACCTTCGCGCCGGGCAGCGTGAAGGCGGTCGTGACCCGGGCGGCGGGACCGGAGGACCCGGGTGGCCCGTACGCCGAGGACGTCCCGTACGCCGAGGACGGCGCCGCCCCCAGCGACAGCGCGGCGGCCAGCAGGAGGGGCACGGGCAGGAGCTTCGACCACATGGGCATGGGTGTCCTCTTTCGATCAGGTGTAGGCGCACAGTAGTTAGAACCCTAATGATTGGCAAGGGTCGTAGGATGCCCCCATGACTTCCATGCCCGCCGAGGAGCGCATCGGCTCGCACGTCAAGCGCGCCGAGCAGGCGCTCCTCGGGGCGAAGAACGCCGCCCTCAAGCCGGCGGCAGTAACGGTTCCGCAGTACGCCGCCCTCTACTGGCTCGGCGAGAACGCCGGCATCTCGGCGGCGGCCCTGTCCCGGCTCTGCGGGGTCACCCCGCCGACCATGAACACGGTGCTGAAGAACCTCCAGGAACGCGGTCTCATCGAACGCACCCCCCACGCCTGGCACCGCAACGTCCTGGAGACCCGCCTCACCGAGGAGGGCCGCGCCGTACTGGACCTGGCCGACGAGGCCGCCGTGCGGGTCGAGCGGGCGCTCGCCGCCGCCTTCTCCGAGGAGGAACGGGCCCGGCTCGTAGGGTTGCTGGGCCGTTGCGCCGAGGTGCTCGACACCCTGAGGTAACCGCCCCGCCCCCGAGGTTCGGGGCAAGTTCTCGCCGTGTTGTGGAACTGTCCCGAGCGTTCGTCCATCAGAACCAACGGGATGTCCAGCCGTTCTGTCCCGCCCGGGGCAGCCATGATCGTTCGGAGCGAAGTTCGTGCACCAGTACCCGCAGCAGCCGCCGTCCAGCCGCGAGCCCGAGCGCGCGCCCCGGCGGTCCCGGCGCGCGATGTGGATCGGCGCGGGCGTCGCCTGCGCGCTGGTCCTCGGCGGCGCCGGCTTCGCCGCCTGGAAGTACGAGTGGTTCTCCGGCAACGGCGAGGCCGTCAGCTTCGGCAAGAACAACCAGGGCGCGCCGGCCGAGGGCGGGGCCAAGTCCACGTCCCCGGACGCCGTCGCGCCGGCCACCCCGAGCGGCGACCCGGACGTCCTCATGCCCTCCGGCCCCAAGGCCGCCTTCAAGCAGACCGCCAAGCTCGACGACGGCACGATCATCGCCAAGACCCGACTGGTCGGAGCCAAGTCGGGCTTCGAGGGTGACGTCTGGGTCTGGGCCCCCAAGGAGTACGACGACCCGAAGTACGCCAAGAGCGCCTTCCCGGTCCTCATCGCGCTCCCCGGGGGCAACGGCTACCCGGCCAACTACTGGTCCGACCGCAGCCTCGGCCTCCAGAAGGCCGTCAGCGAGGGCGCCAAGGCCGGCACCAGCCTGCCCTTCATCCTCGTCATGCCCGTCCTCAACCCGGACGCCAAGTACTACTACGACGGCTCCGACATACCCGGGCAGCCGAAGATGGGCACCTGGATGTCCGAGGACGTACCGGACTTCGCCCGCGCCAACTTCCGTACGTACAAGTCCCGCGACGGCTGGGCCTTCATGGGCAACTCCTCCGGCGCCTTCGTCGGCCTCAAGCACGTCATGCAGCACCCGGACCGGTTCAAGGCCGTGATCGCCAACGGCGGTGAGATCGTTCCCGACTCCCCGCTGTGGAAGGGCCACCAGGCGGACATGGACGCCAACAATCCGGAGAAGCTGGCGCAGAAGCTGATCGACGCCAAGGGCCCCGAGGTCCACGTCGCCTTCCAGTACGGGACCAAGGAGGGCGGCCGGGCCCGCCTGAACACGTTCCAGCAGCAGTTCGGCAAGGGCCCCGTCAAGGTCACCATCCACGAGATCGTGGGCGGCGACCACAACGGCTGGGACTACGTCCGGGGCATGAAGGAGAGCGCCCTGGCCGAGGTCAGCAAGGTCCTGAAGGGCCCGAAGCCCGAAGCGGGCTGATCCGTCCGGCCGCCGCCGCGGCCCCGGCCCCCGCCGCCCGTCCCGTTCCCGTCCTCCCCGCGTGGCCCTCGCCACGTCGCCCCGGTCCCAGGCAACCCATACGGTCGTTCACACCTCTGTCAGGTGTGTAAGGGGGACCTATCGGTCCGACTCGCGCCCCACCGGGGCGCCGCAGAAGGAACGGGAACAATCCGTGCAGCAAGACCAGCAAGGCGACGACACCCCCGTGACCGGGGGCCCCACGACCGGGGGCGGTCGTCGCCCCGAGCGCCGCCGTCGGCTCCTGATCGGCGCCCTCGCGCTGCTCCTCGTCGCCGGGGGCGGCGGGGCGGCGTACTGGGCCGGCCTCTTCTCCGACATAGGGGATCCGGTGTCCTTCGGGAAGATCCAGGAGTCGGCGGCCGCCGAGGACATCCGGCCCGAGGTGCTGATGCCCACCGGTCCGAAGGCCGGCTTCAGCCGTACCAGCAGGCTGCCGGACGGCACACAGATCGCCGTGACCACCCTGACCGGGGCGAAGTCCGGGTTCACCGGGGACGTGTGGGTGTGGGTCCCCAAGGAGTACGACGAGCCGCAGTACGCCAAGAGCGCCTTCCCGGTGCTGATCTCCCTGCCCGGAGGCCGCGGCTACCCCAAGAACTACTGGGGCACCGGCCCCGGCCTCGGTCTCCAGCAGGCCGTGATCGACGGGGTGCGGGAGGGCACCAGCCTGCCCTTCATCCTCGTCATGCCGGTGATCAACGCCGACGCCAAGAACCACTTCGACGGCTCGGACATCCCCGGCCAGCCGAAGATGGGCACCTGGATGGCCGATGACGTCCCGGATTTCGCGAAGGCCAATTTCCGCACCTTCACCTCCCGCGACGGCTGGGCGTTCATGGGCTCCTCCTCGGGCGGTTTCGGGGCCTTCAAGCACGTCCTGAAGTACCCGGAACGCTTCAAGGCGGTCATCGCCAGCGGCGTCGACTTCGTCCCCGATTCCCCGCTCTGGAAGGGGAACCGGCAGGCCATGGACGAGAACAACCCGGAGAAGCTCGCCGAGAAGCTGATCAGGACCGGCGGCCCGGACGTCTACATCAACTTCCAGATCGGCACCAAGGAGAGCGGCCGGGCCCAGGCCGAGAAGTTCATGAAGCAGTACGGCAAGGGTCCCGTGCACACCCGGCTCCAGGTGATCCAGGATGGTGAGCACAACGGAAAGTCGTACGTACGCGGCATGAGGGAGGGTTCGCTGGCGTGGATCAGCAAGGTGTTGCGAGCACCGACACCCGAGCCCGCCGTGGGCTGAGCCCGGTGGTGCGGAGCGTGTCGGCCGCCGCCGTCGCGGGGATCGCGGCGGTGGCCGCCGTCGTCCTCCTCAAGGCGTCCGAGGACCGGTCGGTGCACCCGTTCCCCACCGTGGGCGTGCTCATGGCGGGCGGGGAGCACTGGTGCACCGCGAGCGTCGTCGACAGCCCCCGGGGCAACGTCGTCGCCACCGCCGCGCACTGCGTGGCCCCGGCGGGCGAGGACGGCAGCCCGGGCGAGGTCGCGCACGACGGTCTCGCCATCGGCGAGCTCGCCTTCGCCCCCGCCTTCTCCGGGGAGGGCGCGGGCACCCAGCCGCTCGGCGTGTGGAAGGTCCGCTCGATCCACGTGGACGAACGCTGGACGAAGTGGGGCGACGACACCGCCGACTTCGCCTTCCTCAGCGTCGAGCCGGACGAGGACGGACGCAGCCTCCAACAGCGCGTCGGCGCCGGCGAGGCCCCCCGACCCGACTGGACCTCCGGCTACGAGCGCGAGGTGACCGTGATCGGCTACCCGGAGTCCGAGCACAACCCGCAGAACAAGCCGGTCTCCTGCACCACCCGGACCCGCCACGACGACGAGGACCCCGACATGCTGTACATCAGCTGCTCGGGATTCTGGACGGGTACCAGCGGCAGCCCCTGGATCGCCGACCGCGGCGGCACGGGCAGCCCCGGCCGGCTGATCGGGGTGCTGAGCGGCGGCGACACCGACGTGGACTCCACCGCCGCGCTCTACGACGAGCGCGCCAAGGCCCTCTACGAGCGGGCGGCCGGCGGCTGACGCGCCCCCCTCCCGCTACTTCCCGCGCTCCGTGCTGACGATCACGCCGACCGCCGCCACCACGATCCCGCCGCCGAGCAGGATCGGCCAGGTCAGCGCCTCGTCGAGGATCAGCGCCCCCAGCGCCACGGCCACGACCGGGTTGACGTACGCGTACGTCGACACCAGCGACAGCGGCGCCGCCCGCAGCAGCCACGCGTACGCGGTGAAGCCGACCACCGACCCGATCAGCACCAGGTAGGCCAGGGCCACCCAGGACGCCGTGGAGAACGCGCCGAGGTCCAGGCCGCGTTGCTCGCCGCGCAGCAGGCCGACGACGATTGCGCCCGTCCCGCCCGCGAGCATCTGGTAGGCGCTGCCCGTGAACGGGTTGCCCGGCAGCGGCAACTTCGACGCCGAGAACGAGCCCAGCGACCACAGCACCGACGCGGCCACCACCAGCAGCACCCCCGACAGCCGGACCTCGCCGCTAAGCCCCGGACCGGTCAGCACCGCCAGCCCGGCGAGACCGACCAGCACCCCGAGCAGCGTCCGCACCGGCGGCCGGTCCCCGGTGCCCGCCCGCAGCACGACCACCCACATCGGCACGCTCGCCACCAGCAGCGCGGCCAGTCCGGACGGCACGTCCCGCTCGGCGAGCACCACCAGGCCGTTGCCGCCCAGGATCAGCAGCAGCCCGACCAGCACCGACGAACGCAGCTGCGCGCCCGTGGCCTTGAGCGCCGCCGGCCCGAACCGCCGGGCGACGATGCCGGCCAGCAGCAGGCCGGCGATGATGAAGCGGACGCCCGCGGAGAGGAACGGCGGCATCGTCTCGACGACGATCCGGATGCCGAGGTAGGTCGACCCCCAGACGACGTACACCAGGGCGAGGGCGGTCCAGACCGCGCCGGTGATCCTGCCGGTCGGGGGTGCGGCCGGGCCGCTCACGGTCGGGGCTGAGGTGCGCATGCCGGGATCCTAGGTTCGTCGGCCCGTCGGGGCTTCCGGGTATCTCAGCCCTTGAGCAGGCCGTTCAGCTCGCCGTAGGGGAGCGAGTCGGCGAGCGAGCCGTACGTGCCGCCGGCGAGCAGTTCCTCGGTCGCGCGACGGACCACGGCGTACGCGGCCTCCGCGACCCAGGACCCGAGGCTGACCCGGGCCACCCCGAGGGCGCCCAACGCGGCGACGGACGGCGCGGCCGGCCCGACGAGGACGTTGAGCGGGGCCCCGATGCCCTTGGCCAGCTCGGCGAGGGTGTCCGGGTCGACCACGCCGGGCACGAAGATCCCCGAGGCGCCGGCGTCGAGGTAGGCGGCGGCGCGGGCCAGGGTCTCGTCGAGCCGGGTCTCCGGTGCGCCGAGGCCGCGCAGGTAGGTGTCGACGCGGGCGTTGATGAAGAGCGGGACCCCGAAGGCCTCGGCGGCGGCGCGGGCCGCGGCCAGGCGCTCCGCGTGGTCGGCGGGAGCGCGGTCGCCGTCCTCGATGTTGACGCCGACGGCGCCGGCGGCCAGCACCCCGGTCACGGTCTCCCCGACCCCGGCGGGGTCGGCGCCGAAGCCGCCCTCGATGTCCGCGGTGACGGGTACGGAGACGGCGCCGGCGACGCGGGCGATCAGGTCGAGGGCCCGCTCGCGGGCCAGGGCGTCCCCGTCGGGCGACCCGAGGGACCAGGCCACGCCCGCGCTGGTGGTGGCGACGGCGCGGGACCCGGCGGCCTCGACGACGCGGGCACTGGCGACGTCCCAGGCGTTGGCGAGGGCGAGCGGGGCGGCGGGGGTGTGCAGCGCGGCGAAGGCGGCGGCGCGGGAGGCGAGGTCACGGGAGGCGGGGTCACGGGTGTCGGTCATGGACGCAGTCCACCAGAGCGGCCCCGCCCGGGCCGGCGAATTCCCGACACCGTGTCACCTCGCCGGGCCGCGCCGACCCGACGGCCGCGGGGTCGACTACGTCGCCAGGCCCGTCTTCGCCCCCGCGCCGCACAGCGGGATCACCGCGGTGCGGCCCCGGAGGGGGTCGTCGGGGGCCCCGGGGCGGACCGCCGCCCAGCAGGCCGCCGCCGTCGGCTCGACGAAGAGGCCGCGGCCGGCCAGGTCGCGCTGGGCCTCGCGCAGCCGGTCGTCCGGGACGGTCAGGAACGTGCCGCCGGACTTCCGTACGGCCGCCAGGATCTGCCGGGCCCGCGGCGGCGCCGGAATGGCGATCCCCTCGGCCAGGGTCGGCAGTTGGGGCACCGGATCGGCGTCCTCCGCCCCCGCGGCGAACGCCGTGGCCAGCGGGGCGACCGCCGTCGCCTGCACCGCCATAAGGGCGGGGGGCCGCACCCCGCGCCGGGCCAGCTCCTCCACCGCCAGCGCGGCGCCGAGCAGCAGGGTGCCGTTGCCGACCGGGACGACCAGGACCTCGGGCAGCCGGCCCGCCATGGCCTCCCAGATCTCGTACACGTACGTCTTCGTGCCCTGGAGGAAGTAGGGGTTGAAGACGTGGCTCGCGTAGAAGACCCCGGGGGCGTCCGCGGCGGCCCGGGCGGCCAGTGCGGTGGCCTCGCGGCCGCCCGGCACGATCCGTACGGTCGCGCCGTGGGCCCGCATCTGCTCGGTCTTCTTCTGCGAGGTGCCCTCGGGCACGAAAACTTCACAACTGAGGCCGGCCCGCGCGCAGTAGGCCGCGACGGAGGTGCCGGCGTTGCCGCTGCTGTCCGCGACGACCCGCTCGGGCGCCAGCCGGCGGGCCAGTTCCGCGAGCATCACGGCGCCGCGGTCCTTGAAGGACAGGGTCGGCATCAGGAAGTCGAGTTTGGCGTGAACGCGTTCCGCCAGCGGCACCAGCGGGGTGTGCCCCTCGGACAGGGATACCGAGAACGCCCCCGGCAGCGGCAGCGCGGCCGCGAAACGCCACAGGGAATGCGGGCCGGCGGCCGGCTCCAGGGCGATGGCCGGATCCGGTGCGAAGTCGAGGTCCCACGGGCCACCGCAGACCGGGCAGCACCACGGGGCGGTCCGCACGTCCGCGCGGGTGCCGTCCTCGGGGCAGAGATAACCAGGGAGTGCGTGCGTCATGTGCGGAACGCCTTTGCTCAATCATGGCCGTTGTATGGCACGGATGTTACGCGTCCGTTGTCCTCTTGTGGGATGGCGCACAGGTGGGTCAACCTTTCGGAAGCGACGGCCTGTTGGGCGCTGTTCATTGTCATGGACATGCCTTTCAGGGTCTTCGTGCGCCGTCGCACACCCCCCGCAGCGCACCACCTATGAGGAGGACCCCTCACATGTCCGTGATGCGTCACACCCGCCGGAAGATCGCCGGCATCAGCGCGACCGCCGTCGTGGCCCTCGCTCTCGGCGCGGCCGCCGCCCTCCCCGCCTCGGCGGCCGACCGCGGCGCACTGGGCGTCATCGAGAACGCAGGTGTCGAGGGAGCGATCTCCGGCAGCTACATCGTGACCCTGAACGACTCCGCCGCCCGCTCCACCGCCGAGAGCGGCAAGGTCGTCGCCAAGCGGTACGGCGCGAAGATCGACCGGACCTACAGCGCCGCCCTCAACGGCTACTCCGTCGAGGTCTCCGAGGCGCAGGCCAGAAAGCTCGCCGCCGACCCCGCCGTGAAGTCGGTCGTGCAGAACCGCCTCTTCACCGTCGACGCCACCCAGCCCAACCCGCCGTCCTGGGGTCTGGACCGCATCGACCAGCGAGCGCTCCCGCTGGACAACAGCTACACCTACCCGGACAAGGCCGGCGAGGGCGTCACCGCCTACATCATCGACACCGGCGTCCGGATCACCCACCAGGACTTCGGCGGGCGCGCCTCCTACGGCTACGACGCGATCGACAACGACAACACCGCCCAGGACGGCCACGGCCACGGCACCCACGTGGCGGGCACCGTCGGCGGCACGGCGCACGGCGTGGCCAAGAAGGCCAAGATCGTCGGGGTCCGCGTGCTCAACAACCAGGGCTCGGGCACCACGGCCCAGGTCGTCGCGGGCATCGACTGGGTGACGCGCAACGCCGTCAAGCCGGCCGTCGCCAACATGTCGCTCGGCGGCGGCGCGGACTCCGCGCTCGACACGGCCGTACGCAACTCCATAGCCGCCGGCATCACGTACGCGGTCGCGGCCGGCAACGAGTCGACGGACGCGAGCACCAAGTCCCCGGCGCGCGTCGGCGAGGCCATCACCGTCGGTTCCACCACCAACACCGACGCCAAGTCCAGCTTCTCCAACTACGGCAGCATCCTGGACATCTTCGCGCCGGGCTCCAACATCACCTCGACGTGGGGCACCGGGGACACCGCGACGAACACCATCTCGGGCACGTCCATGGCCTCCCCGCACGTCGCGGGCGCTGCGGCGATCCACCTTTCGCAAAACCCGGCCAGTACCCCGGCTCAGGTCTCCGCGGGCCTGGTCGCCGCGGCCACCCCGAACGTGGTCACCGGTCCCGGCGCCGGCTCCCCGAACCGGCTGCTGAACGTCGGCGCGGGGACCACCCCGCCCGGCCCGGGCACCCGCTTCGAGAACCTCAACGACTACGCGATCAACGACAACGCCACCGTCGAGTCGCCGATCACCGTCAGCGGGATCTCCGGCAACGCCCCGGCCACGCTGAGCGTGCCGGTCGACATCAAGCACACCTACGTCGGTGACCTGAAGGTCGACCTGGTCGCCCCCGACGGGTCCGTCTACAACCTGCGCAACCGCACCGGCGGCAGCGCGGACAACATCATCCAGACCTTCACCGTGAACGCCTCCTCCGAGGTCGCCAACGGGGTCTGGAAGCTGCGGGTCGCCGACCTGGCGGGCGCCGACGTCGGCAAGATCGACTCGTGGGCGCTGCAGTTCTGATGACCTCCCGGGCGACCGGGTGGCAAGGGGCGCGATAACAGGCTGGATCGCGCGATGAACGCGGGGGCGACCGGATGACCGGTCGCCCCCGCTGCGTACTATTTCGCGCATTCGTTCGCGCCCCCCCGTGATGGAGCCCCTCACCCTGTGAGCACCCCGCCCCCGCCGCAGGCCCCCGGTCCCGGCCACCACTGGCCTCCGCCGCCCCCGCAGCCGGCGTGGGGGCCGCCGGCCCACGCGTACCCGCCGGCGCTCAACGGGTTCGCCCTCGCCTCCCTGCTGGTCGGGCTGCTGTGCTTCCCGCCGCTCGGGATCGTGTTCGGGGTCGTGGCGCTGGTGCAGATCGCGCGCAAGGGGGAGCGGGGTCGGACGTTGGCCGTCGTGGGCCTGGTCCTCTCGCTGGTGATGACCGTCGTCGCGGCGGTGGGCGTCGACGCCTACGGGAGGGCCTTCCTCGACCGGATGGGCCCGTCACCCGCGTACGAGCGGGCCGAGGGCGAGCCGGCCGTCCTGGAGGAGCTGCGGGCGGGCGAGTGCTTCAACGTCCCCGGCGGCGACCTCCTCGACGAGGACCCGCTCGCCCACCGCATCGGCTGCGGGCAGGTGCACGACGCCGAGGTGACCTCCACGACCCTGCTCGACATCGCCTCCTTCCCGGGTACGCAGCAGCTCCAGCAGACGGTCACGGACCTGTGCTGGAAGGCGCAGGACGCGTACGCCATGGACACCTGGGCCCTGCCCGGCTACGCGGAGATGTTCTACTTCGCGCCCACGCGCGAGTCCTGGCGGGAGGGCGACCGGCGCCTGATCTGCGTGATCGGCACCTCGGGGGAGGAGCACCGGGGCAGCCTGCGCCGGGACGAGGGGATGCTGACGCCGGAGCAGGTGACCCTGCTGCGTTCGCTGAACACGGCGGACCAGGCGCTGGGGCGCGGTCCCGACGCGGAGGTCGCCGACGCGCTGCCGCGGTACCGGACGTGGGCGCGGGAGGTCGAGGAGGCGCTGGGCGCGGAGGTCCGGATGCTCCAGGACGTGACGCGGCGGCCGGGGACGGGTCCGGCGGCAGCCGCGCAGCTGGGGGAGATCGAGGCGGCGCGCCGGGCGTGGCAGAAGGCGTCGGGTGCGTCGCGCCCGGCCGATTTCCAGGCCGCGTGGGACCAGGCGCTGGCGGCGGTCTCCGTCGACACGGAGCGGGCGTTGCGCGGCGCCTACGGGTTGTCGACCGAGGTTCCGGAGTGGCTTGAGGACCACCCGGGTGACGCGGGCGAGGATGCGGGGGGCGCGCCCTCCGCGGAGTCGGTCTGAGGGTGCGGGCGCCGGGGCGGGCGGGGTCCTTCGCGGGGTCGGTACGCGCAACGGCGGTCGGATCGGTCCGGGGCCTCGTGGGTAACGGGTGGTCACGGGTTTGGGTGACCTGGCTTCATCACTTCGGGTGAAACTCTGGCCCGTGCTTGCGCAGTACAACCGTCGGTTGCCAGGGTGTAGCTGTCTGTCAACCTGATGGGAGTGGCCAGTGACTTTCGGTGAGCAGCCGGCCTATCTTCGCGTCGCCGGTGATCTGCGACGGAAGATCGTCGATGGGTCCCTGCCCCCGCACGCCCGGCTCCCTTCACAGGCCCGGATCCGCGAGGAGTACGGGGTCTCCGACACCGTCGCCCTGGAGGCGCGCAAGGTCCTCATGGCCGAGGGGCTGGTCGAGGGCCGCTCGGGCTCCGGCACCTACGTCCGCGAGCAACCCGTACCGCGCCGGGTCGCGCGTTCCGGCTACCGCACGGGCGGGACGTCGACGCCGTTCCGGCAGGAGCAGGCGGAGACGGGCGCGCGCGGCACGTGGGAGTCGAACAGCGAGCAGGCGCAGGCGCCGGCCGAGATCGCGGAGCGGCTCGGCATCGAACCGGGCGACCGGGTCATGCGCACGCGGTACGTGTTCCGCGACGCGGGGGAGGCGATGATGCTCTCCACCTCCTGGGAGCCGCTCGCCGTGACCGGCCGCACCCCGGTGATGCTGCCGGAGGAGGGACCGTTGGGCGGCTCCGGCGTGGTCGACCGGATGGCCGCGATCGACGTGGTCGTCGACAACGTGGTCGAGGAGGTCGGCGCGAGACCCGGTCTGGCGGAGGAGATCATGTCGCTCGGCGGGGTACCGGGCCACGTGGTCCTCGTCGTCAGCCGTACGTACTTCGCGTCCGGGCGGGCGGTGGAAACGGCCGACGTCGTCGTCCCGGCGGACCGCTACCGCCTCGCGTACCACCTACCGGTGAGGTAGCCGCACGACAACCGACCCCGCGCGAACGCCGCCCCCGACCCCGGCGGGGCGCGCGGTGGCGTGCGCCGGGTGGGGGTGCCGACCCTGGCGGTCGGCGTGATCGGCGTTTCCTGGGCGCCGTCCACCCGGTGGGTTTCGGCGCGATGGTGATCGGCTTCGCGGTGTCGAGCCATGCCCCCGGCGGGCTCGGCGGTAGCGGTGCCGGGGCCCTCCTCCGCCAGGGTCGCCGCCGGACCGGCGCTCGCGTCGTGTCCGTTGACCGCGCGGGCGACCGGGGGAAGCAACGGTCCGGCCGGGCCGAACGTCGTGAACCGCTCCGGCGCGGAGGTCGCGGACGGCGCCGCCCGCGCATCCGCTCCGCCTCGGGGACGGCGTACGAGCCCCCGGGCACCGCGGACCGCCCGGCCCGGCCCGGGCCGACCCGTTCGCCGGGCCGCCACCTCCACGCACCTGCGAGGACGCTCCGGCGCGCATGTCATTCGTACGCCTGGCCGGATGCGTACGCCCCCGAGGTACCTCTTCGTGAAAAACCGTATCCGCACAGTAAAGGTCGGGCGTAAGCTCGGGCATATGCGCAATGCGGTTTCCTGGGCAGGTACATCGGCGGAGGGTGAAGCGCGATGAACGACAGCGGTGCCCTGCTCCAGTGGCTGGTCATACGTCAGGACGACAACGGCAACCGCTACCGGGTGGGTCGGTACCCCACCCGGGTCGAGGCCCAGAAGGTGGTCGACAGCCTCGACGACCGGGGACACAAGCAGCTCTACTGGGTCGAGCGGATCGGACAGGGCAGCCAGACCGCCACCACGAACTGAGGCCGCCGGAACCCCGACGGCACTGACATAGGCTCCGTCCATGACTGAACGCGTGGTCGTGGGCGGAGCCCTTTGTCATGACGGGCGCCTGCTGGCCGCCCGGCGCAGCGCCCCGCCCGAGCTGGCCGGACGGTGGGAGCTGCCCGGGGGCAAGGCCGAGCCCGGCGAATCCGTATCCGAGGCGCTGGTGCGCGAACTGCGCGAGGAGCTCGGCGTCGAGACCGAGGCGCTGGAGCGGATTCCGGGGGAGTGGCCGCTCAAGCCGGGTCTCGTGCTGCACGTGTGGACGGCCCGGCTGGTGTCCGGGGAGCCCGCCCCGCTGGAGGACCACGACGAGCTGCGCTGGCTGGGGCCCGCGGAACTGGACTCCGTCGACTGGCTGGACCAGGACCGGCCCGCGGTCGCCGAGGCCGGGCGCCGGCTGCGCGCCGCCGCGCTCCCGCAGCCGCACGACGGGGCGCACCGGGGCGCGTGAAGCTCACGCGGTAGGCCGTCTGCGCCACCGTGCGCCGGTGCGTGGGGGATCGAGTGGTACGACGCCCCGAATATCGGGTATGTCGCTATTAATCCCTATCTCGTCCCCCTTTCGTCCCCGACGAACCGGACTGGGGTCACCGCTGGCCCGGGAAGTGATCGGCGTGATCGACGCAGACGGTGAACGTGCCGAATGGGCCTTCCCCGCCGAACCCGGTGCCGTCCGCACCGCTCGCCACGCCGTCCGCGGCACCCTGCGCTCCTGGGGCCTGGACTCCGTCGGCGATGTGACCGTCCTGCTGGTCAGTGAGCTGGTGACGAACTCCCTGCGCTACGCCTCCGGCCCCATCGGGGTCCGTCTGGTACGGCGCAAACCGGCCGCCGGGGATCTCGCGGGCGGCGACGCGCTGCTCGTGGAAGTTTCCGATCCGCTTCCGGATCCGCCCCGCGCGAAGGTCGCCCAGCCGGACGACGAAGGGGGCCGGGGACTCCACCTCGTGGCCGTCTCGGCGCAGCGCTGGGGAACCCGTCACGGGAAATCGGGCAAGACTGTGTGGTTCGAGTTGGCTCTTCCTGGTGAGTAACAAGGTGAAGGGTGGCCAACGATCACCGGACATGGCTCGAAAACAACGGGACCTTTTTGTGATCGTGAACGCCGTGCCGTCCGGGGCCGTGGTGCTGAATACTTCGGTCATGGCCGGTCCGGTTGCGGTGAGCTGGAGGGGACGGTCGCGTGAGCGAGATACCTGCGCAGGCACATCAGGGCCGAGTGCCCAGGGAGACGTGGCACGACTCCTTGTGGCACAGCAGTCCGCCTGGCTCGATATATGACTACATAAAGGTCGCTTCTTTCTCGATCGGTCCGGACGGGCTCGTCGACCAATGGAGCCTGCGCGCCGAGGAGCTGTTCGGGCTCACCGCCGCCCAGGCGGTCGGGCGCGATCCGGTCGAGGCCTTCATGCCCCCGGAGCTGCGGGCCGGCGGGCACCGCAAGGTCGCGGAGATCCTCGACGGCAAGGAGTGGACCGGTCTGGTCCCCTTCCGGCTGCCCGAGGGCGACGGGGCGCACGGGGTGGCCGAGATCTATGTGATGCCGACGCTGACCGAGGCCGCCGAGCGGGCGGCGCTGTGCGTCGTGGTCGACGTGCGCGCGCTGCGGCGGATCGAATCCGATCTCGCGGCTTCGCAGGCGATATTCGGCCAATCTCCTTTCGGGTTCCTGCTCTTCGGTACGGACCTCACGGTGCAGCGCGCCAACCGCCGCTTCGCGACGGTGTTCGGGGGAGCCGTGGAGGAACACCGCGGCCGGACCGTGCACGACTACCTGCCCGCCCACGAGGCCGACCGGATGGCCGACGCCCTGCGCCGGGTCCTGGAGACCGGTCAGTCCGTCACCGACCTGAGGATCACCGGCGCGGCGCCGGGCAGCCGCGAGAAGCGCCACTGGTCCATCAACCTCTACCGGGTCCACGGCGGCACCGGCCTGCCCATCGGCATCGCCGGCCTCGGCACCGACGTCACCCGCCGGCACCTCGCCGCCCGGGAGGCCGCCGGGGTGCGCCGCAACCTCGCGCTCCTCAACGAGGCCGGGCACCGGATCGGGAACTCCCTCGACCTGGAGACCACCGCCCGGGAACTGCTCGACGTCACCGTCCCCGGCTTCTGCGACCTGGCCGCCGTCGACCTGTACCAGGGGCTGCTGCTCGGCGACGACGACCGCCCCGCCCGCCCGCAGGGGCCCGGAGTGCCCTCGCTGCCCGGCCAGGGGGCCGGCCGCGCCCCGTCCGCGCCGCTGCGGCGGGTCGCGTTCGCCTCCGCCGTGTCGGACGCCCCGCTGTCGGGGCCCGGCGCGCTGGTCTCCGTAGGGGAGATCCACCGCTATCCGGCCGCCTCGCCCGGGGCGCTCGCCCTGCGCACGGCGCGGCCCCGGCTCACCCCCGCCGGGGGATCGGACGACCTCGTGCAGTCCACGCTGCTCGTGCCGATGGTGGCCCACGACACGGTGGTCGGCCTCGCCCAGTTCTCCCGTACGAAGGGCAGCGAGCCCTTCGGCGAGCGGGACCGGGCCGTCGCCGTCGAACTGGCCGCGCGGGCGGCCGTCTGCATCGACAACGCCCGCCTCTACCGGCGGGAACACGAAAGGGCCCTGATACTGCAACGCAGCCTGCTGCCCCCCGGCGACCCGGAGGCCGCCGGCCTCGACATCGCCTGCCGGTACCTGCCGGGGAACGCGGCGACCGAGGTCGGCGGGGACTGGTTCGACGTCATCGAGCTGCCCGGACACCGCACGGCGCTCGTCGTCGGCGACGTGATGGGGCGCGGCCTGCGGGCCGCCGTCGCCATGGGCGAGCTGCGGACCGCCGTCCGCACCCTGGCCCTGCTGGACCTCGAACCGGCGGAGGTCCTCACCGCCCTCGACGAGGTCGCGCGCGGTCTCGGCGCCCCCGGCGGCTCCCAGCAGGCGTCCCGCGCCGCCCTGCACTCGCGGGACGCCGACCGCTCCGAGGTGTACCTCGCCACCTGCGTGTACGCCGTCTACGACCCGGTCACCCGGCGCTGCACCATCGCCAACGCGGGCCACATGCCGCCCGTGCTGGTCGAACCGGCCGAGGAGGGCGGCGCCCCCCGCCCCGGGCTGCTCCTGGAGATCCCCACCGGGATGCCGCTCGGCGTGGGCGGCGAGCCCTTCGAGGAGGTCGAGGTGGAACTGCCCGAGGGCGCCCTGCTCGCGCTCTACACCGACGGATTGGTCGAATCCCGCGACCACCCGCTGGAGGAGGGGTTGCGCGGACTGCGCGAAGCCCTCGCGGACCCGGTGCGCCCGCTGGAGGACGTCTGCGACCACGTACTGAACACCCTCGACACCCGGCACGGGGAGGACGACATCGCCCTGCTCATGGCCCGCGTCCAGGGACTGCCCCTGGACGCGGTCGGCGACTGGCAACTGCCCCGCGAGGCCCGTTCGGTCGGTCGCGCCCGCGAACTGGCCCGGGGCAAACTGCCCGCCTGGGGGCTCGAAGGCCTGCTCGACACCACGGAACTGCTGGTCAGTGAGCTGGTGACGAACGCGCTGCGGTACGGCGAGGGCGAGATCCGGCTCCGACTGCTGCTGGACCGGACCCTGGTGTGCGAGGTGTGGGACGCGAACCTGGCCCAACCCCGCCGCCGCCGGGCCCGGGACACCGACGAGGGCGGCCGCGGCCTGCAACTCGTCGGCCTGCTCTCCGCGGGCTGGGGCACCCGCCGCACCCACCGGGGAAAGACCGTCTGGTTCGAACTCCCGCTGCCCATGCCGGGCGGCCCGGGCGAGTCCGTCACCGAACTGACGGCGGAACAGCTCCTCGGCCTGTACGGATAGCCGGGCGCGGGGGCGCGGGGGGGCGCGGGGGCGCGCCACCGCGCACCCCCGTCGCACCCCCCGCCGCCCGGGCCGGGGGTCGGTTCGGATCCGGGTCAGGCCGCCCGGCCCGGCCGGCCCGCCTTGAGGGCGGCGAGGCGGTCCTCGATCTCCGCGCTCCTGCCGAGGTCCTCCAGGGACTCGAACTGCGCGTCCAGGGAGGACGCCGCCAGCTCCTGCTTGCCCATCGCCATGGCCTCCTCCCGGCGGACCTTCTCCTCGAACCGGTTCAGGTCGCTGGTCGGGTCCATGACGTCGATGTTCTTCACCGCGTCCATCATCGTGTTCTGCGCCTGCGCGGTCCTGGCCCGGGCCACCAGCTCGTCCCGCTTCGCCTGGAGCTCCGTCAGCTTGTCCTTCATCGACGCCAGGCCCGACTTCAGCTTGTCGACGACCTCGCTCTGGGCGGCGATCGTCGGCTCCGCCGTCTTCGCCTCCCGCTCCGACTGCATCTGCCGGCCGAGGGCCACCTTCGCGAGGTTGTCGAACCTGTCGGCGTCCGTGACGCTCCCCGCCGCCCGCAGCTCGTCCGCCTTCCGGCTGGCCGCCAGCGCCTTGTCGCCCCACTCGGCCGCCGCGTCCCGGTCCTCCTTGTGGTCCGCCTCCAGCATCCGCAGGTTGCCGATGGTGGTGGCCACCGCCTGCTCGGCCTCCGAGATGTTGTTCGTGTAGTCGCGGATCAGCTGGTCCAGCATCTTCTGCGGATCCTCCGCCTGGTCCAGCAGCGCGTTGATGTTGGCCTTCGCGAGCTGGGTGACGCGGCCGAGGATGGTCTGCTTGCTCATGGGTCTCTCCTGGTGAGGGAACGTCAACATCCGGTGGCCGGGTCGCCATGGCCACGGTCGCGCCGGTCGGTCAGAAGCGGCCGCCACCGCCCATCCGGCCGCGCGTCCCGCCGCCGCCGAAGGAGCCCGGACCGCGGCTCCCGCCGCCGCCCCCGCCGAAACCGCCCCGGCCGCCGTACCCGCCCCCGCCGAAGCCCCCGCCGCCGCGCAGGATCTCGCCGAGGATGATGCCGCCGAGCACGGCGCCGCCCCGTCCGCCGCCGGCGCGGGAACCGGCGTACGGGTTCTGGTACGCCCGTACGTCCTGCTCCGCCAGTTGCTGCGCCTGCCGGGCCATCGAATCCGCCTGCTGCGCCTCCGTCAGCGCGCCCGCCGGGTCCGTCGCGGCCAGCGACACCGAACGCTCCAGGTGCCGCTGCGCCTCCGCGAGCCGGGTCCGGGCCTGGCTGGCGACCGCGCCCCGGCTGGTGGTGATGTAGTCCGTCGCCGCGCCGATCGCGCTGCGGGCCGACAGCAGGGCCTGGTCCAGCAGGCCCGCCGCGCGGCGCCGGCCCGTCTCCTGCTCCCGCGCCCCGGCCAACGCCCCGTCGAGGGCCGCGTCGGCCTCCTCCACGCGCCGCAGCGCGTCGATCGGGTCGTACCGTCCGGCCTCCTGCTCCCGGCGCACGTCCGCCAGTACGGCCTGCGCCCGGCCGATCCGGCCGCGCAGGTCCGCCGTCGAGACGCCCTCCGCGGTGCCGGTCAGCAGCCCGGCGGCGTCGGCGAGGTCGGACTCCGTCTCGGTCAGCGCGCCCGGCAGTTTTCCGGCCGCCTCCGCCAGCTCCTGGGCCCGCCGCTCCACCGCGTCCACCAGGGTCGCCGCCTGGTCCACCGCGCCCTCGGCCGCCCGTACGTGCACGGCCGCCCGGCCGTTCTGCTCCTCGTGGAGCGCGGCCCGGGCCTCCCCGAGATGGGTCGTCGCGAACAGCAGCCGGTCCTTGGCCTGTTCCGGGTTGGAGGCCACCGGGGCCGACGCGGAGTCCGCGTACCGTCCGGCCAACGCCGTCAGCGTGGCCACCGCCGTCGTCGTCCGGCCGGTCAGCTCCCGCAAGTGCGCCTCGACGGTCTCCACCACCCCCGGGGCGTTCTTCTCCAGGTCCCGGAGCCGGTCGAAGGCCTCCGACTCCGCGTCGAGCCGACGGTTGGCCTCCGTGCAGCGGGCCACGATCTCGTCCAGCATCCGGCGGCGGGTCGCGTCGTCCTCCGGGTAGGCGTCGTCGAGCTGTTGGCGCAGCCGGAAGGCGTGCGTCAGCTCGTCCTTCGCGTGGGCCACGGCCTCCGTGAAGGTGCCGACGGCCTCGTCGCCGAACTGTGCTGCGGCGAAGCCGAGTTCCTCCGTGCTGGTGCGGACCGCGTCGTCCGTCCCGACCAGCAGCGCCTTGGCCCGGGCGTCCAGCTCCGGCAGCGGCATCTCCGCGCGCTGCCCGTCCCAGCCCGCGTGCGAGGTCGCCGCACCGCGGCCGCCGCCGGCCCTGCCGCGCTTGCGGCGGCTGTACGCGTACGCGCCGAGCGCGCCGGCCGCGCCGACCGCGACGACCGGCAGGACGAAGTCGCCCGCGCCGCTCCCGCCGCCCGCGCCGCCCCCCGGATCGGCCGCGCCGGGGGTGATGGCCGGGACCGGCACCGGCAGTCCGCCGAGCACCGCGCCGTAACCGTTCGCCGCGCCGATCGCGGCGCCCGCCCAGTCGTTCTCCCGCAGGGCGGGCTCGACGGCGGTCCGGGCGACGTCCGCCAGCTGCCGCTCCGTGAAACCGGACTCGGTATCGGCCGAATAGGCGTACTGCCGGTCCCCGGTCGCCACCGCGAGCAGCACGTCGTTCTGCCCCAGCCCGTTCTTCTGCGCCGTGGCGTCCGCCCAGCTCTGCGCGGAGCGCCCGGAGAAGTCGTTGACGTAGGTGACGAAGAGTTGGATCCGACGGTCGGCGTACAACTGGTCGAGCGCCGCCGTCACCGCCGGCAGCCGGTCGCCCAGCGCCCCGACGCGGTCGGTGACCTGCCCCTGCCGCGACAGGGTGACGGGATCCTCGGCGCGGGCCGCGGGCGCCCCGACCACCCCCCACCCGCCGAACGCCAGCAGCGCGGCGGCCAGGGCCGATCCGGTGCGCAGGGATATCCGGGCGGCGGAGCGCCTCTTCGTCCAGGGGGGCCGAGTCACATTTCGGAGATTATGGTCGGTTCGCCCCGCCCGCACCCGGAGTGGACCGCCTGCCGTGCTCCCGGCGGCGACCCGGTCCCGACGGGCCGGCCGCGACCGGCCGGCTCCGGCTACGGGACCGCGATGGTCGTCAGCTCCGGCAGGGCGAGCGCGACGCCGGCGCCGGTCCGTACCGCGCTGCCGATGCCGGCGTGCTCCCACCGCCAGTGGAGTTCCCCCGTCAGCAGGTCCAGAGCGGCCAGGAACGGGGCCCGGGGGGTGCGCCCGAGCAGCCCGCCGCGGCCGCCGTCCGCGGCCTTCACGTACAGCAGGTCCCGCGCGCCGGGCGCGCCGGGCGCGTCCCGCACGCCGCGCGGATCCGGGCCGGCGCCCAGCAGCTCGACCGCGCAGTCCGGGCCCTGACGGCGGACCAGCGGCCGCCGCCAGCGCACCGCGCCGCTCTCCGCGTCCAGCGCGCACACCGTGTCCCAGCCCTCCTGCGCCCGGTGCGCGGCCACGTGGACGGTGTCGTCGAGGGACAGCAGCCCGGTCGGAGCCGGAGTGCCGGCGTCGAAGTGCCAGACGACGTGCCCCTCGCGCCGGTGCAGTGCCCGTACGGTCTTCCCGTCCGTCACGTGCACCGGGCCGCCGGGCAGTCTCGGTCCGCCGCGGTGGGTGTTGCGCGGCCAGTGCCACAGCGGCTTCCCCGTGGGCAGGTGCAGGGCGGTGAGCAGCAGGCCGTCCGCCAGGACCAGGCAGTTCCCGGAGACGGTCGGCCGGCGGGAGACGGTGCCCTGGACCCCGTACCGCCACACGGTCTCCCCGCTCGCCGCGTCCAGGGCGGTGAGCCCGCCGCCCGCCCCGTACAGGACCAGCCCGCCGGGCGCGGTCAGCACCGGGGTCCTGGCCGGCGGTTCCGGCAGGTCGCGCCACCAGCGGACCCGGCCGTCGCCGGCCTCCCGGGCCAGTACCCGCACGCCCTCGCCGTCCCGGCCCGACACGGCCACGTACACCGCCCCGGGGTCCGCCGCCGAGGACACGGCCGAGACCGCGGGCAGCTCCGACGCGGGCACGCCCTCGTCGGCGTGGGCCGTCCACAGCGCGGCCCCGGTGGCGGCCCACACCGAGCCCACCTCCGGCCCGGTACGCCACACCACGCTGTCCCCGGCCGCGTGCAGGGCCTGCGGCCGGACGCGGGAGCGCCACAGCACCTCCCCGGGCGGGGCCGCGTCCCGCGTCCGGGCCGGCCCGCCGGCGGCCGGACCCCCGCCGGCGGCCCGGCCCGTCCCGGGCCCGGGGCCCCGGGCCGGGGAGCCGGGTGACGGGTCACGGCCGGCGCCGGGGTCCGCGCGCCCCGCCCGTCCCGTCCCGGGCCCGCCCCCCGGCTCGGCGCTCACGGCCCCCGCCCCCGCCGCCCGGCCCGCCGCGGTCGCCCCGGCGCCGGTCGCCCCGGCCGCCGCCGCGGTTTCCGCCGCCGACGCCCGCTCCAGCGCGCGCAGCGCCGTCGCGGTCCGCGCCGCCGACGCGGGGCGGTCGTCCGGGGCCTTCTCCAACAGCGTCGCCAGCAGCGCAGCCAGGTCCGGCGCCACCGGCAGCGCCGCCGGGACCTCCTCGACGTGGCGCAGCATGAGCGCGTACGGGCTCCCGGCGGAGCCGAACGGCGGCTCCCCGCTCAGCAGGGCGTACAGCACGCACCCCAGCGCGTACAGGTCGCACCGGGCGTCGACCCGCTCGCCCCGCCACTGCTCGGGCGCCATGTACGCGGGGGTGCCGAACATCCGGCCCGTGACCGTCCAGCCCGGCGTCGCGTCCGAGGAGTGGGCGATGCCGAAGTCGCAGATCTTGAGTCGGCCGCCGGGCAGCAGGAACAGGTTCCCGGGCTTGAGGTCCCGGTGCACCACGGCCTGCGCGTGCGCCGCGGACAGGGCCTCGGCCGTCTGCGCGGCCAGGTCGAGGGCCGTCGCCACCGGTAGCCCGCCCCGTGAGCGGGCCAGGACCGCCGCCAGGTCCTCGCCGGACAGCAGCTCCATGACGAGGAACAGCCGGCCGTCCTGCCGGCCCACGTCGTGCACCACGGTGATCCCGGGGTGCTGGAGCCGCGCCCCGATCGTCGCCTCGCGCCGGAACCGCGCGACCGGCTCGTCGCCGCTGGCGGCCTCCAGCAGCACCTTCACCGCGACCGACCGGTCCAGGTTCAGGTCGTGCCCGCGCCACACCTCGCCCATCCCGCCCCGACCGAGCCGCTCGTCCAGCCGGTACCGGCCCGCCAGTTCATCCCCCACCCGCACCGCGCATGCCCCCTGACTCCACGTCAATGACGTTTCCCCAGGGGGCATTGTGTACCGCGAAGTGAACGGCAGGGGGTCGGGTCGATGGGGGGGCACGGCGTTCCTACGGGGCGCCGCGCCTGCGGATCCGGCTCCCCAGCCACACCAGCGGGTCGTACTTGCGGTCCACGGCCCGCTCCTTCAGCGGGATCAGGGCGTTGTCGGTGATCCGGATGCCCTCGGGGCAGACCTCCGTACAGCACTTGGTGATGTTGCACAGCCCCAGCCCGTGCTCCTCCTGGGCCGCGCGCCCGCGGTCCAGTCCGGCCTCGGCCGCCGCGTCCAGCGGGTGCATGTCGAGCTCGGCGACCCGCATCAGGAAGCGCGGACCGGCGAAGGCGCCCTTGTTCTCCTCGTGGTCGCGGACCACGTGACAGGTGTCCTGGCACAGGAAGCACTCGATGCACTTGCGGAACTCCTGCGAGCGTTCCACGTCCACCTGGTCCATCCGGTACGCGCCCGCCGGCACCCCCTCCGGCGGGACGAACGCGGGCACCTCCCGCGCCTTCGCGTAGTTGAAGGACACGTCCGTGACCAGGTCCCGGACCACGGGGAACGCCCGCAGCGGGGTGATCGTGACGGTCTCCTCCCGGTCGAAGACGGACATCCGCGTCATGCACAGCAGCCGCGGTCGCCCGTTGACCTCGGCGCTGCACGAACCGCACTTGCCCGCCTTGCAGTTCCAGCGCACCGCCAGGTCCGGGGTCTGCGTCGCCTGGAGCCGGTGCACGATGTCGAGCACCACCTCGCCGTCGTGCACCTCGACGGTGAAGTCCCGCAGTTCGCCGCCCTCGGCGTCGCCGCGCCAGACCCGGAAGGCGGCATCGTAGGTGGTCATCCGTAGAGCTCCTCTTCGGCGAGGTACTTGACCAGCTCGTCCTTCTCGAACAGCGCGAGCAGGTCGGGGCGGATGGGTTCGGTCCGGGTCCGCACGAGCGCGATCCGGTCGGCCGCCGGGTCGGCCGGGTCCGGCCCGGGCTCCGCCGGGACGCACAGCAGGTTCACCGCACGCCAGTCCCGCTCCATCGTCGGGCGGTCCTCGCGGGTGTGGCCGCCCCGGCTCTCGGTGCGCTCCAGCGCCGCCCGGGCCACGCACTCGCTGACCAGCAGCATGTTGCGCAGGTCCAGCGCCAGGTGCCAGCCCGGGTTGAACTGCCGGTGCCCCTCGACCCCGGCCCGGGCGGCCCGTACGCGCAGCCCCGCGAGCTTCTCCAGCGCCTCGGCCATCTCCGCCTCCCGGCGGATGATGCCGACCAGGTCGTTCATGGTCGTCTGGAGCTCCTGGTGGAGCGTGTACGGGTTCTCCGCGCCCTCGGCGGCGTGGAAGGGGGCCAGGGCCTCCTCCGCCGCCGCGTCGACCTGTCCCGGGGAGACGGCCGGCCGGGCGGGCCCGGCCGCCGCGGCGTGCTCCGCCGCGTGCAGGCCGGCCCGGCGGCCGAACACCAGCAGGTCGGAGAGGGAGTTGCCGCCGAGCCGGTTCGAGCCGTGCATGCCGCCGGCGACCTCACCGGCGGCGAACAGCCCGGGCACCCCCACCGTCGCCGCGGTGTCGGAGTCGACCGCGATCCCGCCCATCACGTAGTGGCAGGTCGGGCCGACCTCCATCGCCTCGGCGGTGATGTCCACGTCCGCCAGCTCCTTGAACTGGTGGTACATCGAGGGCAGCCGCCGCCGGATCCGCTCGGCCGGCATCCGGGTCGACACGTCGAGGAACACCCCGCCGTGCGGGGAACCGCGGCCCGCCTTGACCTCGGAGTTGATCGCCCGGGCCACCTCGTCGCGGGGGAGCAGTTCGGGCGGACGCCGGTTGTGGTCCGGGTCCTCGTACCAGCGGTCGCCCTCCTCCTCCGACTCGGCGTACTTCTCCTTGAAGACGTCCGGGACGTAGTCGAACATGAACCGCTCGCCCTCGCTGTTGCGCAGCACCCCGCCGTCGCCGCGCACCGATTCGGTGACGAGGATGCCCTTGACCGAGGGCGGCCAGACCATGCCGGTCGGATGGAACTGCACGAACTCCATGTTCAGCAGGGGCGCTCCGGCGAGCAGCGCGAGCGCGTGCCCGTCGCCGGTGTACTCCCAGGAGTTGGAGGTGGTCTTGAAGGACTTGCCGATCCCGCCCGTGGCCAGCACCACCGCCGGCGCCTCCAGGACGAAGAAGCGGCCCGACTCGCGCTCGTAGCAGAACGCCCCCGAGACGGCGTCGCCGTCCTTCAGGATCCGGGTCACCGTGCACTCCTGGAAGACCTTGAGCCGGGCCTCGTGGTCCCCGTGCTCCTTGAAGTCCTCCTGCTGGAGGGCGACGATCTTCTGCTGGAGGGTGCGGATCAACTCCAGGCCGGTGCGGTCGCCGACGTGCGCGAGGCGCGGGTACTCGTGGCCGCCGAAGTTGCGCTGGGAGATCCTCCCGTCGGGCGTGCGGTCGAACAGCGCCCCCCAGGTCTCCAGTTCCCAGACCCGGTCCGGGGCCTCCTTGGCGTGCAGCTCGGCCATCCGCCACTGGTTGAGGAACTTCCCGCCGCGCATGGTGTCGCGGAAGTGGACCTGCCAGTTGTCGCCCCCGTTGACGTTTCCCATGGAGGCGGCGATGCCGCCCTCGGCCATCACCGTGTGGGCCTTGCCGAAGAGGGACTTGCAGATCACGGCCGTCCGCGCGCCCCGCTCCCGGGCCTCGATGGCGGCCCGCAGTCCGGCGCCGCCGGCGCCGACCACGACCACGTCCCACTGCTGCCGGTCGACTTGCGCCATGTCAGAAGATCCTCGGGTCGTCGAAGGTGCCGGTGGCCAGCAGGTACACGTAGAGGTCGCACAGGGCGACGCTGATCAGCGAGGCCCACGCCAACTGCATGTGGCGGGCGTTGAGCCGGCTGACCCGGCCCCACAGCCGGTAGCGCACCGGGTGCTTCGAGAAGTGCTTCAGGCGGCCGCCCATGATGTGCCGACAGGAGTGGCAGGACAGGGTGTACGCCCAGATCAGCACGGTGTTGGCCAGGAAGATCAAGGTGCCCAGGCCCGCGTGGCCCCAGTCGTAGTGCGCGTCGCGGAAGGTCAGCACGGTGTCGTAGGTCAGGATCCCGGCGACCGGGACCGCCGCGTAGAAGAAGTAGCGGTGCGCGTTCTGCAGGATCAGCGGGAAGCGCGTCTCACCCGTGTACGAGGCGTGCGGCTCGGCGACCGCGCAGGCGGGCGGCGACGCCCAGAAGCCCCGGTAATAGGCCTTGCGGTAGTAGTAGCAGGTCAACCGGAAGCCGAGCGGGAAGATCAGGATCAGCAGCGCGGGGGACAGGCCCCACCAGCTGCCGAACAGGTCCAGGTTGGGGCCGCCGCGCATCCGTTCGCAGTTCTCCGCCAGGCAGGGGGAGTAGAACGGGGAGACGTACGGGGCCGCGTAGTAGTGGGCGCCGGCGAACGCCCGCCAGGTCGAGTACGCGATGAAGGCGAGCAGCCCGGCCGCGGTGCCGGCGGGCGAGAGCCACCACCGGTCGGTGCGCAGGTGTCGGGCCGCGATGGCGGCCCGGGAGGGCCCGTGGACGCCGCCGGGCCGCTGCTGGGATGGTTCCGTGCCTGTGGCCAAGGAGAACTCCGGGTGGAGTGTCGGGGGTGGCCCAGGAGACCCGGCGCCGCGGGCGCCGGGCCAGATGGGATGGGTGCGGACGGTCCGACGGCGCCTCAGGGGGCGCGGCGGTCGCGGGCTCCGAGGCCCTCGTCGTCGGAGTCCGTCCAGAGCGAGCTGTCGTACGGCGTGTCCGGGACGGTGATCATCGGGGCCTGACCGGGCGGCTGCGGTGCGTCGCCCGACGCCTGCCGGGCAACGTCGCGCTCCAGCCGCTCCACCGAGCGGACCAGCTCGTCCAGGTTGCGTCGTACGGCGGTCAGATCGTCTTGCAGGGACATGACGTGCCCTCACTTCCGCGGGTGCGGTGACCGTGCTCATGGGCGCCTGCGAGTGTCGCCCCTGCCGTCCCCGGTTGTGAAGACGCGTGCGGCGATTGCGGGCGCGCAGGCCGAAACGCGCGCCCCTCCCGCCCCGTCCCGTCCCTCGATCGGCGCAGCGACGGCCCCGTTCGCGAGCCGGATTGGTCCGCCCGGGTGGGGTTCGCGGCGTGGCGCGGTCCGGCTCCGGGGCGCCCGGGGGGCTGTCTATTTCAGTGGGTTTCAACACCAGTGTGATCAGCTCCATATACCGCCGAACGTGATCTTGACCCCCCTCTCGCGTCCCATCACGCCCCGCTCCGGAGGTACCACCCATGTCCCAGCGAACGCGCAGGTCCTTGGCGCTCCTGACCTCGGGAGTCCTCGCACTGCCGCTCCTCGCGGGCTGCGGCGCGGGCGACGAGGAAGGTGGACGGGCCGCAGCGGGTCCGGACATCGCGACGACGGCCCGCGACCGGGTCACCGACGGCGGCGTCCTGCGCTGGGCGGTGGACAGCGTGCCGAATACGCTGAACACGTTCCAGGCCGACGCGGACGCCACCACCTCCCGCATCGCCGGCGCCGTCCTGCCGCACCTGTTCGTCCTGGACGGCAAGGGGCGGCCCGTGGCCAATCCCGACTACCTGGAGAAGGCCGAGGTCGTCGACCGCGAGCCCAAGCAGGTCGTCCTCTACAAGCTGCACCAGCAGGCCGTCTGGAGCGACGGCCGCGAGATCGGGGCCGCCGACTTCGTCGCCCAGTGGCGGGCCCTGAACGGCAAGGACTCGGCGTACTGGACGGCGCGCAACGCGGGCTACGACCGGATCGAGAAGATCGAGAAGGGCAAGACCGACCTGGAGGTCAAGGTCACCTTCTCCAAGCCCTACGCGGACTGGCGCTCGCTGTTCAGCCCGCTGTACCCCAAGCAGGTCACCGGCACCCCGGACGCCTTCAACGAGGGCGCCCGCGGCACCCTCAAGGTCACCGCCGGACCCTTCTCCCTCGGGGCCGTCGACAAGCAGACCGGCACCGCGGCGCTGACCCGCAACCCGCGCTGGTGGGGCCACCCCGCGAAGCTCGACACCCTGGTCCTGACGGCGGTGCCGCGCGCGCAGCGGCCCGCCGCGCTGGCCGCCGGGAAGATCGACCTCGGCGAGCTCGACCGGGCGGGCGCCGACCGGATCGCCCTCGCCCACCGCGACGCCGGGCGCGACCGGGGCGCCAACGGGGCGCACGGCCCCGCCGCCGCCCTGACGCCCGCGCAGGCCACCCTGTCCTGGGCACTGGCCCACGGCGCGGACGAGGGCAAGGCCCGGGAGGAGCAGGAGCTGCGGCAGAAGAACGCCGACGCCGTCAAGAAGTACGCCGACGAGCAGGCGGCCCTGCGCACCTTCGCCGTCCGCAAGTCGCTGGAGCCCGCCTACACCCAGCTCGCCATGAACGGCGCCTCCGGCCCGCTGGCCGACGAACGGGTCCGGCGCGCCGTCGCCCGGGCCCTGGACCGCAAGGCACTGGCCGAGATCGTGCTCAAGCCGCTCGGCCTGCCCGCCGAGCCCGTCGGCAGCCACCTGGCGCTGGCCGGGCAGCAGGCGTACGCCGACAACAGCGACGCCCTCGGCGGCCAGGACCCCAAGGCCTCCCAGGCGCTCCTCGCCGACGCGGGCTGGCGCCGGGGCGGCCGGCTGACCGACCCCGCCGGCACCAAGGCGGGCCCGGAGGGCGCCGCGACGGACGACTCGAAGACCCCCTCGGCCGCCGCGGGCCCGGGCACCGGCAACGACGGCCTGTACATCGTGGGCGAGGACGACGGCCGCAACGGCGACCTGCGCTCGGCCACCGCCCAGCTGACCGCCCGCACCCGAGCCCTCCCCGGCCGCCCCGCCGCGGCTCCGGGCGACCACGACGGGGCGCCGGGGCACGACGCCCTGCCGCCGCTCCCGGACGGGTCCGCGTACGGCCTCGACGGGGAGATCGTCGACGCCGACGCCTTCCTGCCGGGCGGACCCGGCGCCCGGCAGGACCGGCCCGCCGCGCTGGCCCCCGCCTCCCTCGCCGCCCAGCAGGAGGACGTCCTGCTGGCGCAGGCCGAGGCCGTGGACGACGGCAAGCGCGCCGAGGGCGCGGCGGACGCCGAGGGCAAGGCGCCGGCGGACGAGGACGACGCCAAGGAGCCCGCGGAGGCCAGCCCCGCCCCCGCCCCCGCCAAGCAGACGACCCGCACCTCCGGCACCATGCTCGCCAAGGACGGCAAGCAGCTCACCCTGCGCTTCGTGCTCCCCGCCGGCCCGGGCTCGGAGGCCCTGCGCTCGGTCGGCGACCGGATCGCCGTGATGCTCCGCGAGATCGGCATCGGCACCGAGATCACCAAGGTCGCGGACGAGAGCTTCTTCAAGGACCACATCGCCTCGGGCCAGTACGACCTGGCCCTCTACTCCTGGCCCGCGACGGCCTACCCGGCCACCGACGCCCGGCCGATCTTCGCCAAGCCGGAGCCGGCCGCCGACGGCTCGCTGCTCGTCGAACAGAACTACACCCGCGTCGGCACCGACCACATCGACCAGCTCTTCGACGAGGCCCTCGGTGAACTCGACGAGAAGCAGGCCCGCGAACTGATGCGCAAGGCGGACGCCCGGATCTGGGCCGCCGCCGGATCCGTCCCGCTCTACCAGCGCCCCGAGCTGGTGGCGGCCAAGCCCGGGCTGGTGAACGCCGGCGCCTTCGGCCTCGGAGCGCCCCGCTTCCAGGACATCGGGTGGAAGAAGGCCGTCCAGGCGAAGGACAAGAAGAAGTAGGGGCGGCCGGCGGGCGTACCGCCGGAGGAGAAGTGGTGACAAACGGGTGTGCCGGCGGGTGACCCGCGGGTCACAAGCTCAGAAGTGACTCAAGTCCCTTGCCCGCCGGACACCCGGCGGGCAAGGTCGTTCATACCCGTTGACCCGCATGAACACAGGCTCCACCGATGACCGGGACACCCCACCCCACACCCGGTCGTCCTCGCTCGTCCGGCCTCTTGACAGACCCCCCGGCAGCCGGTTCCCGCCAACCGACGTACGATGGGGTAAGGCCGTGGCAGGTTTTCGCCCGGTCGAGGCGCGCGTGCCAGGCCGTACGCGACGCCATCCACGATCCCGGGAGAAGCGCCGAAGTGCCCACGCGCCACGACATCCGTAACGTCGCCATCGTCGCCCACGTCGACCATGGCAAGACGACCATCGTCGATGCCATGCTCAAGCAGGCCGGTGCCTTCGCCGCCCACCAGCACCTCGACGACCGCATGATGGACTCGAACGACCTGGAGCGTGAGAAGGGCATCACGATCCTCGCCAAGAACACGGCGGTGAAGTACCACCCCAAGTCCGGCGGGGCGCCCATCACGATCAACATCATCGACACCCCCGGCCACGCCGACTTCGGTGGTGAGGTCGAGCGCGGTCTGTCGATGGTGGACGCGGTCGTCCTGCTGGTGGACGCGTCCGAGGGCCCGCTGCCGCAGACGCGCTTCGTCCTGCGCAAGGCCCTGCAGGCGAAGATGCCGGTCATCCTGTGCATCAACAAGACGGACCGCCCGGACTCCCGGATCGACGAGGTCGTCAACGAGACGTACGACCTGTTCCTGGACCTGGACGCGGACGAGGACCAGATCGAGTTCCCGATCGTCTACGCCTGCGGCCGTGACGGCGTGGCGTCGCTGACCAAGCCGGAGGACGGCACCGTCCCCGCGGACAGCGACAGCCTGGAGCCGTTCTTCTCCACCATCCTGGAGCACGTCCCCGCCCCGGTGTACGACGAGGAGGCCCCCCTCCAGGCCCACGTCACCAACCTGGACGCCGACAACTTCCTGGGCCGCATCGCCCTGGTCCGCGTCGAGCAGGGTGAGCTCCGCAAGGGTCAGACCGTCGCGTGGATCAAGCGTGACGGCACGATCTCCAACGTCCGCATCACCGAGCTGATGATGACCGAGGCGCTCACCCGCAAGCCGGCCGAGGTGGCGGGCCCCGGTGACATCTGCGCCGTCGCCGGTTTCCCCGACATCATGATCGGCGAGACGCTGGCCGACCCGGAGAACCCGATCGCACTGCCGCTGATCTCGGTCGACGAGCCGGCGATCTCCATGACGATCGGTACGAACACCTCCCCGATGGTCGGTCGCGGCGGCAGCGGCAAGGGCGCGGACGCCAAGTCCGCGGTCAAGGACCGCAAGGTCACCGCCCGCCAGGTCAAGGACCGTCTCGACCGCGAGCTGATCGGTAACGTCTCGCTCCGCGTCCTCGACACCGAGCGTCCCGACGCCTGGGAGGTCCAGGGCCGTGGTGAGCTCGCGCTCGCCATCCTGGTCGAGCAGATGCGCCGCGAGGGCTTCGAGCTCACCATCGGCAAGCCGCAGGTCGTCACGCAGGAGATCGACGGCAAGGTGCACGAGCCGGTCGAGCGCATGACCATCGACGTCCCCGAGGAGCACATGGGCGCCGTCACGCAGCTCATGGGCGTCCGCAAGGGCCGCATGGACAACATGTCGAACCACGGCTCCGGCTGGGTCCGCATGGAGTTCGTCGTCCCGTCGCGCGGCCTCATCGGCTTCCGTACCGAGTTCCTGACCGGTACGCGCGGCACCGGCATCGCCCACTCGATCCACGAGGGCCACGAGCCGTGGTTCGGCCCGCTGGTGACCCGCAACAACGGTTCCCTGGTCGCCGACCGCTCCGGTTCGGTCACGCCGTTCGCGATGATCAACCTGCAGGAGCGCGGCGTCCTGTTCACCGACCCCGGCACCGAGGTGTACGAGGGCATGATCGTCGGCGAGAACTCGCGCTCCGACGACATGGACGTGAACATCACCAAGGAGAAGAAGCTCACCAACATGCGTGCGGCTTCGGCGGACAACACCGAGAACGTGGTGCCGCCGCGCAAGCTCTCCCTGGAGCAGTCCCTGGAGTTCTGCCGCGACGACGAGTGCGTCGAGGTGACCCCGGAGGCCGTCCGCATCCGCAAGGTCGTCCTGGACCAGAAGGACCGCTCGCGCACCGCTTCGCGCGCCAAGTCCGCCAAGTAGTCAACGGCCGCGGCCGGCGGTAGCCGGCCGCGGTTGTGCCCCGGTGAACCCCGAGAGGGTTCCAGGGTGCTGTCGTACCGTCAGCGCGGTACCGCAGCGGGAGCACGGCCGGCCGATCGACTGTTGAAATGTCGTGCGGCTGGAAACGGCCCCTCCCCTCGCCGAGCCGGCGAGGGGAGGGGCCGTTCGCGTTTGTCAAGCGGATTATTGCGTTCTGGTGTCCGCATTCCGACCGTGACACTCCGGAAGGTGGGCTAACCGTCCGTTTCGCACGTGTCTGTCTCATATCAGTTTGTCCGGATATCGGGTTTTCGACATGAGGTGATGTTGTGAAAACGAGACCACTTAAGTGTGGTTTACGGTCGGGGTGTCCCCGAGGATGGCTCCATTGAGCTCGGGTCAATGGGTCACACGCTGTGGGGAGCGTCGACTCACGAGCACACACGATGGGACCGGATTTCGCTGTCAGGGGTGTCAGCGGAGCCGGGTCCTTCACGAATCGACAGTGACTCCTGAGGAGGCAATTACCCATGCGCGGAGCAACGAGCGCCAAGTGGGTCGCGGGTGCCGTCATCGTGGCGATGGCTGCCACGGCTTGCAGCACCAGCAAGGACAACGCGGGCGGCGAGGGCGGCAACATCACCGTGCTGCTCGGCGAGCCGCAGCACGGACTGGTGGGTCAGAACACCGCCGAGTCCGAGGGCGCCGAGGTCCTCAACGCGCTCTTCGTCGGTCTGGTCGACTACGACAACAAGACCAACGAGCCGAAGCTCGCGGTCGCGGAGTCCATCGACACCACGGACTCGAAGACCTGGACCGTCAAGATCAAGGACGGCTACACCTTCCACAACGGCGAGAAGGTCGACGCCCAGTCGTTCGTCCGCGCCTGGAACTGGGGTGCCAACCAGGACAACGCGGCCGAGGGCCTGCCGTTCTTCTCGAAGATCGAGGGCTCCGAGGAGCTCGCGCCGGGCAAGGACAAGAAGCCCACCTCCAAGGAGCTCAAGGGCCTGAAGGTCGTTGACGAGAAGACCTTCACCGTCACGCTGAAGGAGCCCTTCTCCCAGTTCAAGACCATGCTGGGCTACAACGCCTTCTACCCGCTGCCGAAGGCGTTCGAGGCCGACCCGAAGAAGTTCGGCGAGGCCCCGATCGGCAACGGCGCCTTCCAGATGGACGGCGCCTGGGAGCACAACAAGCAGATCAAGGTCAAGCGGTACGACAAGTACCCGGCCGAGGGTCGCGCCAAGCTGGCCGGCGTCACCTTCAAGATCTACGACAACCTGGACACGGCGTACAACGACCTGCGCGCCGACAACCTCCAGATCGTCGACAAGCTCCCGATCTCCGCGATGGCCAACGTCTCGCAGGAGTTCGGCGACCGGTACCTGTACAAGCCCGAGTCGGGCGTCGGCTACCTCGGTCTCCCGCTGGAGCAGAACCCCGAGACGTACGGCAAGGTGGAGATCCGTCAGGCCATCTCCATGGCCATCGACCGGGACGCCATCACGAAGACCATCTTCAACGGCACCCGCAAGCCGGCCGACGACTTCATCAGCCCGATCATCCCGGGCTACCGCAAGGGCGCCCTGGGCGAGGTCGGCACGTACAACCCGACCAAGGCCAAGGAAGTCTTCGACAAGGCCGGTGGCGTTCCCGGCAACAAGATCGAGCTCGGCTACAACTCCGACGGTGGTCACAAGGAGTGGATCGAGGCTGTCGCGAACCAGCTGAAGACCAACCTCAAGATCGACGTCACCACCAAGCCGTACGCCAAGTTCGGCGAGATGCTGGACGACCTCGGCGCCTCGAAGTACAAGGGTGCCTTCCGCATGGCGTGGTCCATGGACTACCCGGCGGCGGAGAACTACCTCCGTCCGATCTTCTCGAAGGTCGCGATCGAGAACGGCTCCAACTACGGCCACTACAAGAACGACGAGTTCGAGCAGGTCATGGCGGAGGCCGACAAGGCCACCGACGCGGCTGAGGGCCTGAAGCTGTACCAGAAGGCCGATGACATCATCATCAAGGACCTTCCGTACATCCCGGTCTTCACCTACATGTCTTCTGCGGCCTACTCCAAGTCCGTGAAGAACGTTCAGGTCGACGCCCAGGGCCGCATGGACCTGGCGAACGTCGAGCTCAACTAACACCCCTCTTCACTTAGGGGAACCCGGGGGCGGGCAGGCGGAGGCAGGTCTCCGCCTGCCTGCCCTTTCCCCCTGTTCTTGCTGGAGGTCTGATGGGCCGCTACCTCATCCGCCGACTCATACAGGCGATCCCTGTTCTGATCGGTGCCACTTTCCTGATCTACGTGCTTACTTTCTGGCTGCCGGGCGACCCGATCCAGGCGCTGGCCGGCGAGAAGCGAGCAGACCCGATCGTCGCCGCCATGCTGAGGGAGAAGTACCACCTCAACGACCCGTTCCTCATGCAGTACTGGAACTACATCACCAATGTGTTCCAGGGCGACTTCGGCGAGACCTTCACCGGCCGCCCCGTCATCGACCTGATCACCGACGCGTTCCCGTACACCCTGAACCTCGCGTTGGTCGCCTTCGCCATCGAGGCGGTCGTAGGTGTCGCCGCCGGCGTCATGGCCGCCCTGCGCCGCGGCAAGTTCCTCGACCAGCTGGTCCTCCTCAGCACGCTGATGGTCATCTCCATCCCGGTCTTCGTCACCGGCTTCGTGCTGCAGCTGACTCTCGGCGTCCAGCTGAAGAACAGCTGGAACGTGGAGATCTTCTCCGTCTCCTTCAACGAGAACGACGGCCTGCGCGCGTACCTCCTCCCGGCGTTCGTACTGGCCTCCACGTCTCTCGCGTATGTGGCGCGCCTGACGCGCACCAGCCTCATGGAGACCATGCGCGCCGACTACGTGCGCACGGCCACCGCCAAGGGTCTGCCCCGTCGTCGCGTGGTCGTCCACCACGCCCTGCGCAACGCCCTCATCCCGATCGTCACCTTCCTCGGTGCCGACCTGGGATCGCTGATGGGCGGCGCGGTCATCACGGAGCGCATCTTCAACATCCACGGCATCGGTGGCCTGATCGCCCAGTCGATTCACCTTCAGCAGGGCACGGTCCTGGTGGGAGTGGTGACCCTCCTCGTCCTCGTCTACGTGGTGGCCAACCTCGTCGTGGACCTCCTGTACGCCGTGCTCGACCCGAGGATCCGTTATGCGTGACACAACCACGGTGGGGGCCGAGATGACCGACACTCAGACCGTCGGCGCCCCCACGACCGGTGCACCGGCCGACAAGCCGAACCGGAAGAAGGAGCGCGTCGCCAGCCTCTGGTCGGACGCGCTCGGCGACCTGCGCCGCAACCCGGTCTTCTTGATCGGAGCATTCCTCGTCGTGTGCCTGCTCGTCCTCTCCGCTGTCCCGCAGTGGTTCACGGCCAGCAGCCCGTTCGCGTCCGACGCGTGCACCCTGCAGAACTCCCTGAAGCGTCCGAGCGCCGACCATTGGTTCGGCTTCGACATCCAGGGCTGCGACATCTACACCCGCACCATCTGGGCCACCCGTAACTCCGTGATCGTCGGCATCGTCACCACGACACTCGTGGTGACCGTCGGCAGCGTCCTCGGCCTGCTGGCCGGGTGGGTCGGCGGCATCGTCGACAGCGTCCTGTCCCGGTTCACCGAGATCTTCTTCGCCATCCCGCTGCTCCTCGGCGGCATGCTGATCATGTCGGGTCTCGGCACGGGCAACGCGTGGACCGTCTCGGTCGTCCTCGCCACCCTCGGCTGGCCCCAGATCTTCCGCATCATGCGGTCCTCGGTGCTGCAGAACAAGAACAACGACTACGTGGTCGCCGCCCGGGCATTGGGTGCCGGCAGCCTGCGCATCACCGTTCGGCACATCCTGCCGAACGCCATCGCGCCGGTCATCGTCGTCGGCGCGATCAGCCTCGGTGTGTACATCGGAGCCGAGGCAGCTCTGTCCTACCTCGGAATCGGCGTCCAACCGCCGGAGATCTCCTGGGGCCTGATGGTCAGCGACGCCTCCGTCCGCTGGCTCCAGGCACCGCACGTGCTCCTCTTCCCGGCCGCCGCGCTGAGCATCACCGTGCTCGCGTTCATCATGGTCGGCGACGCGGTGCGCGACGCCCTCGACCCGAAGCTGCGCTGAGGAAGGGCGTACGTTGACCATCATCGACAAGACCTCGAACGTCCCCGCGCCCCGATCGGCGCCGGAGGGCAACACCCCCCTGCTGGACGTGCGCGACCTGCACGTCGAGTTCCACACCCGCGACGGCGTGGCCAAGGCCGTCAACGGCGTCTCGTACTCGGTGAACGCCGGCGAGACCCTCGCCGTCCTCGGAGAGTCCGGCTCGGGCAAGTCCGTGACGGCGCAGGCCATCATGGGCATCCTCGACATGCCTCCGGGCAAGATCCCGCAGGGCGAGATCCTTTTCCAGGGCACCGACCTGCTGAAGCTCCCCGCCGAGGAGTTCCGCAAGGTCCGCGGCTCGAAGATCGCCATGATCTTCCAGGACGCGCTGTCCTCGCTGAACCCCGTGCACACCGTCGGCGCCCAGCTCGGCGAGATGTTCCGGGTGCACCGCGGCATGTCCAAGAAGGACTCGACGGCCAAGGCCATCGAGCTCATGGACCGGGTGAAGATCCCCGCCGCCAAGGCGCGCGTGGGGGACTACCCGCACCAGTTCTCCGGCGGCATGCGCCAGCGCATCATGATCGCCATGGCGATGGCCCTGGAGCCCGAGCTGATCATCGCCGACGAGCCGACCACGGCCCTCGACGTGACGGTCCAGGCCCAGGTCATGGACCTCCTCGCGGAACTCCAGCGCGAGATGAACATGGGCCTGATCCTGATCACCCACGACCTCGGCGTCGTCGCCGACGTCGCGGACAAGATCGCCGTCATGTACGGCGGCCGGATCGTCGAGAACGCCCCGGTCCACGAGATCTACAAGCGCCCCGCGCACCCGTACACCCGCGGCCTGCTCGACTCGATCCCGCGCCTGGACCAGAAGGGCCAGGAGCTCTACGCGATCAAGGGCCTGCCGCCCAACCTGCTCGCCATCCCCTCGGGCTGCGCCTTCAACCCGCGCTGCCCCAAGGCTCAGGACATCTGCCGCACGGACGTTCCCGTGCTGCACCAGGTGACCGAGCAGGACGGCACCGAGCTGCCCGGCCGCGGCAGCGCGTGCCACTTCTGGAAGGAGCAGATCCATGGCTGACCTCACCAAGCCCAAGGGCGAGCCGATCCTTCAGGTGCGCAACCTGGTCAAGCACTTCCCGCTGACCCAGGGCATCCTGTTCAAGAAGCAGGTCGGCGCGGTCAAGGCCGTGGACGGCGTCTCCTTCGACCTGTACCAGGGCGAGACCCTCGGCATCGTCGGCGAGTCCGGCTGTGGCAAGTCCACCGTCGCCAAGCTGCTGATGAGCCTGGAGAAGGCCACCGCGGGCGAGGTCTTCTACAAGGGCCAGGACATCACCCGGCTGTCCGGCAAGGCCCTCAAGGCCGTCCGCCGCAACATCCAGATGGTGTTCCAGGACCCGTACACCTCGCTCAACCCCCGCATGACGGTCGGCGACATCATCGGCGAGCCCTACGAGATCCACCCCGAGGTGGCTCCCAAGGGCGACCGGCGCCGCAAGGTCCAGGAGCTCCTGGACGTCGTGGGTCTGAACCCGGAGTACATCAACCGCTACCCGCACCAGTTCTCCGGCGGCCAGCGCCAGCGCATCGGCATCGCCCGCGGCCTCGCGCTCAACCCGGAGATCATCATCTGCGACGAGCCGGTCTCCGCGCTCGACGTGTCGGTGCAGGCGCAGGTCATCAACCTGATGGGCAAGCTGCAGGACGAGTTCAACCTGTCCTACGTGTTCATCGCGCACGACCTCTCGATCGTCCGGCACATCTCGGACCGCGTGGGCGTCATGTACCTGGGCAAGATGGCCGAGATCGGCTCCGACGCCGAGATCTACGAGCACCCGACCCACCCGTACACGCAGGCACTGCTCTCCGCCGTGCCCGTGCCGGACCCGGAGGCCCGCGAGGGCCGCGACCGGATCATCCTCACCGGTGACGTCCCCTCGCCGGCCAACCCGCCGTCGGGCTGCCGCTTCCGCACCCGCTGCTGGAAGGCCGAGGCGCGCTGCGCCGAGGAGGAGCCGCTGCTGGCGATCCCGACCCGGTTCACCGGCGTGGACACCCCGGCCGCGCACGAGTCGGCGTGCCACTTCGCGGAGGAGCGGGCGGTCCTGCCCGTCTGATCCCCCGCCTCGGCCACGGCCGTACGACGCCCAGGGCGCCCGGCACCGGAAACCTCCGGTCCGGGCGCCCCGGCGCGTTCGCGGCCCGGCCGCCGTAGGGGAAAAGCCGGTTGCGGCGAGCCCCCGGCGGCATCGAGAGTGGGCGGATGACCGACTTGCTGACCGTCCGTCCGGCGGGGCCCGGGGACGCGTCCGACATCTGCGCACTGCTCAACGCCGTCGACGTCATCGAGATCGGCAGACCCGAGACGGACCTGGGCACCGTCGAGGCCGACCTGAACCACCCCGACGTGGACCTGGCCGCCGATTCCTGGCTCGCCTTCCGCGGCGGCCGGCTCGTCGCCTACGCCCTGGTCTGGGCCGACTCCGGACCGGGCCGCGTCGACGGCGACCACTACGTCCTGCCCGGCGAGGACGAGGCCGCCCTGCGACTGCTGACGCTGATGGAGGCCCGGGCGGCCGTCCTCGCGGCCGGATCCCCGAAGGCCCGCCTGCGGATCCAGCTCAACGTGAAGCCCACCCTCGACCTCGGCCTGCTCAGGAAGCGCGGTTACCGCACGATCCGCCGCTACCAGGTGATGACCCGCGCCCTCGCCCCGGATGCCGACACCGCCCCGGACACGGACCTGTCGCCCGCCCCGCCCGCCGGGCTCGCCCTGCGCGACTGCGCTGCCGACGAGGCCGACCGGCGCAGGGCCCACGTCCTCGTCGAGGAGACCTTCGCCGCGCACTTCGGACACGTGGAGCGGGCGTACGAGCCCTGGTTGGACCACCTCGACGCCCGCGACCTCGACTGGTCGCTGGTGTGGATCGCCTCGCTGCCCGCCGAGGGCGACGTCGGCGTGCTCCTCACCCGGGACGACCGCACCAGCATGGGCTGGCTCAGCCACATCGGCGTCCGCGCCGACCTCCGGGGTCGCGGCATCGGCGGCCACCTGCTGCGCCACGGCTTCGCCGCCTACGCGGCCCGCGGCCGGCGGACGGTGGGCCTGGGCGTCGACACCCACAACGAGACGGGCGCCCTCGCGCTGTACGAGGCGCACGGCATGGCGCTGCACTACGCGGTCGACACCTGGGAGCTCACCTGGTGAGGGGCGCGGGCGCCCCGGCCTCCGCAGGGTAGGGGAGCTGCGGGGCCACCCCGACGTCCTGCGGCAGCAGGGACGTCAGCCAGGCGTCCCTGCGGGTTCCGTGCTGGATGACGCGCGAGCGCAGGGTGCCTTCCAGAACGAAGCCCGCTCTGCGCACGACGGCCAGCGAAGCGTCGTTGCCGACCTCGATGAGGCTCTCGACCCGGTCCGTCCGCAGGTCCTCGAACGCCCAGCGCGCCACTCTACGGACGGCCTCCACGGTGTAGCCGAGCCCGCGGTGGCCGGGCACCGCCCAGGCCCCCATGGACGCGAGGTTCTCGGAGCGGCATACCCAGCTGAGACCGAACACGCCTATCACGCCGACGAGTTCGCTGGTCTCCGCGACGTACGTCCCGAAGACGTAGTTGGTGTCGTCGGTCCAACCGGACGCACAGGTCCGGGAGACGAAGGCCATGGCCTGTTCCTCGGTGCCGGGCTCCGGCACCACCGTCCATCGGCGGATGTCCGGATCCTGCCACGCACCCGCGATCACCGGGGCGTCCCTCGGATCCAGCGGCTTGAACACCAGCCGCTCGCTGGTCAGGGTCACCGGCTCCATGTCGTCTCCGTTTCCTTGCTGTCGCAGTCAACCAGTTCGGCGTACCGGCCGCCGTGTGCCAGGAGTTCCGCGTGCGTGCCCGTCTCGACCACGCGTCCGCCGTCCAGCACCGCGATCAGGTCCGCGTTCCGTACGACCCCCAGGCGGTGCGCGATGGTGAGCGTCGTGCGGCCGGCCGACAGCGCGTCCAGGGCTCGCTGGACTGCCGCCTCCGTCTTCGTGTCGAGCGCGCTCGTCGCCTCGTCGAGGACCAGCACCGCCGGATCGCGGAGCAACACGCGGGCAATGGCCAGCCGTTGCCGCTCCCCGCCGGAGAACCGGTGCCCGCGTTCTCCGACCCGGGTCGCGTACCCGTCGGGCAGCGACATCACGAAGTCGTGGATCTGCGCGGCGCGGGCCGCCTCCTCGATCTCGGCGTCGGTCGCGGACGGCCGGGCGAAGCGCAGGTTGTCCGCCACGGACGCGTTGAAGAAGTACGTGTCCTGCGACACCACCCCCACCACCTGGGACAGCGACTGCGCGGAGACGTCCCGGACGTCGATCCCGTCGATGGTCACCCGACCCGCGGACACGTCGTAGAGCCGGGGCACCAGGTAGCCGAGCGTTGTCTTCCCCGCCCCCGTCGGGCCCACGAGCGCCACCCGGCTGCCCGGCGGCACGTGCAGGGTGACGTCGCGCAGGGCCGGGTCCAGTCCCTCGGCGTAACGGAAGCCGACGGACTCGAAGCGGACCTCGCCACGCGGCGTGGACAGTGTCACCGGCGCCGCGGACTCGGGGACCTCCTCCTCCAGGTCCAGGTACTCGAAGATCCTCTGGAACACCGCCAAGGAGGACTGGATCTGCACACCGGCGCTCATCAACTGGGCAGCGGGCCAGGCCAGTGCTTGCTGGAGGGTCACGAACGCGACGAGCGTCCCGATCGACGGCGCGCCGCCGCCCACCCCGGCCAGCACGCCCGCCGCCCAGTACAGGAGCACCGGCATGGCCCCCATCACCATGCCGATGGACGACATCCGCCACCGGCCGGCCAGCGCCGTCCGGGTTTCCAGCGCTCCGAGCCGCCGGGACTCGGTGGCGAAGTCGTCCAACAGCTGCTCCCGGCGCCCCAGGGTGCGGCCGAGCAGGATCCCGCCCACGGACAGGAAGTCGGTGACCGTGCCACCCACCACGGCGAGCTGTTCCTGCCGTTCACCGGTAACCGTACGGCGCTCCCTGCCCACCCGCCGGCTGACCCACACGAAGATCACGAGGAGGGGTAGGGAGAAGGCGGTCAGCTTCCAGTCCAGCAGCAGCATCCCGGCCAGGACCGCCAGGACCCCGGTGGCGTTCGTGACCACGGAGGTCGCGGTGGAGGTCACCGTTGCCTGCATCGCGCCCACGTCGTTGACCACGCGCGATTGGACGTCACCGACCCCGGTGCGGGTGTAGAAACCGAGCGACATGCCCTGGAGCCTGTCGTAGACCTGGGTCCGCACCCGGTGCATGACGGCCTGGCCCGTCCGGGTCGCCAGAGAACCGCGGACCACGTCCAGGACGTTCGTCACCACGCAGATCGTGAGGATGCTCAGGGCCAGCACCGTCAGGAGCCCCACCCGCTTCTGCGGCAGGGCGGTGTCGATGATGCCGCGCAGTAGGAACGGCCAGGCGGCCGAGGCCAGGGCGTCCGCGAGGATGGTCAGCAGAACCAGCCCCGCCTGCACGCGGTAAGGACGGAAGAGCTCCAACAGTCGTCCCACCGGCACGTGCACCTGCGCGGCCGACTCCGCGCTCCGCTTCCCGGGACTCACAGCACCGCCAGGTTGTGGGGGCCCACGAGGGCCTCGGTAACGGCGATCTGCCGTTCCATGGGCAGGTGCGCCCGGTTCCAGTGGTGGACGACGAGGAAGGCGGCTGCTTCCCGCGGTCCGACGTCGGCACCGGGGCACCCGAAGTACGTCTCGTGCCAAAGGGCGCACGCGTGGCGCACGGCCGCGCGGTACTCGCCGAGCGCTTCCAGGCACAGTGGATCCAGCAGGGAACGCAGGCGCTCCGGCTCCGCCCACAGGCGCCCGAGACCCTCGGCGGTGCCTTGCCAGGAGGGCGGCGTCGCCCCCGTGAACCGGCGGTGCGCCCGGCGGCGCAACAGGTCCCAGATCTCGCGGTCCTCCCAGCCGGACACGCCGAGTTCCTCGAAGAGGGCTCGGACCATCAGCAGGGACAGGGCCCAGGACGGACCGGTGCGTTCGGCCGAGGCGTGGCGTCCGGCCCACAGGAGGGAGTCGGCCGTGAAGATCCGGTGCACGCTGTTCATGGAGACCGGTCCCCCGAACAGGTGTTCCTCGGGTTCGTAGACGGCCGGGACCCAGCTCGCCACGCAGCCGCGGTCCTGCCAGAGGCGGGGCGCCGCCCGGTGGACGGGCTCTGCCGTCGGGTGCGGTCCGGTCCGGAAGCGCAGGCGCAGGCCCGGCTCCTTGTGGACGAAGAAGAAGGCGTCGATCTCCTTGGTATCCAGCGCCTCGCGGGCGAGGCGGTACATCCGCGCGTACAGTTCCCCGCGCCGGCCGTCGGCCGGGCGCAGCCTGAATTCCGACCAGGCCGATCCGGCCGCCGCCCGGTGCAGCGCTGCCAGGCCGGCGGCGGTGAACACGTCGCCGAGGCGTGTGAGCCGCGGGTCGGGAGACGCGTCCGGGGCGTCGTACCAGTCGGCAATGCGGCGCAGGAACTCGGGCAGGGTGAGGCCGTCGGTACCGGGTACCGGCGCCGCGGGAGCGTGAGGACCGGGCGTACGGGTCACGACGTCGTCCCTCCCGCTCATGCCGTCAGCAGGGCGGCGTCCCAAGGGGAACGCACACCGCCGTCCGCGTAGGCGTCCAACGCCAGGGCGATGCCGGCCGCGCCCTCCAGGAATCCGGGGAAGTCCCCGCCCCCGGGGGAGTTGAGCATCTCCACCCGGTATCCGAAGGCCTGCTCCGGGCGGAACCGGGCGACGATCGCTGCGGCCAGGCCATCCCGCAGGCCTCGGACGACGCCGGGCTCGGATTCGGGTTCGGTGAAGTACCCCAGCAGGTGCAGGGTGCCCGCCAAGCCGTGGCACAGGCCGGACTCGTCGAGCCCCCAGTCGGAGAACGGGGCACGGGCCAGGGCGGCCACGGCCCGGCGGGCCACACCCACTTGGTCCGGCCAGTCGAAGCTCTCTCCGGCCAGTTGGAGCGCGCGGGCCACTCCCGGGGTTCCGTAGCACCAGGACGGGCGGGCGCGGCGGGCGTCCCGTACCCGGCCGGCGCACCAGTCCTCCCACGGGAGGATCGCTGGCCAGAAGGGTCCGTAAGCGTCGCTTTCCTCGAACCGGCCCAACAGCTCGACCAGTTGCTCGGCGGCCTCGCGCTGTCCGGGCACCACGACGCCTTGTCGGTGGGCAAGGGACAGCAGGGCCAACGGACCGGCGATGCCGTGGGCGATCCCGAGGTTCAGGTGGCCCTGCTTTCGGACCGAGTCGGAGCCGCGCCCGTCACTGGAGGGCGGGCCGTCGGCCCACAGTCCCGGCGGCGTTCCGGCGTCCGCGTCCCCGGTGGAGCGGGCCATCGTCACCAGCGTTTCGAGGACCCGGATGAGCGGGTCACGGCAGGCGCTGCCCCGTAGCAGCAGGTTCCGGCCGAAACCGCACAGCCCGCTGATCACGTCGTACCGGTTCATGGTGCCCCGGGGCTCCCGGCGCACCAGCTCGCACCAGCCATCCGCCTGGGCAGCCACTTGCGGGTCCATGGCCGCGAGTGCCTTGCCGTAGCCGCCCGTGGCGCGGCGTGCGCACTCCATCGCGAAGGACAGACCACAGACGTCCCCGTACAGGCCGACCTCCGTCCCGTGGGTCTCCTGCCGGAGGGCCGCGGAACGGGCCAGGTGTCCGTGGGCGAGGGCGGCATTGGCCGGATCCCGTGCGACGCGCGAAGTGAACAGCAGCGAGATCCCCGCATGGCCTCGGCCCAGTGAGGGCGGGCTCCAGGGCAGTTCCGCGGAGGTGAACACGCCCGGCACGCCGGTGGCCTCAGCGACGGCCTCGGCGTTGGCAAGCCGCCCGGCGATCGTGTCCGCGATCCGCAGCGTGGCGTTGCGGTGAAGGGGCGCCGGGGTGCGCGCCGGCGGCGTGGTGGTCGGGGTCATGACTTCGCCTTCCCGTTCCGGGCCCGGCCGAGCTGCTGTCGGGCCACGTGTCCGAGCAGCACGACCGCCCGGGACTCGCTCGCCAGGTTGTTGCCGATCAGCCGGTTGTGTTGCATGTGGAGCAGACTGACCAGTGCCGTGTCGCGCCTGCGGTCGGCCCGGTGGCCGGCGTCGCCGGACAGGTCCAGCTCGCGGCCGAGCCGGCTCGGTTCCCGCCAGAGCGTCTCGATCCCCGGGATCCCGCAAGCGGCCGCAAGGTTCGCGGCGGTCCGGCCCGGCTGGATCAGCCGCGCCGCGGCCTCGACGTCGCCGCGCGTGATCGACCCGTCGGTGGACTTCGGGAACTGGCGGGCGGCCCAGCTCTGCCAGTCCCAGTCGCCGAGCGATTCCAGCAGCACCGCGTGGCCGGCGCACATCATCAGGTCCCGGGGGACCGGGCTGCGGCCGGAACCGAGCAGGGCAAGCTGCGCGACGGCCGTACGGCTGTCCCGGCAGAAGACCTCCTCGGCCGCGTCCAGAGCCCGCGGGCCTCCGTACCGCGTCGTCTCCGGCTCGTACGCCTGCGTGCTGAACTCACGGAGCAGCCCGGCCTCCCGGGCGCGGTACAGGTGGTCCTGGACGGCCCGGCGCACGGCCGAGGCCGAAGCCTCGTCGGGTGAGCGCAGCCGCAGGCGCAGGTGCGGTTCCGGGGAGAAGTAGCGCAGGTAGAACCAGCGGTCGACGCTGTCGGCGACAGCTTCGGCCAGGTCGCCGAGTCCGCGTACGAGGGCGTCGTGGGCCTCCAGGACGGCTTGGACGTGGACGCTGGTCCACAGGCCGCCGACCGGGTGATGCTCGACCACGCCGATCGCCGGCGTCGCCGCAGGCACGTACGTCGGGCGGGGCGCGCAGGCGACCAGAGGTACGCAGATCTCGTTGCTCCGGCCGGCGGACCAGCCGTGCCCGAACCCCAAGGCCTGCGGCGTCTCCGTGAGGACGAGCTCCTCGCGTGTGAGATCGCGGCGCAGGATTTCGCGATGGAACGCGTCGCGCAGGTCGATGCCGTACGTCTTGTCACCGCTGACGACGGTGACCTGGTCGTCGACCCGCACTTCCCGGCGCCAGCGTTCGACGGCCCGTTCCCAGTCGTCCCGACGGCCCGTCAGGTGGCGCATCTCCGGGCTCGGCCGCCACGTCAGCGGCGAGGCGACGACCTTCCCGATCCGGACCCGGGGCTGCCAGGGCGAGAGGCCGTAGCCGGCCCAGTCCCAGGGCTGCCAGACCTTGCGCTCCCCGGTGAAGCGGAGTTCACCGAGGAACCGGGCGAGGTTGGGGGCGACGGAGGACATGGAGAGCATGTGCGGTACGACGGGTCGCACCTCGCGGCCGGAGTCCGGCAGCAGCAGGCGCAGACGTTCGCCGTCGGCCGTCACGACGAGGGCCCGCCAGTCGATGTGCCGACTGCCGGTGCCGGCCGGGAAGGCGCCGACGGGTATGTCGTAGCGGGTGAGCTCGGGCACCTGCACGACGTTGAGCAGCCTCGGGATCTGCGGTCGGAAGACGAGCTGGGCGGTGATCACGTCCTCGTCCTCGCCCGGATTCACGAGCCGGGCGACGGCCTGCTCGGTTCCGCTGACGGAGGCGAACCGCGCCGTGGTCGCGCCCGCGAGGCCTGCGCCGATCATGGGGGAAGCCAGCAGCCGGAAGTCGCCCGCGTCGATGCCATCGGTGCTGTCGGCGAGGAGCTGGAAGCACAGGTCCAGGGAGTGCGGCAGCGCACTGGGGCGAGACTCGACGGTGAGCCGTGTGATGTCCTCGTCGCCCAGGACGAGTTCGCGGTCGGAGCTGAGGACGCCCCGCTGAATGAGGGAGGCGAGGTGTTCCAGCCGGTCGCCGGGTCCTTCGGCCTCCAGCGCCTGTTCGTGGACGTACAGCCGGGGATCCCTGCTCACACGGGGGTTGAGGTAGCCGCCGGGGTATCCGAGGCCGCGGTGGGGATCGATCAGGTCGGGCAGCCGGACGGCGATGCCTTCCCCGTACTTCTCGACGAAGGCCTCGTAGTAGGCGCGCATCCGGCGGTGCGCCTTGTCCTCGGGGGCGATCCGCCACAGGGCGGTGGCGTACGCCTCGGCCTCGTCGAGGACACCACGGGGCAGTTCGACCTCGGCTGGGGACCGTAGGTCCACCTGCGCGACGGACCGGCCATCGCGGTGGACGGCCCGTCCGACGTCCTCCAGGGCCGTCCATGCACCGGTGCCGTCGCCGGGAGGAGCCGAGCGGTAGTCCTCCAGGGCGGACAGTACGGCGCGCAGGCGGGCGGCCTCGTCTGAGGAGGGACCGAGCGCGGTCATCGTTCGGGCCAGGAACTCCTCGTCGATCAGGCGGGGAGACAGGGAGGTCAGCAGGATCTCGCTGCGAACCAGGGACAGCAGCAACTGGTCCAGTCGCTCCTCGTCCGCTGCGGGAAAGGCCTCGACGGCGTCCGCGAGCAGGGCCCCGTACTTCAGGGGTGTTCGTGCGCGGTCGCGGATCCAGGCCGTCAGGGCGGTTTCGCGCAGGGAGAGTTCCTGGCCGGTGGTCTGTGCGGCGCCGGGCGCATCGCCCGCGGGGGAGGCCGTTACATAGGGCAGGACGAGCCGGTCCCCGCGGACGGCACAGAGGTCGTTGGCCATGACATCGACGGAACGCCGCACCGCGGGCAGGGCGAGCCAGGAGTCCGCGGCGCCGGCCAGCCAGCCTGCGTCGAGCCGGACCGCCTTCTGCGCGGTGCCGGTGAATACCGCGCGCGCCCGGTCGCCCGTCCGTACCTCGGCCACGCCCGCGTGCAGTCCGAACGGGGTGGGGCGCCCCGTGATGCGCAGGAAGTAGCGGGTCAGTGAGACGGCCGCGCTCAGAAGGTTCTTACGGCTCATGGCAGCACGTCGTTGAACTTTGTCGAGTGCCGACGCCAAGGAGGTGCTGGATACGGCGACGGACTCCCGGAAAAAGTCGTCCTTCGCCATTTCCTGGATGTAGGAAATCAGCTGCTCGTCGTCGGGGAGCTCGTCGCGCCCCGGTCGAAAGTTTTCGGAATGATTTCCGTCCGCTGCGAGCGATGAAATCCTGAGGAGTATCGGCTCGGCGGTCTGGAAGTAATTGCCGGATGTCATGAGGAGAGCACTTTCTGAGTGCTGGGGCGGGACCGCCGTGCCATGGGTGGGCGCGGCGGTCCCTTGCGGAGCGCTGGGCTCCGCAAGCCGGCGATTAACAGCAGATCGGGCCCTGCACGTTGGCCTCCGCGAAGCTGTTGGTCGTGTTGGCGGGGGTGCAGGTGATCGACGTGAATCGGGCCGTGGGGGCGATCGGGATGTTCGGGTCGCCGGTGAGGACCGTCTGGATTTCGAGATCGAAATCAGAGAGGTCCATCGTCGGAGTCGAGAGAAGTGTTGCAGAGGTCATGCTGGGCTCCTCATTCCGAATTGCAAGGGCCGTTGTTCGGCCTTCCGTGATCCTAGGTTGACGCTTCTTGGGATGTCAAGGAATTAAAATCCGACCACTCTTGGATCCGGAATTCAAAAAAATTCGTCAATGCTAATTCACGGGGTGATGTGACGGTTGATGATTGAGGGAAACTTGAGGCGGAGTGACTCATTCGCCCCGCGTGGACCGATGCTTTGACTGATTCGCGACGGTGTGGCGAAATTCGGTCCGCCGTGTCGTCACCCGCAGGGGTGACAGCGGCGGGACGTGCGGGTGCAATCGGTCGAACGGGAGTGTAGGGGGCCGTGCGGAGGGTGACAGTGGGCCCTAAGCGAGTCCGGGACCCATAGGAGGCACTCCATGCGCGGAGCCACCCACGTCAAGTGGGCCGCATGCGCGGCGGCCGTCGCCCTCACGGTGACGGCCTGCGGCGGTGGCAGCGACGGCGGGGACGCGGGCGGTGGCGCGGGGATCGTCAGTTCCTCGTGGGGTGACCCGCAGAACCCGCTGGAGCCCGCCAACACCAACGAGGTGCAGGGCGGCAAGGTCCTCGACATGCTGTTCCGCGGTCTCAAGCGGTACGACGCGAAGACCGGCGAGGCCAAGGACATGCTCGCCGAGAAGATCGAGACCACCGACAGCCAGAACTTCACCGTCACACTGAAGGACGGCTGGAAGTTCAGCAACGACGAGCCGGTCACCGCCCAGTCCTTCGTGGACGCCTGGAACTACGGGGCCGACGTCCGCAACAAGCAGAACAACTCGCCGTTCTTCTCCGACATCGTCGGCTACGACGACGTCCACCCGGCCGCCGGCGAGCCGAAGACGAAGACCATGTCCGGTCTGGTCGTCAAGGACCCCAAGACCTTCACCGTCGCCCTCAAGGAGAAGTTCTCCACCTGGCCCGAGACCCTCGGCTACCAGGCCTTCTCCCCGCTGCCGAAGTCCTTCTTCACCGACCACTCCGGCTGGCTCGCCAAGCCCGTCGGCAACGGCCCGTACACGGTGGACTCGTACACCAAGGGCACCGGCATGAAGCTGCGCACGTGGGAGGGGTACCCGGGCGCGGACAAGGCGCAGAACAGCGGCGTCGACCTCAAGGTGTACACCGACAACAACACGGCCTACACCGACCTGATCTCCGGCAACCTCGACCTCGTCGACGACGTCCCGGCGCAGCAGCTCAAGAAGGTCAAGGACGACCTCGGCGACCGGTACATCAACCAGCCGGCGCTGATCATCCAGACCCTCACCTTCCCGCTGTACGACCCGCAGTGGGGCAAGGAGGGCATGGAGAAGGTCCGCCGCGGCATCTCCATGGCGATCAACCGCGACGAGATCACCAAGCAGATCTTCCGCGAGACCCGCACCCCGGCCAAGGACTGGACCTCCCCGGCGCTCGGCGAGGCGGGTGGCTTCTCCTCCACCGCCTGCGGGGACGGCTGCGCCTACGACCCGGCGCAGGCCAAGAAGCTCATCCAGGAGGGCGGCGGGCTGCCCGGCGGCAAGGTCACGCTGACCTCCAACGTGGACACCGGCTCGCACCGCGACTGGATGGACGCCGTCTGCAACAGCGTCAACAACGCGCTCGGCGAGGGCCCCGTCTGCACGGTCAACCCGGTCGGCACCTTCGCGGACTTCCGCAACCAGCAGAGCTCCTTCAAGCTCACCGGGCCCTTCCGCTCCGGCTGGCAGGCCGACTACCCGCTGATCCAGAACTTCCTGGAGCCGCTCTACTACACCGGCGCCTCCTCCAACTACGGGAAGTTCAGCAACCCGGACTTCGACAGGCTCATCGACGACGCCAACAAGGAGAACGACGCCACGAAGGCGACCGCGATCTTCCGGGACGCGGAGAAGATCCTCGCCGAGCAGATGCCGTCCATCCCGCTCTGGTACCAGAACGGCAGCGCCGGCTACTCCGAGCGGCTCTCCGACGTGGCCCTGAACCAGTTCAGCGTCCCGGTGTACGACCAGATCAAGGTCGCCTGACCGCCCCCGACGGATCGAACCGGGCCTCCCACCGCCCCCGGGGCGGGGGAGGCCCGCCGCGCCCACCGACAGCATGGAGCATTCCATGGGACGTTACGTGATCCGGCGGCTGCTCCAGATGATCCCCGTGTTCATCGGCAGCACGTTCCTGATCTTCTTCATGGTGTACGCGCTCGGCGATCCGGTGGCCGCCCTCTTCGGCGACAAGGCACCGGACCCGGCCACCGCGGCCCGCATCCGCAAGGACCTCTACCTCGACCAACCCCTGTGGAAGCAGTACCTCCACTACATGGGCCAGATCTTCCACGGCGACTTCGGCACCGCCTTCAACGGGCAGCCCGTCACCGAGCTGATGGCGAGCTCGTTCCCCGTCACCCTGCGCCTGACCATCGTCGCCATCGTCATCGAGGTCCTCGTCGGCATCACCCTCGGCGTCGTCAGCGGTCTGCGCCGCGGCCGGGCCACCGACTCCACGGTCCTGGTCCTCACCCTCGTCGTCATCTCGGTGCCCACCTTCGTGACCGGCTACCTGCTCCAGTACCTCTTCGGCGTCAAATGGGGCTGGGTGCGGCCCACGGTGTCCCCGGACGCGCCGTTCAGCGAGCTGATCCTGCCCGGCATCGTCCTCGCCCTGGTCTCCCTGGCGTACGTCACCCGCCTCTCGCGCACCTCCATCGCCGAGAACGTCAGGGCCGACTACGTCCGCACCGCCGTCGCCAAGGGGCTGCCGCGCCAACGGGTCATCACCCGGCACCTGCTGCGCAACTCCCTGATCCCGGTCGTCACCTTCATCGGCACCGACATCGGCGCGCTGATGGGCGGCGCCATCGTCACCGAGCGGATCTTCAACATCCACGGCGTCGGCTACCAGCTCTACCAAGGCATCCTGCGCAACAACTCACCGACCGTGGTCGGCTTCGTGACCATCCTCGTCATCGTCTTCCTGCTGGCGAACCTGCTCGTCGACCTGCTCTACGCGGTCCTGGACCCGAGGATCCGTTATGCCTGAGTCCGAGCGTCCCGACCAACCGGGCGGGTACGACCCCGTCGGTCCCCGTGAGGGAGAGGCCATGTCACCCACCGGCCAGGGCGGTGCCATGGACCTCGCGCTGGAGGAGGCCGAGAGCGTCGAGGGCGTCCGCAAGACCGACGGCCCCGGCGGCTCCGGCGAGAAGGCCCGCTCCCTGTGGTCCGACGCCTGGCACCAACTGCGCCGCAACCCCGTCTTCGTCGTCTCCTCGCTGCTGATCCTCTTCCTCGTCGTCATCTCCATCTGGCCGCAGCTCATCGCGAGCGGCGACCCCCTGCAGTGCGACCTGTCCAAGTCCCAGGAGGGCTCCTCCCCGGGCCACCCCTTCGGCTACGACACCCAGGGCTGCGACGTCTACACCCGTACCGTCCACGGGGCCCGCGCCTCCATCACCGTCGGCATCTGCGCGACCGTGGGAGCCGCCCTGCTCGGCTCCGTCTTCGGCGGCCTCGCCGGGTTCTTCGGGGGCTGGGGGGACTCGCTGCTCTCCCGGGTCGCCGACATCTTCTTCGGCATCCCCGTCGTCCTCGGCGGCCTCGTGTTCCTGTCCGTGGTCACCAGCACCACCGTGTGGCCCGTCGTCGGATTCATCGTGCTGCTCGGCTGGCCGCAGATCGCCCGCATCGCGCGCGGCTCGGTCATCACCGCCAAACAGAACGACTACGTCCAGGCCGCCCGCGCCCTCGGCGCCGGCAACGGCCGGATGCTGCTGCGGCACGTGGCCCCCAACGCCGTGGCGCCCGTCATCGTCGTCGCCACCATCGCGTTGGGCACCTACATCGCCCTCGAAGCCACCCTGTCGTTCCTCGGCGTCGGGCTGCGCCCGCCGACGGTCTCCTGGGGCATCGACATCTCCAACGCCGCCTCGCAGATCCGCAACGCCCCGCACATGCTGCTCTATCCCGCGGGCGCGCTCAGCATCACCGTGCTCGCCTTCATCATGCTCGGCGACGCGGTGCGCGACGCCCTCGACCCCAAGCTGCGCTGAGGAGTGAGCCGTCAGATGCTGCTCGAAGTCCGCGACCTGCACGTGGAGTTCAAGACCCGCGACGGCGTCGCGAAGGCCGTCAACGGCGTGAACTACTCGGTCGACGAGGGCGAGACCCTCGCCGTGCTCGGCGAGTCCGGCTCCGGCAAGTCCGTGACGGCGCAGGCCATCATGGGCATCCTCGACACCCCGCCCGGCCGGATCACGGGCGGCGAGATCCTCTTCCAGGGCCAGGACCTGCTGAAGATGAAGGAGGACGAACGCCGCCGGATCCGCGGCGCCCGCATGGCCATGATCTTCCAGGACGCGCTGTCCTCCCTCAACCCCGTGGTCAGCGTGGGCGCCCAGCTCGGCGAGATGTACGAGGTCCACCGCGGGATGTCCCGCAAGGCCTCCCGCGCCAAGGCCGTCGAGCTGATGGACCGGGTCCGGATCCCCGCCGCGAAGCAGCGGGTGGGGGACTACCCGCACCAGTTCTCCGGCGGCATGCGCCAACGCATCATGATCGCCATGGCGATGGCCCTGGAACCCTCCCTGATCATCGCCGACGAGCCGACCACCGCCCTGGACGTCACCGTGCAGGCCCAGGTCATGGACCTGCTCGCCGAGCTCCAGCGCGAACTCAACATGGGCCTGATCCTGATCACCCACGACCTCGGCGTCGTCGCCGACGTGGCCGACAAGATCGCCGTCATGTACGCGGGCCGGATCGTCGAGGCCGCACCCGTCCACGCGATCTACGGCGCCCCCGCCCATCCGTACACCCGCGGCCTGCTCGACTCGATCCCGCGCCTGGACCAGAAGGGCCAGGAGCTGTACGCGATCAAGGGGTTGCCGCCCAACCTGCTCGCCATCCCGCCCGGTTGCGCCTTCAACCCGCGCTGCCCGATGGCCCGGCCGCTGTGCCGGGCCGAGGTGCCGCCGCTGGCCGAGGTGGGCCCGGACCGGACGAGCGCGTGCTTCTTCTGGAAGGAGTGCCTCGGTGCCTGAAGCCATCCTGGAGGTCCGCGACCTCGTCAAGCACTACCCGCTGACCCAGGGCGTCCTCTTCCGCAAGCAGGTCGGCGCCGTCAAGGCCGTCGACGGGGTCTCCTTCGCGCTGGCCCGCGGCGAGACCCTCGGCATCGTCGGCGAGTCCGGCTGCGGCAAGTCCACCGTCGCCCGGATGCTGGTCAACCTGGAGCGGCCGACCGCCGGCGCGATCTCGTACAAGGGCGAGGACCTGACCCGGCTGTCCGGCAAGGCCCTCAAGGCCGTCCGCCGCAACATCCAGATGGTCTTCCAGGACCCGTACACCTCGCTCAACCCGCGCATGACGGTCGGCGACATCATCGGCGAGCCCTACGAGATCCACCCCGAGGTGGCCCCCAAGGGCGACCGCCGCCGCAAGGTCCAGGACCTCCTCGACGTGGTCGGCCTGAACCCGGAGTACATCAACCGCTACCCGCACCAGTTCTCCGGCGGCCAGCGCCAGCGCATCGGCATCGCCCGCGGCCTCGCGCTCCGACCCGAGGTCATCGTCGCCGACGAACCCGTCTCCGCGCTGGACGTCTCCGTCCAGGCCCAGGTGATCAACCTGCTGGAACGGCTCCAGGACGAGTTCGACCTGTCGTACGTGTTCATCGCGCACGACCTCTCGATCGTGCGCCACATCTCCGACCGGGTCGGCGTCATGTACCTCGGGCGCATCGTGGAGATCGGCTCCGACACCCAGATCTACGAGCACCCCACCCACCCGTACACCCAGGCGCTGCTCTCCGCCGTCCCCGTCCCCGACCCGCGGGCCCGCGCGCACCGGGAGCGGATCATCCTGTCCGGGGACGTGCCCTCGCCGGCCAACCCGCCCTCGGGCTGCCGCTTCCGCACCCGCTGCTGGAAGGCCGAGGCGCGCTGCGCCGAGGAGGAGCCGCTGCCGGCGGTGCCGGCGGTCTTCCCCACGGGTCCGGCCGCCCATCCGTCGGCCTGTCACTTCGCGGCCGAGAAGCAGGTGGTCCCGCCGTCCCCGGAGCCGCCCGCCCCGCCGCCCCGGGCTGAGGTTTAGCCCGGCCTGTCCCGGGAAGCCCGCTCCGGGCACCCCCGCGGACCGCCCGGACGGGCTCCTTCCGTCGATCATTTTTGGCCACCCGTCGGCGCCGGTCGGCGATGACGCCCCCGTGACCGCCGTAACGACAACACGCTTAACACGGGGGCAACTTGACCGTTTCTGACCCGAGATCTGGGTTGGGCACCCTGAGCGGGTGCGGCCGTGCGGGTGCCGACAGCCGGCCGGGGAGGCGCGCAGCCACCCCGGCCGGCGTTTTCGTGCCCCCGTCCGTGGCCGCCGTACGCCCCTCGTGCTGCCGGAATTCGATCGATACGCTGGTACGGATAGTTATGATCCGTAGCGCACGGTGGGTATGACTTCGCCGCGCGCGCGAATGACGCGACCGATGTCCGCTCGACGTGGAGGTGAACCGCCGTGGCACTCTCGATCTCGGCCGTGGTGCTGCTGGCGATCGTCGTCTTCCTTCTGGTCCGGAAGTCGGGACTGAAGGCGGGACACGCGTTCGTCTGCGTACTGCTCGGGTTCTACCTGGCGAGCTCGACGATCGCTCCGACGCTCAGCCAGCTCACGTCCAACGTGGCGAGCATGATCAGTGGCCTCAAGTTGTAGGTCCTGCTCGTAGGCTGAACCCATGAACGGTCTTCCCGCCCGCCGGCTGCTCCTCGTGCACGCGCACCCGGACGACGAGTCCATCAACAACGGCGTCACCATGGCCAAGTACGCGGCCGAGGGCGCCCACGTGGCGTTGGTGACCTGCACCCTCGGCGAGGAGGGCGAGGTCATCCCGCCGGAGCTGGCCCACCTGACGGCCGATCGCGAGGACGCGCTCGGCCCCTTCCGGGTCGGCGAACTCGCCGCCGCCATGAAGGAGCTCGGGGTCGCCGACCACCGCTTCCTCGGCGGCCCGGGCCGCTTCCGGGACTCCGGGATGATGGGCGCACCCCAGAACACGCGCCCCGGCGCCTTCTGGTCCGCCGACCCGGACGAGGCCGCCGGGTACCTCGTGGAGGTGATCCGCGAGCTGCGCCCGCAGGTCCTCGTCACCTACGACCCGGACGGCGGGTACGGCCACCCGGACCACATCCAGGCCCACCGCGTCGCGGTGCGGGCCGCGGAACTCGCCGAGCAGGCCGACTACCGGCCCGAACTGGGCGCCGCCCACGCCATCGCGAAGATCTACTGGAACCGCGTCCCGCGCTCGGTCGTCGAGGAGGGCTTCGCCCGGCTCCACGAGGCCGGCGACGTGGTGCCCTTCGCGGGTGTCGCGACGCCCGCCGACATCCCCGGAGTGGTCACCGACCGGCGGATCACCACCGAGATCGGCGACGACGCGGGGGAGGTGTTCGCCGCGGCCAAGGCCGCCGCGATGCGGGCCCACGTCACCCAGGTGGCCGTCGACGGGCCGTTCTTCGCGCTGTCGAACCACCTGGCCCAGCCGCTGTTCACCCGCGAGTACTACGAGTTGGTCGCCGGTGAGTCGGGCGCTCCGGCGGGGCGGCGCGAGCGCGACCTGTTCGCGGGGGTGGACGCGTGAGCACCGCCCGGATCGCCGTCCTGCTCGGCCTGCTGGTCCTCGGCGCGCTCACCGGCGCGGCCGGCTGGCTCGTGGTGGACCTGTGGTTCCCCGGCGGGCTGCTGCTCGCGCTGTTCGCCCTCTTCGGACTCTTCCTCGCCGGTCGGATCTCGACCGGCACGGGGATCGGCGTGGGCGCGGCGGCGGTCGGCTGGTTCGTCTCGTACGTGGTGCTCAGCCTTCCGCGTCCCGAGGGTGATTTCCTGCTCGGTTCATCCGGAATCGGTATGTACGCATACCTTTTGGGTGGTAGTGCGATCGCTGTGATCTGCGCCACGATGCGGCTGCTCCCGGACCGTCCCGTTTCGGCCGTGCGGCCGCGCGCTTGACGGTGCGTCCCACTCCTCGGGACTCCGATCGGGGACGGCTTGAGGGGGTTTGACGGGCCCTCGGGACGCTGTCCGGGGAGAGCCAAGAGGAACCTGGGATTCCTGGGGGACAGTTGTGCGGTGGCGACGGCCAGTATGGTGGACGGGCCGCCGAGCTGCCCGCGCACGGTATGACGGGCGGCGGAGCCAACCGGGAGAACCTGCCTTGAGTCGTGAAACCGACAGTTCGCCCCCCGGGCCCCAAGGGCACGGTGGAGCCGTCTACCCCTCGGGTACACCGCCGTACGGAACCGGCCACTACCCGTCCACGGACGCCGCGGCGACCGCCCCGGAGGAGAACCCTGTGACGTCGAACCCGTCCACGCCCGACAATGACGGGCCGAAGACCGAGACCACCCTGACGACCCGTATCCGGATCAACATTCCGGGTTCGCGGCCGATCCCGCCCGTGGTCGTGCGCAAGCCGGTGCGGGACACCGGCCGGCCCGCCGGCCCCGAGCCCGTCCAGGCCGCGCCCGAGCCCGCGCCGGCTCCGGCGCGGTCCGCGCCGCCCGTGCGCTCGGCCCTGCCGCCGGCCGCGCCGGCCCCGACCCCGCCGGCGCCCCCGGCCCCCGGGCCCGCCGAGCCGCAGGAGGCGGCCAACAGCAACTGGTTCGCGCCGCGCAAGGCCGGCCCGCCGCCGCCCGCCACCGGCCAGGGACCCGCGCCGGGCGCGAGCTACGGCTCCGAGCCGGGACGTCCCGCCGGTCCGGGCGCCCCCGGCGTCCCCGCCGGACACGGCGGACCCGGCACGCCGGGTCCCGGCGCCGGATTCGCGCCCCCCGCCGCCCAGGGCATGCCGCAACCGCCCCTGACGCACGGCAACGGGGCGGGCTTCGCGCCGCCCCCGAACATCGGCGGCCCCGGCGTCGGGACGCCGCCGCAGGGCTACCCGGCGTACGACGCCGGGCCCGTCACGGAGGCCTTCCCCGCCTACACGGAGCCCGCCGGGCCGACGGGCGGGCCCGCGATGGGGACCGTCCCCGTACACGCCGACGAGGCTCCGCGCTGGCCGGGCCCCGAGGCCGGCGGCGTGCCGACCCCGCCGCCCGGGCCCGTGGCGCCGGTGCCCCCGCCCGGACCGCAGCCGCCGAAGCAGACCCGGCCGACGCCGCCCGCGCCCCCGGCGGGCAAGCAGACCAAGGGCGCCAAGCCGGCCGGCAAGCCCGCCAAGAAGGGCCGCTCCAAGCTGGTCCTCCTCGGCGGTGGCGTCATCGCGCTGGTCGGCCTGGCCTACGGCGCCGGTCTGCTGCTGAACCACTCCGACGTCCCCAAGGGCACCACCGTCCTCGGCGTCGACATCAGCGGCAGCCGCGACGAGGCCGTCAACAAGCTGGAGAAGGCCTTCGGCACCCGCGCCGCGACCCCGCTCCAGCTCAGCGTCGGCGGCAAGCAGGTCGAGCTGAAGCCGGAGAAGGCCGGGCTCACCCTCGACGCGCAGACCACCGTCCGCAACGCGGCCGGCAGCGACTACAACCCCGTCACCGTCATCGGCAGCCTCTTCGGCGTCGAGCGCACGGCCGAGGCCGTCATGCCGGTCGACGAGGAGAAGCTGCGCGTCGCGCTCCAGGAACTGGCGGGCGGCGCCGGCGGCGTCACCGAGGCGACGATCAAGTTCGACACCGGCAAGGCCGTCGCCGTCCCCGGCAAGGCGGGCCAGGGCCTCGACGTCGACGGCTCGGTCGACCTGGTCCGCAAGGCCTTCGGCGCGCTCGTCGGCGGCGGCAAGGCGGCCCCCGTCGAACTGCCCGTCACCACCCGGGAACCCACCATCACCCAGGCCGAACTGGACCGGGCGATGAAGGAGTTCGCCGAACCGGCGATGGCCTCCCCCGCGACGGTCAAGGCGGGCGGCAAGGCCCTCCCGTTCGGTGCCAGGTCCCTGCCCAAGATCCTGAGCATGACGGCCGTGGACGGCCGCCTCGTCGAGAAGTACGACCTGGAGGCCCTCAAGGCCACCTACGGGAACGCCTTCGACGGAGTCATGATCACCCGGGGCACCGGCGCGAAGACCGCCGTGACCCCCGAGGACGTCGCGGGCGCCCTCGGCAAGGCCCTCAAGGGCAAGACGGCCGCCGAGCGGATCGCGGTCATCGAGACCAACGCCGGCTGACCGGCGGCGTCCGGCCACGCGTGCGCGAGCCCCTTCCCGGCCGGGGAAGGGGCTCGCGCACGTACGGACTCAGTTCAGCAGCGCGCGCGCCGACACGGCCTCGCCGCGGATGCGGGCCGCCGACTCGGTGTCCACCGCGTCCATCACCTCGGCGTACGCCTCCAGTTCGCCCGCGCCCTCGGTGAAGGCGCCCCGCTCCACCAGCAGCCGCGCGCGCTCGTAGCGCAGCGCCGCCGGGTGCGAGGGCAGCAGCAGCGCCAGGTCCAACGACCAGAGGGCCACCGCCGAATGCTCCGGCCGGGCCGACGCCCAGGCCCGGATGTTGTTCAGGATCCGCAGCACGATGGCCGGGGTCCGGGCCGGGGTCCGCGGCCCCGAGGCCAACTCCGCCGGGCCCGTACCGAGCGAGGCCCCGCCCGCGAAGGGGTCCGCGACGTGCCCGTCCTCCGGGTCGCCGAAGCCCACCACGAAGTGCCCGGGCAGCGCCAGCCCGTACACGGGCGCGCCCGCCCGCCGCGCCACCTCCATCCAGACGACGGACAGCAGGATCGGCAGCCCCCGCCGGCGCCGCAGCACCTCGTGCAGCAGGGAGGAGGAGAGCCGGTCGTAGTCCGCCGGAGTGCCGTGGAAGCCCATCCGGCCGCCCAGCAGCTCCGTCAGCGCCGAGGCCCAGGCCTGCCCGCCGCTCAGCCCGTACGGCAGCATCCCCGCCAGCCGGTCCAGCTCGATCTGCGCCCAGTCCATGGCGCGTTCGTCCAGCTCCGGGTCCGCCTCCGCCGCCAGCAACAGGCACAACTGCGCCAGGTCGGGCCGCTCCGCCCGGGCCTCCGCCGCGAACAGCTCCCGGGTCCGCGCGCTCATCGGGCCGCCCCGGCCCGGAAGTGGTGGTACGCGTGGTGCGTCGCGAAGCCCATCCCGTCGTACAGCGCCCGCGCCCCGGGGTTGTCCGTCTCCACCTGGAGCCACGCCGCGGAGGCGCCCTCCTCCAACGCCCGCCGGGCCAGCGCCGTCATGACCACCGTGGCCAGACCCCGCCGCCGGTGTTCCGGGGCGACCGTGACGGCCGCGAAGCCGGCCCAGCGCCCGTCCACCACGCACCGGCCGATCGCCCGGCCGTCCGCGAGGGAGGCGAACCACACCGAGGGGCCCGCCACGAGCGTCCGGCGGGCCAGGTCCGGGTCCCGGACCCGGCCGTAGCGGCCCAACCACGCCTCGTCGGGCGCGCGGGTCAGGCGTACGTCCGTCACGTCGGCGTCCAGGTCGGCGACCGGGGCCAGGCCGGCGGTGCGGACCTCCGCCGAGACCTCGTTGACCCAGCCGCGCCGTTCCAGCTCCGCGCAGAGCAGCTCCTGCGTGCCCGCCGAACCGGTCGCGGCCTGCACGTACGCCGGAAGGTCGCGTTCCGCGTACCAGGAGCTCACCCGGCCTAGTGCTTCGTCCAGGGGTATGCCGGGATCGCCGAGCGGCAGGACGGAGTTGGCCCGCCGGGTGAAGCCCCCCGCGGCCCGGAGCGTCCACTCCCCGAGCGGCTCGCTCTCCAGGGGTACCCAGGCCCGCGCCGTGATCCGGGCCAGCTCCTCGAAGGAGGCCGCCGGACCCCTGCGCCGGGCCGGCGCCGGAGGCACCGTCTTGCCCGCGACCAGGGCGGATTCCGGGATGTGGACGGACACGCCGTCCTTGCGTGTGATCGTGAGCACACCCTCGTTCCAGGATGTGAGAACCCCTACGGCGTCGGCGAAGACGGGGGACCGCCCCGACTCCTCCTCCACCCGTCGTACAGAGACTCGTTTACCCACGTCAGCCGGGGTGATACGGATCTCCAGCAGCCCACCGGCAGTGATTTCCACAGCTCTGTCCGCCCCTCCTGTTCGGATCGTGCCCGGGAACGGAGATACTAGGTGCGGGCATCGACGACGCCGCGCTCCCGCGCGAATGGACAGCCCTACCGAGGAGGAACGAGAGCGTGACCTACGTCATCGCGGAGCCTTGTGTCGACGTCAAGGACAAGGCATGCATCGAAGAGTGCCCCGTCGACTGCATCTACGAGGGCCGGCGGTCCTTGTACATCCACCCGGACGAGTGCGTCGACTGCGGCGCGTGTGAGCCGGTCTGCCCGGTCGAGGCCATCTTCTACGAGGACGACACCCCGGAGGAGTGGAAGGACTACTACAAGGCGAACGTCGAGTTCTTCGACGAGCTCGGTTCGCCCGGTGGTGCCTCCAAGCTCGGCCTGATCGAGCGCGACCACCCCTTCGTCGCGGCGCTGCCGGCGGACATCAACCCGCAGCACTGACCGTTCACGGCAGAAGCTCCTCGGTCCCGTCCGGCATTCGTGCCGCGCGGGACCGAGCCGTTTCACCCCCCGCACCAGCACGTACCCAGAGAGAGCAGAGACCCCCGTGGCCGCAGTATCCGACCGCCTTCCCGCCTTTCCCTGGGACAAGCTGGAGCCGTACAAGGCGACGGCCGCGACCCACCCCGACGGCATCGTCGACCTGTCGGTCGGCACGCCCGTCGACCCGGTCCCGGAGCTGATCCGGCGCGCCCTGGCGGACGCCGCCGACTCCCCGGGCTACCCGACGGTGTGGGGGACGCCGGCGCTGCGCGACGCGATCACCGGCTGGCTGCGCGGGCGGCTCGGCGCGAGCGCCGCCGGTCACCGCAACGTCCTGCCGGTGGTCGGCTCCAAGGAGCTCGTGGCCTGGCTGCCGACCCAGCTCGGCCTCGGCGCCGGCGACAAGGTCGCTTACCCCCGCCTGGCCTACCCGACGTACGAGGTCGGCGCCCGCCTGTGCGGCGCCGAGGCGGTGGTCTACGACGACCCGACCGACCTCGACCCGACCGGCGTGAAGCTGCTCTGGCTCAACTCCCCGTCCAACCCGACCGGAAGGGTCCTCCCCAAGGAGGACCTGATCCGGATCGTGGCCTGGGCGCGCGAGCACGGCGTCCTGCTCTTCAGCGACGAGTGCTACCTGGAGCTCGGCTGGGAGGCGGAGCCCGTCTCGGTCCTGCACGACGAGGTCTGCGGCGGCTCCTACGAGGGCATCGTCGCCGTCCACTCCCTCTCCAAGCGGTCCAACCTGGCGGGCTACCGCGCCGCCTTCATCGCCGGCGACGCCGACGTGCTCGGCGAACTGCTGGAGATCCGCAAGCACGGCGGGATGATGACCGCGGCGCCGGTCCAGGCCGCCGTCATCGCGGCCCTGGGCGACGACGCCCACGTCGCCCAGCAGCGCGGGCGCTACGCCGCCCGCCGCGAGGCGCTGCGCACGGCCCTGGAGGCACACGGCTTCCGCGTCGAGCACAGCGAGGCGAGCCTCTACCTGTGGGTGACCCGGGACGAGCCCTGCTGGGACACCGTCGCCCACCTCGCGGACCTCGGCATCCTGGCAGCGCCCGGCGACTTCTACGGCGAGGCGGGCGCACGGTTCGTCCGCGTGGCCTTCACCGCCACCGACGAGCGGGTCGCCGCCGCGGTCAAGCGCCTGGGCTGAGCGGGGCGGGAGCCCCGCGAACACCCGAGGGGCCGGGAGCACGCGCTCCCGGCCCCTCCGGCCGTTCGTGGGTCCCGCGGCGGGGTCAGCCACCCAGCGGCAGACCGCCCACGGGCAGGGTGCTGATCGGCAGGGCGCCCACGGGCAGGCCGCCGAGCGTCTTGGTCGCCGTACCGGCCAGCTCGCCGGCCGGACCGGCCGCGGGGACGGCGTCGGTGACGGCGCCCGTGGCGTCGCCGGCCGCGGCGGCGGTCGCGTCCGCGGAGTCCGGCGCCGTCAGCGCGCCCAGCTGCGGCACGGACTCCAGACCGGCGGCACTGGCCGCGCCGGCCGCACCGACCACCGGAGCGGCACCGGCGGCCAGGAGCAGCGCGGTACGGGCGATCCGACGGGTCAGGGGGAGGGACATGATGCTCCTAAGCGGTAGCGGCTGAGTACGCCGTGTACAACCGCTCCCGGGGTGCGTCGAGTTGCGGATGCCCCGGGTAAAGGATGGGTAATGCGTGCGCTTATCGGCTTCGGCGACAAGCGCATGAGATGGCCGCACGCCCTCCCGCCACGCCCGCCGACCAGCGGGTCCGCGCTCCGGTCCGGCCGCCGTGCGGGCGCCGCGCGCCCCTCCCCGCACGGGGGACGGTTCGCACGTCCGTCCGCGCGGCTCCGGTCAGCGGGGGCGGGTCGGGAAGATCCGTACGTCCTGCGGGCCCGCCGCGCGCGGATCGCCCGAACCCGACGCGCCGGGGACGCTCGGCACCCACTCGCCGCGGTTCTCGCCCGCGGTCCAGGCCACGCCGTCGTAGGAGACGCGCTGGATGCCGAGTTCGGCCGCGTGCGCGACGGCCCAGTTCGCCAGCTCCCAGCCGCGCCGCTGGTCCCGCACCGGCAGCGCGACCTCACTCGTGTCCCGGGGCGCGGAACTGCCGTGCGGGGCGCCCGCCTTCGGCAGCACGCCCGCGCCGAAGTCCCGGCCGAGGGCGTCGCGCACGCGCGCCGGATCGCCCTCCGGTTGGGCCTTCGGGCCGGCGCACGCGAGCATGGCGCGGGCCTTGCCGGTGAAGGCCGTGGTCAGGAGCGCCGCGTCCGGCTCGTGCTTGGCGTAGGCGTCCGGGAAACCGCTGCGCTGCACCTTCTGCGCGGCCACCGTCAGCGGCATCCCCCCGTACCCGGGGACGTCCTCCAGCCGGTCGTAGAAGATCCCGGCCGAGTACACCGGGTCCATGACCTGCTCCGGGGTGCCCCAGCCCTGCGAGGGGCGCTGCTGGAAGAGGCCCAGCGAGTCCCGGTCGCCGTGGTCGAGGTTGCGCAGCGCCGACTCCTGCATGGCGGTGGCCAGCGCGATCGTCACCGCCCGCTCGGGCATCCCCTTCGTCGTCCCGACGGCGGCTATCGTCGCCGCGTACCGGGCCTGCTCGGGGCTCAGCTCGTAGCTGTGCCCGGCGCCTCCGGCCGCCGCGTCACGGGCGTCGCGGACCGTGCAGTACGGGGCGCCGGCCCCGCCGTTGGACTCGTACTGAAGGACGCAGTACCCGGCCAGGCCGAGCAACGCGAACAGTGCCGCGGCCCCGCGGAGCGGGCGGCGGCGCCGGGGACGGGAGCGATCGGTCTCGGACACGCGGCTACCGTACTTGAGGCATATGACGCGTCCAGCGGCCGGACGCACCCGGTTCCGGGGCATCCCGGGGCGTTAGGGTCGGGGCCATGTCCGAATCCGAGCTGGACCTCACCCTGGACGCTGCCGAGCTGACCGCCCGGCTCGTCGACATCCCCTCCGTGAGCGGCGACGAGAAGGTACTCGCCGACCTCGTGGAGAACGCGCTGCGCGGCATCCCGCACCTCACCGTCGACCGGTACGGCAACAACGTCGTCGCCCGCACGCACCTCGGGCGTGCCGAGCGCGTCGTCCTCGCCGGCCACCTCGACACGGTGCCGATCGCCGACAACGTGCCCTCCCGCCTCGACGAGAACGGCGTCCTGTGGGGCTGCGGCACGACGGACATGAAGTCCGGGGTCGCCGTGCAGCTGCGCATCGCCGCGACCGTGCCCGAGCCGAACCGCGACCTCACCTTCGTCTTCTACGACCAGGAAGAGGTCGCCGCCGACCTCAACGGCCTCGGCAAGGTCGCCGAGGCCCACCCCGACTGGCTCACCGGGGACTTCGCCGTCCTGTTGGAACCCTCCAACGCCGAGGTCGAGGGCGGCTGCCAGGGCACCCTGCGCGTCCTGCTCCGCACGGCCGGCGAGCGCGCGCACTCCGCGCGCAGCTGGATGGGCTCCAACGCCATCCACTCCGCCGCCCCGATCCTGGCGAAGCTGGCGGCGTACGAGCCCCGCAAGCCGCTCATCGACGGCCTGGAGTACCACGAAGGGCTCAACGCGGTCCGCATCGAGGGCGGCGTCGCCAACAACGTCATCCCCGACGCGTGCACGGTCACCGTGAACTTCCGCTACGCCCCCGACCGCAGCGCCGAGGACGCCCTGGCCCACGTGAAGGAGGTGTTCGCGGACTGCGGGATCGCCGAGTTCGTGATCGACGACTTCTCCGGTGGCGCCCTGCCCGGCCTGTCCCACCCGGCCGCCGCGGCCTTCATGGAGGCGGTCGGCGGCCGCGCCATGCCGAAGTTCGGCTGGACCGACGTGGCCCGCTTCAGCGCCCTCGGCGTGCCGGCGGTCAACTACGGTCCGGGGGACGCGTTGCTGGCCCACAAGGTCGACGAACGCGTCGGGACGAAGGCGATCCTGCACTGCGAAGAACGACTCCGTGCCTGGCTGACCTCGTAAATTCCCCTTCTCGTCACCTTTGTGCGCCTAACCTGATCCAACGATCAGCAGGAGGGAGCACATCATGGGCAACCACCGCAATGCCGAAGGGGACGCTCGTCGTCGGCCCGAGGAGCAGCAGCTCGGGCCCGTGCTGCGCAGGCGGAGCCAGGTGCAGGCGGGCAGTACGACGGACCAGCGGCTGTTGGACTCGGCCGGACCCTCCGAGTGGGTGCACACCGATCCCTGGCGGGTCCTGCGCATCCAGTCGGAGTTCATCGAGGGCTTCGGCACGCTCGCGGAGCTGCCGCCCGCGATCAGCGTGTTCGGCTCGGCCCGCACTCCGGTCGACTCGCCGGAGTACGACTCCGGCGTACGGATCGGCCGGGCCCTCGTCGACGCCGGCTTCGCCGTCATCACCGGCGGCGGCCCCGGCGCGATGGAGGCGGCCAACAAGGGAGCGCGCGACGGCGGGGGCATCTCCGTCGGGCTCGGCATCGAGCTGCCCTTCGAGCAGGGGCTCAACGAGCACGTCGACCTCGGTCTGAACTTCCGGTACTTCTTCGTCCGCAAGACGATGTTCGTGAAGTACAGCCAGGGCTTCGTGGTCCTGCCCGGCGGCCTCGGCACCCTCGACGAGATGTTCGAGGCGCTGACCCTGGTCCAGACCCAGAAGATCACCCGCTTCCCGATCGTGCTGTTCGGCACGGAGTACTGGAGCGGCCTGATCGACTGGCTGCGCAACACGGTGATCGCCCAGGGCAAGGCCTCGGAGAAGGACCTGTACCTCTTCCACGTGACGGACGACGTGGACGAGGCGATCGCCCTGGTGACGAAGGAAGTCGGCAAGTAGCGCGAGCCGCTCCACCCACCCACCGGCCCCACCCCCCGGCGGTAGACCGCCGGGGGAGGGCACGGACCGGGTTCGGCCTCCGCGGGGCTCAGGCCAGGCCGCGGCGGGCGACCGCCGGCGGACGGTGTCCCTGGATCGTCGCCACCATGTCGAGGACCTGCTTGGTCTCCGCCACCTCGTGGACCCGGTAGACCCGCGCGCCCAGCCACGCCGACACGGCCGTGGTCGCCAGGGTGCCCAGCAGGCGCTCCTTGACCGGCTTGTCGAGGCTCTCGCCGACGAAGTCCTTGTTCGACAGGGACACCAGCACCGGCCAGCCCGTGTCGGTCATCTCGCCGAGCCGCCGGGTGGCCTCCAGCGAGTGCCGGGTGTTCTTCCCGAAGTCGTGCCCCGGGTCGATCATGATCGCGTCCCGTCGGACGCCGAGCGCCACCGCGCGTTCCGCCAACCCGACCGTGACGGCCAGGACGTCCTCCATCACGTCCCCGTACGAGGTCCGGTGCGGGCGCGTGCGCGGTTCGACGCCGCCCGCGTGGGTGCAGACCAGACCCGCGTCGAAACGCGCCGCGACCTCCGCGAGCTTGGGGTCCACCCCGCCCCAGGCGTCGTTCAGCAGGTCCGCGCCGGCCTCGCACACGGCCTCGCCGACCTCGTGCCGCCAGGTGTCGACGCTGATCACCACGTCGGGGTGGCGGCGCCGTACCTCGGCCACGAAACCGACCGTGCGCCGGGCCTCCTCGGCCGCGTCGACGTGCTCCCCGGGGCCCGCCTTCACCCCGCCGATGTCGATGATGGCCGCGCCCTCGGCGACCGCCCGCTCGACCCGGTCCAGCGCGGGCTCGTCGTGGAACGTCGCGCCCTGGTCGTAGAAGGAGTCGGGAGTCCGGTTCACGATGGCCATGATCACCGGCTCGTGGGTGGCGAACTCGCGTCGGCCCAGTCGCAGCATCCTGCTCTTTCCTCCTTCGGCGACCCTCGCGCCTCGTCTGTGACCTTAACCTGGTGGCCGGAGCCTCTCAGGGGAGATGATCGTGTTCTGGTTCTTGCTGATCGCGCTGGTCGTGGTCGTGGCCGCGGTCACCCTCGCGGTGGTCGGCGGAGGTACGGAGGCCGTGCTTCCGGAAGCCGAACCGGACCGGGTGGCCGACGGCCTCCCGGAGAGCCGGCCGGTCGTCCGGGCGGACATCGACGGACTGCGGCTGCCGGTCGCCCCGCGCGGCTACCGGATGGCGGAGGTGGACGACGTACTGGACCGCCTTGGGGCCGAACTGGCCGAACGCGACGCGCGGATCGCGGAGCTGTCGGCCGCCGCGCCCGCGCCCGCGCCCCGCGACGAGGCGCCCGCCGCCGCCATCGACCTGACCAAGGACGCCCGGTGAGCGGAGGGCTCGTCGCCGGCCCGGACGGCGTCCGGCGCTGCCCGTGGGGGCTGGCCACCGAGGACTACGTCGCCTACCACGACACCGAGTGGGGCAGGCCGGTCCACGGCGACGACGCCCTGTACGAGCGGCTGTGCCTGGAGGCGTTCCAGTCGGGCCTGTCCTGGCTGACGATCCTGCGCCGCCGCGAGGGCTTCCGCAGCGCCTTCGCCGGCTTCGAGATCGCGGCCGTCGCCCGGTTCGGCGAGGCGGACGCGCTGCGGCTGCTGGCCGACGAGGGGATCATCCGCAACCGGGCCAAGATCGAGGCGACCCTCGCCAACGCGAAGGAGCTCGCCGGGTGGAAGCCGGGGGAGCTGGACGCGCTGATCTGGTCCCACGCCCCGGAGGAACCCGGCCCGGCCCCGAAATCCGTGGCGGACGTCCCGGCGGTCACCCCCGGGTCCACGGCCCTGGCCAAGGCCCTGAAGAAGGCCGGGATCCGGTTCGTCGGTCCCACGACGGCCTACGCCCTGATGCAGGCCTGCGGGCTGGTCGACGACCACCTGGCGGGCTGCGTCTCCCGCGGGGCCCGCTGAGCCCCGCGGGAGGAACCCGGAAGGGATGTCGGCGGGCCGGGTCGGCGCGTCGGGGGCAGCGTGCTTCAGCGGCCCAGGTACTTCGGCGGCTGCTTGTCGAGGAACGCCCGGACGGCGATGGAGTGGTCCTCCGAGGCACCGGCGCGGGCCTGGAGCGCCTCCTCGCGCTCCAGGGCCTCGGGGAGCGTGCGGGACGCCCCGTACGCCAGGGACTCCTTCAGTGCGGCGTAGGCCACCGTGGGGCCCTGCGCGAGGGCGCGGGCCACGGACTCGGCCTCCGCGTGCAGGTCGGCCGCGGGCACGAGGCGGTTCGCGATGCCCAGCTCGTAGGCCTCGCGGGCCTTCACCGAGCGGGGGAACAGCAGCAGATCGGCGGCGCGGGAAGCGCCGATCAGGCGGGGCAGCGTCCAGGACACGCCGGAGTCCGCGGTCAGCGCGACCCCCGCGAAGGAGGTGTTGAAGGACGCGTCCTCGGAGACCACCCGGTAGTCCGCCGCCAGGGCGAAACCGAAGCCGGCTCCGGCCGCGACGCCGTTGACGCCGACCACCACGGGCTTGGGCATCTCCGTCAGCGCCCGGACGATCGGGTTGTAGTGCTCGGCGACGGTGTCCATCGTCAGCGACGAGCCGTTCTCGCGGTCGGCCGCGAGGTTCCCGATGTGCTCCTTGAGGTCCTGACCCACGCAGAACGCCCGGGTGCCCGCCGCGGTGAGCAGGACGGCCCGCACGCCGGTGTCCGCGGCCGCCGCCAGGGCGGCGTCTCGCAGGGCGACCTTGGCCTCCGTGTTCATGGCGTTCATCGCGTCCGGACGGTTGATCGTGATGGTCGCGAGTCCGTCGGTCACTTCGTAGAGCACGCTGTCGGCCATGGCAGGGGGTCCCCCTTCGTCGCGGGCTGGCTACCGGCCGGTACCGGCCGGTGCAATGGCCAGCATGGCGGACGCCGCGACCCTGGGACATGTGATGTGCGTCAAACAATGCGGAGGCCCATCCCGAGGAGCGGCGGCGAAGTATCGCAGGCGGGTCCCCGAAATGAGTGGTTTTGGCAGAGCGCGTTGCGCAAGCGTTCCCCACCGATGTTGGTCATCGGGTCCTGACATGCGGGATAATGGCCGGGAAGCAATGTGTTCGATGCCGGGTACTAGGCGCCTGAACGGGGCCGTCGGCTGACGATGAGCTGGTTTCAGGAAGGGGAACGAGCATGGCGGCCATGAAGCCGCGGACGGGCGACGGCCCGCTCGAGGTCACCAAGGAGGGGCGGGGCATCGTCATGCGCGTACCGCTCGAGGGCGGCGGTCGGCTCGTCGTCGAGCTGACTCCTGACGAAGCGGAAGCCCTGGGTGACGCCCTGAAGAAGGTTGTCGGCTGAAGCGTCGGCACCATCTGAGCCATCTCCGCACCGCCCCGGCCGCTCTTGCGTCCGGGGCGGTGTTGGTTTTCCGGGAGGTGTGCGGGTTTCGTCCGGGGCGTCCGGGTCCCAGTGGCGGACCGGCTCCACGGACGTGCGGGTCTCGACGACGACCGGTCTCAGGGGCGTACGGGTCTCGGCGGCGACCGGTCAGGACGTACCGGTCTCAGCGACGGACCGCGCACAGCAGGCCGTCGCCCACCGGGAGCAGCGCCGCCTCCAGTGCCGGGCTCTCGCGGACGCTGCGCAGCAGCTCGCGGACCCGGGTCACTTCTATGTGAACGGCCGTGGAGTCGACCGTGAGGCCGTCGGAGAAGACCCCCTCGAAGCACACCAGCCCCCCGGGTCGCAGCAGGCGCAACGATTCGGCGAGGTATTCGAGGGACTCCGCGGGGTCGCCGTCGCAGAAGACGAGGTCGTAGCCGCCGTCGGCGAGCCGGGGCAGTACGTCCAGCGCGCGGCCGGGGATGAAGCGCGCCCGGTTGCCCGCGAAGCCGGCGGCGCGGAACGCCTGACGGGCGAAGGCCTGCCGGTCGGGTTCGGGATCGACGGTGGTCAGGACGCCGTCCGGGCGCATTCCGTGGAGCAGGTGGATGCCGGAAACACCGGTTCCGGTACCGATCTCGGCGACCGCTTTGGCGTCCGCGGTGGCGGCCAGCAGGCGCAGCGCGGCCCCGGTGCCGGGGGAGACGGACCGCAGCCCTGCTTCCCTGGACCGGTCGCGGGCCCATCGCAGAGCGTCGTCCTCGGCGACAAACGCGTCGGCGAACGCCCAGCTCGTCTGCCGGTTGCCGCTAATGACCCTCTCCTGTCCCCATAGTTGGCGCAACGGTGACTGTATCCGCTGGCGTCGGGAACCCGCAGATGGGACCGGGCGTTGGGAGGGGTGGACGCGGGACGCAGGGGACGGCAGCGGGCAGATCGGCGGCCGGGGCCCGAGGCCCGTGCAAAGTTAGCGTAAAAACGCTTATCCGGAGCTGACGGGAAGGGTGGTTATGGTAGGGGCTCCACTGGACACCACCAGAGCCGATAGGGGAGGTGCGGCTGCGCCTGTGGATCGTGGGGGCGTCCTGAGACGCTTCTTCTGGTCGTCTGGTGAGCCGAAATCCGTGACCGACATTGCTGACCGCTTCCACACCGCCGACACCGCAACCACCGCGACCTTTGCCGCCGATGCGGGCTCCCAGGCGTGGACCCCTCCCACGTGGGAGGAGATCGTCAGCACGCACAGTGCGCGGGTCTACCGTCTCGCCTACCGTCTGACGGGCAACCAGCACGACGCCGAGGACCTGACGCAGGAAGTCTTCGTCCGGGTCTTCCGCTCGCTGTCGACGTACACGCCGGGCACCTTCGAGGGCTGGCTGCACCGCATCACCACCAACCTCTTCCTCGACATGGTGCGCCGGAAGCAGCGGATCCGCTTCGACGCCCTCGCCGACGACGCCGCGGAGCGGCTGCCGAGTCGCGAACCGTCCCCCCAGCAGGTCCTCCACGACACCCACTTCGACGCGGACGTGCAGCAGGCGCTGGACACCCTCGCGCCGGAGTTCCGTGCCGCCGTGGTGCTGTGCGACATCGAGGGCCTGTCCTACGAGGAGATCGCCGCCACCCTCGGGGTGAAGCTGGGCACCGTCCGCAGCCGCATCCACCGCGGCCGCTCGCACCTGCGCAAGGCGCTCAAGCACCGGTCCCCCCAGGCGCGCGCCGAACAGCGTGCGCTGGCCGGGGTGGCGGTCGGCGCGCCGGGCGCCGGGGGAGAGGGCGGAGCCGAGTGAGCGGAGCCAGTCCGTCCCCCGCGGAACAACACTTGGGCGACCGGCTCGCCGCCCTGGTGGACGGGGAGCTGAACCACGACGCCCGGGAGCGGGTCCTGGCCCACCTGGCGACCTGCGCCAAGTGCAAGGCCGAGGCCGATGCCCAGCGCCGTCTGAAGACCATGTTCGTGCAGAGCGCGCCACCACCGCTGTCCGCCGGGCTGCTCGCCCGGCTCCAGGGGCTGCCGGGGGGTTCCGTTGACGGTCCGTCGGGTCCACCGGGGCCGTCCGGTCCCGCGCGCGGACCGGGTCTCGCGCCCCCGCCCGGAGCCGAGCCGTTCGACGGTTTCGCGTACGCGGCCGCGAGCGCCCAGCGCGACGGCTTCCGCATCCATGAGATGGGCCGGCCCAGACGCCGGCTCGCCTTCGTCGCGGCCGGAGCCGTGTCGCTGGCCGCGATCGCGCTGGGTGGCTCGCTGCCGCTGGAAGCGGTCGAGCCGAACGCCCGGGGTGAGGCTCCGGCTTCCCGGCCCGGGCCCTCGGTGCCGTTGACGGCGGTCGTCCGGGACCGGTTGCCCAGCCCCGGCGGCGTGCCCAGCCTGGCCCCGTCCGGTCAGCTGCCGGTGACCGCGACCGCGCCGCCGGCCAGTGCGCTGCCGGTTTCGCTCTCCCGCTGAACCGGCGGGGCCTCGCGGACCCGGGCCCCCGGTGGGCCCGGGTACCTGGTTGAATCTGCGGCAGATGCGCCGCCGTGCGGTGCGACACGCCGCGGGGAGCATCCATGTCCGACAGCCAGCAGCCCGACCGCCCACAGCCGCCCGCCGGGCCCCCGAACCGGCCCCCCGCAGACGGCCCGCCGCCCACCGCCGCCCACCGCCCCTCCGCCGCACGTTCCCCCGAGGGCGGGAAGTCGGACGCGGCAGCCCCCGCAGCCCAGCCCGCCGCCGGACCCGACGTCCGGGGGCCGGAGGCCGCGGAGTCCGTCGGCCGGGCCTCCGTCGAGGGTTCCTCCGACGTCCGGCGGCCGGACGCGGCAGCCCCCGCAACCCAGCCCGCCGCCGGACCCGACGTCCGGGAGCCGGAGGCCGCGGAGTCCGGCGACCAGGTTTTCGGCGGCATGCCCGGGGCGGGCGGCGACGGCCCACGGTTCGACGGCGAGGGCTCCGACGCCGCGTCGCGGCGCGACGATCGGCGGCAGGAGTCGGCCCCGCGGTGGTGGAGCCGACCCGCCGCCGCCCCGGTGGACGAGGCGCGGTCGGCGGAGCCGAAGCCGGACGCGGGCGACCCGGACGCCGCGGACCCCTTCGCGTTCCCCGGCGCCGCGCCGGTCGGCACCCCCCGCTACGACCCCTGGGCCGACCGCCCGCTCCAGGTCACGGACCTGGGCGGCCACATCCCCCGCGCGCCCCGACTGTGGCAGCTCGCCGCCGTCGGCGCGGTCATCGCGCTCCTCGCGGGCGCCCTCGGCGGCTACCTCGGGATCGTCGCCGAGCGCCGCAGCAGCACCCGGCTGGAACTCCCGCAGGCGGCCGCGGAGAACAAGGGCCGGGCGCCGGACAGCGTGGCGGGGATCGCCGCGACGGCCCTGCCCGGCGTGGTCACCCTGCACGTCAACGGCGGCGCGACCGGCGGCACCGGCACCGGCTTCGTCCTCGACGACCAGGGCCACATCCTGACGAACAACCACGTGGTCGCCGGCGCCAAGGACATGACGGTCACCTTCAGCACCGGCGAGAGCGTGCCCGCGACCCTGGTCGGCCGCGACGGCGGCTACGACCTGGCCGTCGTCAAGGTCACCGGCGTACGGGGCCTGCGGCCGCTGGCCCTCGGCAACTCCGAGAACGTCAAGGTCGGCGACCCGGTGGTGGCCATCGGCGCCCCCTTCGACCTCTCCAACACCGTCACCGCGGGCATCATCAGCGCGACCGGCCGCCCCATCACGGCGGGCGGCGACAAGGGCGACGGCAGCGACATCAGCTACGTGGACGCCCTCCAGACCGACGCCCCCATCAACCCGGGCAACTCCGGCGGCCCGCTCCTGGACTCCCGCGCCCACGTGATCGGCATCAACAGCGCGATCCGCGGCGCGGACCAGGGCGAGGACGACGAGTCCGGGTCCCGCCAGAGCGGCAGCATCGGCCTGGGCTTCGCCATCCCGGTCAACCAGGGCAAGCGGGTCGCCGAGGAGCTGATCCGCACCGGCCGCGCCACCCACCCCGTCATCGGCGTCACCCTGGACATGCAGTTCAAGGGCGACGGCGCCCGCGTCGGGACCAAGGGCGAGGACGGCAAGCCCCCGGTGGTCGCCGACGGGCCCGGCGCCCGCGCCGGCATCAAGCCGGGCGACGTGATCACCAAGGTCGACGGGGTCCGCGTCCAGGGTGGCGACGAACTGATCATCAAGATCCGGGCCCACCGCCCCGGTGACCCGCTGCGCCTGACCGTGCTCCGCGACGGAAGGGAGCGCACGCTGGAGGTGGTGCTCGGCGCCGCGAACGGCTCCTGACGCCGAATGCGCGGTGACGGCGGGGTGAATCCGGGAAAGGGTCCGCACCGGCGTAGGGGACCGAGGTCATCGCCGGGTACCGTTGTCCGGGCCCGACGTGGAGAGAGCCGAGGAGCGGCAAGGTGTTCAACGACATAGGCGCACTCGAACTGGTCACCATCGTGGTTCTCGCCATCCTCGTCTTCGGCCCGGACAAGCTGCCGAAGGTGATCCAGGACGTTTCGAACGTGATCCGCAAGATCCGGTCGTTCTCCGACAGCGCCAAGCAGGACATCCGTTCCGAACTCGGCCCGCAGTTCAAGGACTTCGAGTTCGAGGATCTGAACCCGAAGACGTTCATCCGCAAGCAGCTCACGGAGAACGAGGACCTCAAGGAACTGCGGACCAGTTTCGACCTCCGCAAGGAGCTCACCGACGTCACGGACGCGGTGAACGGCAAGGAACACGACCCGGCGGACCCGGCCGCGGCGGCCGCCGCCACGCCCGCCGCGGCGACCGGCCCGGACCTGTTGAAGAAGCCCGCCGCCCCGGCCCCGGAGCCGCGTACGCCCTACGACGCCGACGCCACCTGAGCCGCAGCCTGCCCGGCGATCCCCGGTCCGATGGCTATCCTCCATCTGTCCGGACCGAAGACGCCCGAGGGAGGGGGTCCCCCCAGCGAAGCGAGGGGGAGGGCCGTTCCGGACCCGACGGAACGAGAGGCCGCCCAGATGGAGACGACGAGCAGTAGCCGGGTGGGCACACAGCCCGCCGACATCCCCGCCGCAGCACCACCGCAGACCGAGCCCACCGAGCAGGACCCCCGGGAGGCGCCCGGGCAGCCCCAGGACGGCGCTGCGCCCGTCCCGGCGGCCCGCAGGACGGTGGACGGGTACCTGAGCGCGGATTTCCCCTGGTACGGCCTGGACGCGGCCTTCACCGGCCGCCGCTGGCTCATGCAGGTGGGTACCGGCGCCGACGGCACCGTGGAACACGGCTCCACCGGGCACGGTGACGAGCCGTCCGCCCGCGGCGAGCTCGCCACCGGTGAGAAGGAACGCTTCGCGGTGGTGATCACCGTCGCCAGCAACCCGTTGCGCCGCAGCGGTGACGGCACCGGCACCCTGGAGGCCACCTCGGTCTCCTCGGCGGCCTGGCTGGCCGGCTCCGGACTGCTCTCGTACAGCTGGCCGGGGCAGATGGACCACTCCCTGCGCAGCGACTGGCTGGACCAGCAGACCGAGGCCGCCTGGGAGCTCGCCGACGACCTCGACGGCGAGGACTGGTCCACGCTGTCCCTGCCGGTCGACGGGGAGCCGACGCCCTTCCACTACCGGGAGTCCGAGTTCGGCTGGGTGCTCGCCGGATCCACCCCCGGCGGCGTCCACCTGGGCGCCTACGGGCGGGGCATGAGCGCCTACGGGATCGGCTTCTCCGTCATCGGGGACCTGGCCGCCTACGAGTAGCACCCGGCCGGCCACGAGCGTGGGCCGCGCACGACGAGGAGGGGGTCACCGCCGACGACCGGCGGTGACCCCCTCCTCGTTCGCGACGGGCGCGAGGTGTCGGATCAGAACTTTCGGATCAGAACTTGTTGCGCGGGGTGATGCCCAGCGACATGCCCGACAGGCCGCGGGCGCGACCGCCCAGCTTGCCCGCGATGGCGCGCAGGGCCGCGCCGGCCGGGGAGTCCGGGTCGGACAGCACGACCGGGGTGCCGTCGTCGCCGCCCTCGCGCAGCCGTACGTCGATCGGGATGGTGCCGAGCACCGGCACGGACGCGCCGACCGTCTTCGTCAGGCCGTCGGCGACCTTCTGGCCACCGCCCGAGCCGAAGACGTCGACCATCTCGTCGCAGTGCGGGCACGGCAGGCCCGACATGTTCTCGACCACGCCGACGATCTTCTGGTGCGTCTGCACCGCGATCGAGCCCGCCCGCTCCGCGACCTCGGCCGCCGCCTGCTGCGGGGTGGTCACCACGAGGATCTCGGCGTTCGGCACCAGCTGCGCCACGGAGATCGCGATGTCACCCGTACCCGGCGGCAGGTCCAGCAGCAGCACGTCCAGGTCGCCCCAGAAGACGTCCGCGAGGAACTGCTGGAGCGCGCGGTGCAGCATCGGACCGCGCCACACGACCGGCGCGTTGCCCGGGGTGAACATGCCGATGGAGATGACCTTCACGCCGTGCGAGGACGGGGGCATGATCATGTTCTCGACCTGGGTGGGGCGGCCCTCGACGCCGAGCATCCGCGGCACGCTGTGCCCGTAGATGTCCGCGTCGACCACGCCGACCTTCAGGCCGTCGGCCGCCATCGCCGCGGCCAGGTTGACCGTCACCGAGGACTTGCCGACACCGCCCTTGCCGGACGCGACCGCGTACACGCGGGTCAGCGAGCCGGGCTTGGCGAACGGCACCTCGCGCTCGGCGGTGCCGCCGCGCAGGGTGGCCGCCAGGTCCTTGCGCTGCTCGTCGCTCATCACGTCGAGGGTCACCGCGACGGAGGTGACGCCGGCGACCCGCTCCACGGCCTCGGTGACGTTCTTGGTGATGGTCTCGCGCATCGGACAGCCCGACACCGTCAGGAAGACCGTGACGGCCACCGCGCCGCCCTCGCCGATCTCCACCGATTTCACCATGCCGAGTTCGGTGATCGGCCGGTGGATCTCGGGGTCGTTCACCGTCGCCAGCGCGTCCAGGATCGCGTCCTGCTCAGGCACGGCGGCGGAGCTTGTGTCGGTAGCCATGCCCCGATGGTACGGCTCGGTAGCACGGCTCGGGAAAGCTCCTCAGCGGTCGCCTTCGTCACGTTCGGGCGGGAACAGCCGCCGCTCGTCCATCTCCTTGATCAGGTCCTGGAACTCGGACCTGATCCAGTCGCGCGTGGCGACCTCGCCCAGGCCCATCCGCAGCGCCGCGATCTCCCGCGTCAGGTACTCGGTGTCCGCGATGGAGCGCTCGTTCTGCTTGCGGTCCTGCTCCAGGTTGACCCGGTCCCGGTCGTCCTGCCGGTTCTGCGCGAGCAGGATCAGCGGGGCGGCGTACGAGGCCTGCAGCGACAGCATCAGCGTCAGGAAGATGAACGGGTACTGGTCGAACCGCAGGTCGTCCGGCGCGAAGATGTTCCACAGCACCCAGACGATGATGACCAGCGTCATCCAGACGATGAACCGGCCCGTGCCGAGGAACCGCGCCACCCTCTCCGACAGCCGCCCGAACGCCTCCGGGTCGTACTCGGGCAGCAACCGGCGGCGCGCCGGCCGCGGCAGGTCGAGTCGTACGCGTGAACGCGACAGCCCGCTCGACCCGGACGGCGCGCCGCTCTTCGCCCGGTCGGCGGAACGTTCCGGCCGCTCGTGCCGCAGCCGCTCCGCCGCCTCCTCCAGCCGGTCGGACAGCCCGTCCCGGGCGTGCTCGCGCCGCTCCCGGCGCCGTTCGCGCGCGGCTTCGCCGCGCCCCCGCTCAGTGGCCACGCACGGCCTCCTCGGAATGGAAGTCCGTCTCGCGCCAGTCCTCGGGCAGCAGGTGGTCGAGCACGTCGTCGACGGTGACCGCGCCGAGCAGCGAGCCGCTCTCGTCGACCACCGGTACCGCGACCATGTTGTACGCGGCCAGGTAGCTGGTCACCACCGGCAGCGAGGCGTCCGGCCGCAGCGGCGGCAGGTCCGTGTCCACGATAGAGCTGACCAGGGTGAACGGCGGGTCCCGCAGCAGCCGCTGGAAGTGCACCGTGCCCAGGTACTTGCCCGTCGGCGTCTCGTCCGGCGGCCGGCACACGTACACCTGCGCCGCCAGCGCCGGCGACAGGTCCGACTGCCGTACCCGGGCCAGCGCGTCGGCGACGGTCGCGTCCGGGCGCAGCACGATCGGTTCGGTGGTCATCAGACCGCCCGCCGTCCGCTCCTCGTACGACAGCAGGCGCCGCACGTCGGCGGCGTCGTCCGGCTGCATCAGCGTCAGCAGCCGTTCCTTGTCGTCCTCCGGCAGCTCGGACAGCAGGTCGGCCGCGTCGTCGGGGTCCATCGCCTCCAGGACGTCCGCGGCGCGCTCCTCCTTCAGCTTGCCGAGGATCTCCACCTGGTCGTCCTCGGGGAGCTCCTCCAGGACGTCCGCGAGCCGGTCGTCGTCGAGGGCGTTGGCCACCTCGGCGCGCCGCTTCGGGGTCAGGTGGTGCAGGACGTTCGCCAGGTCCGCCGGGCGCATCTGCTCGAAGGTCGCCACCAGGCTCTCGGCGCCCTGCCCGTCCTCCTCCAACGAGAAGCCGGTCACCGCGGACCACTCCACCGTCAGGGTCTCGCCGCGGCGGCGCAGCGCGCCCGCCTTGCCCTTGCGGACGAAGATCCGGTCGATCTCCCAGTCCCGGCGGGCCGGGAGCTGCTGGATGGCCACGTCGAGGACGGTGACCTCCTCGCCGGTCGCCCCCAGCGTCACCCGCCGGTCCAGCAGCTCGCCGAGGATCAACCGCTCCGTGGGGCGCTGCTCGAAGCGCCGCATGTTGACCACACCGGTCGTGATGACCTGACCGGACTCCACGCCCGTCACCCGGGTCATCGGCAGGAAGATCCGGCGCCGGCTGACCACCTCGACGACCAGGCCCAGCAGCCGGGGCGGTCGGCCGCCCACGCGGAGCATCGCGACCAGGTCCCGGACCCGGCCGACCTGATCGCCGTTGGGATCGAAGACGGGCACACCCGACAGATGCGAGACGAAGATCCGCGGGGCGCCTGCAGCCATCCGAGCGCCTCCTAGAGCGTCAATCGACAGTCGTGCCGTGCCTCAGGCTAGCCCGTGCCGCGCGCAACCGTCCTGGTGGGGCCGTCCGCACGGGGGTCCGGAAGCCGCCGGGCCACGGCCGGGTACGCTGCCTGCTGCCCGCAGCCGCACGACGAGAGGCACCCGCCCGTGACCGCCAACCCCTCCGCCGTACGGCTGCGCCGAGCCGCCGTCATCGGCGCCCTGTGCGCGGGCCTCGCCGTCACCGGTACGGGCTGCGGCGAGAAGGAGGACCCCGACAAGGGCACGAACGGGGTCGGCAAGCTGACCCCGGAGAAGATCGAGGAACAGGCGAAGGCGGCCGCCGGCGCGGCCGAATCGGTACACCTGTCCGGGACCCTGGTGACCGGCGGCAAGACCTTCACCCTCGACATGCGGCTGAAGTCCGGGGGCGGCACCGGCGAGGTGAAGTCGCAGGAGGACACCTTCCAACTGCTGCGCGTCGGCGAGCAGCTCTACCTGAAGGCGAGCGCCGCCTTCTGGGGGAAGTCCGACTCGGCCGGCAAGCTCGGCGACAAGTACGTGAAGGTCCCCGAGAACGACCCCTCCTACAAGCAGTTCCGCGGCTTCACCGACATGGACGTGCTGCTCGACGGGCTGCTCGGCCTCGACGGCAAGCTCACCAAGGGCGCGTACAGCACGGTCGGACCGACCCGGGTGGTACCCGTGCTGGCGGGGGGCGGCAAGGGCGGCCGGCTCTCCGTCTCCCTGACGGGAACCCCGTACCCGCTGCTGATGGAACGCGCGGGCGGCGCGGGCCGGGTGGAACTCGCCGACTGGGGCAAGGCCTTCCCGCTGGACCCGCCGCAGGACGACCAGACGGTCGAACTGCCGACCACCAAGGACGGCCAGGGCGGCGGCTCCGCACCGGCCCCCACCCACACCGCGGGCACCGGCTCGGGCAGCGGTTCGGGTTCGGGGTCGGGTACGGGCTGAGCGCGCGCCCTCAGCGCCCGCTCTTCCTCTTCCGCTTCAGCAGCAGCTTCGGCAACCCCGCCGGCATCGCCCGGCGGGTCGTCGCCTGCGTCGGCAGCGGGACCGCGGCCAGTGAACCGTCCGGCAGTTGCCCCGACACCGCCACCGGCTCCAGGCGCAGCAACCGGCACTCGCGCGCCCAGCGGTCCGTCATGTGCTCCGAGTCGGGCGCGTTCAGCCGCTTACCCTTGAGCTCGGCCACCGCCGCCTCCCACGCCCCGCCGCGCGGCTCCAGCTCCCGCACGGCCGCGGTCCAGGCCACGAGGCGCCCGCCCTTGTCCTTGCTGCGCACGGTCACCTCGGCGGTCGACCCGTCGACCAGGCCCGGGAACGGCTGCTCACCGGGACCGTCACCGAGGACGTGCGCGGCGCCGTCCACCCAGGCGTGCCACAGGGCCCGGTCGGCGCCGTCGCCGCGGACCCAGATCAGGCCGGACTTCTTGGAGGCCTCCTCGACGAGGGCCAGGTCGAGCGCGCTGAGAGTCATGCGCACAGCGTAGGCCTTCGCGTGCGGCGCGCTACAGCCAGCCGTGACGGCGCAGCGCGCGGTGGATCGTGAAGCAGACCCCGACGATCGTGCCCATCACCATCGGGTAGCCGTACTTCCACTGGAGCTCGGGCATGTGCTCGAAGTTCATCCCGTACACCCCGCAGATCATCGTCGGCACCGCGATGATCGCCGCCCACGAGGTGATCTTGCGCATGTCCTCGTTCTGGGCGACCGTCGCCTGCGCGAGGTTGGCCTGGAGGATCGAGTTCAGCAGTTCGTCGAAACCGACGACCTGCTCGTGCACCCGCGCCAGGTGGTCGGCCACGTCGCGGAAGTACTTCTGCACGGCCGGGTCCACCAGCCGCATCGGCCGCTCGCTCAGCAGCTCCATCGGCCGCAGCAGCGGCGCGACGGCCCGCTTGAACTCCAGCACCTCGCGCTTGAGCTGGTAGATCCGGCCCGCGTCACCGCCGCGCGCGACGCCCTTGGCGGGAGCGGCGAAGACCTCGCTCTCCACCACGTCGATGTCGTCCTGCACGGCCGCCGCGACCGCGATGTACCCGTCGACGACGTGGTCGGCGATCGAGTGCAGCACCGCGGAGGGGCCGCGCGAGAGCAGGTCCGGATCGTCCTGGAGGCGGTGGCGCAGGCCCTTGAGGGAGCCCTGGCCGCCGTGCCGGACGGTGATGACGAAGTCGGGGCCGGTGAAGCACATCACCTCGCCGGTCTCCACGACCTCGCTGGTCGCCGTGAGTTCGGCGTGCTCGACGTAGTGGATGGTCTTGAAGACGGTGAACAGGGTGTCGTCGTAGCGCTCCAGCTTCGGCCGCTGGTGTGCGTGCACCGCGTCCTCGACGGCCAGCGGGTGCAGGCCGAAGGTGGCGGCGATCCCGGCGAACTCGGCTTCGGTCGGCTCGTGCAGACCGATCCAGGCGAACCCGCCGTCCTCGCGGACCCGACGGATCGCCTCACGCGGCGTCAGGCACGCCGACCCCGGCTCGCGCCGGTCCCTGCGCCCGTCGCGGTACACGGCGCAGTCGACGACCGCGCTACTGGCGGAGGGGTCGCGGGTGGTGTCGTAACCGGGCTGCGCGGGCGTGGACCTGCGCAGGGCCGGACGGACGGCGGCACGGAGGTAGGGCAGCATCGACATGGCAGGCTCCTTCGCGCGCACGGCTGCGGACCGTACGGGTGGGAGACCTTCCGGCGCGGGCGGGCAGGCCCCGGGCGAACGGAAGGAAGCAGGACGGGAGGACTAAGTTCTGCCGTCGCTCTTCTACTGATCAGAAGATCACAGAGGGCGGGAAACGTCCGCCGCAGAAGTGGAAGAGCGATTGGTACTGCACGATCGACTTCGATCCATTGCAGCCCCACCTCCTCCGGCCGGTCCCCCGTGGGGGACGTCCTCAACCGCCTTGGGACGGGACCTGCTGTACGCGGCCCCGACCAGCTGTCCACACTAACAGCCGACGGGTGGTCAGGACCCGCGCTTTACCCACGCGATACGAGTTCTATGCTCGCTCCATGGCAGAAATTCCGGCACTCGTGGAAGCCCGGCTCCGCAGCGCGTTCGGCGAACCCGACGCCCGCGCCGCCGTCACCTTCCTGGGCACCGACCGCATCGAGGTCCTCCGCTTCGCCGAGGGCGACCTCCTGCGGTACGCGACCCTCGGCATGTCCGCGCACCCCATGACCGACCCGACCGACATGGTCGCCGACCCGCTGCGCGGCCCGCGCGCCGAGCTGGTCCTGACCGTACGGGCCGGGCTCGCCCCGACCGACGAACTGCTGCGCCCGCTCGCGGTGCTGGCGGCCTCCCCGATGGTCGAGGGGCTCGTCGTCGCCCCCGGCGCCTCCCTCGACGTGGGCGCACCGCTCTGGGGCGGAGCCCCGTTCACCTCCGTCCTGGTCGCCGAGTCCGGCGGCCTCGTCGAGGACCTCGACCTGGACGAACCCCTGGACCCGGTCCGCTTCCTGCCCCTGCTGCCGATGACCGCGAACGAGGCCGCCTGGAAGCGCGTCCACGGCGCCGCCGCCCTCCAAGAGCGCTGGCTCGCGCGCGGCACCGATCTGCGGGACCCTCTGCGTACGGCCGTCGCACTGGACTGAGCGCCGCGCTCGCGGGTACGGATGACATCCGGACGGGTGAGCGTGCCTTGACGGGGCGCCGGGCGGGGAGGAGCGTGCTTCCTATGAGGGGCGAACCGAGTTGCCCGAAGTGCGGTGGCCGGGTGCGTGCGCCCGGTCTTTTCGCCGACTCCTGGCAGTGCGCCGCGCACGGCGCCGTCCACCCGTTGCAGCCCGTCATCCCGCCCAGCGTCGAGGGACTCGGCGTGGTCGTCCACCGGGCGCGGGTGCCGGTGTGGATGCCGTGGCCCCTGCCGGTGGGGTGGCTGTTCACCGGGATCGTCTCCGCCGGCGACGACCGCAGCGGCGGCCGCGCCACCGCCGTCGCCTGTTCGGGGCCCGGGCCGCTGGGCGGCCTCGGGGAGCTGCTGCTGGTCGCGGAGGAACTCGGCGTCGGACTCGGCGCGCGCTTCGCGGGCATCGACGGCCCGGACCCCGGCCCGCACATCGACGTATCGGGCCCGCCGGACGCGAAGGTCGTCGCGGCGGGGCGACCGGCGCCGCTGTGGCACCTCAAGGGGGTCCCCGACGACCGCGCCGTCTTCGCGGGCGAGGCGCGGGGACTGTGGCTGTGGGCCATCGTCTGGCCGGAACAGTCCGGCCTCCTCATGTACGACGAGCTGGTCCTCACCGACCTCCGCGACGCGGGCTCCGAGGTCGAGCTCCTGCCCTGCGGCGCCCTGAGCCCGCGCATCCTGACTCCGTAGCGGCGGCCGGCGGGGGCTTGCCAGTGGGCGCCCGGCAGGGTAAAGGGCACCGGGCCGACACGGTTATCCTGGAGTGTCCCCCCGTCCCCGCGAGCCCTGGAGTTCGGCTGTGCGCATCGATCTGCACGCCCACTCCACCGCCTCCGACGGTACGGACACCCCCGCCGAGCTGGTGCGCAACGCCGCCGCCGCGGGTCTCGACGTGGTCGCGCTGACGGACCACGACACCGTCGGCGGATACGCGGAGGCGATCGCCGCCCTCCCCGCCGGGCTGACCCTGATCACCGGTGCCGAGCTGTCGTGCCGCCTCGACGGCGTGAACCTGCACATGCTGGCGTACCTCTTCGACCCGCGGGAGCCCGCGCTCTTCCGGGAGCGGGAGCTCGTCCGCGACGACCGCACCCCCCGGGCCCAGGCCATGATCGGCAAGCTGCGGGCGCTCGGCGTGGACATCACCTGGGAGCAGGTGGCGCGGATCGCCGGTGACGGCTCGGTCGGCCGCCCGCACGTCGCCACCGCCCTCGTCGAGCTGGGTGTGGTCCCCACGGTCTCCGACGCGTTCACGCCCGAGTGGCTCGCCGACGGCGGCCGGGCGTACGCGCAGAAACACGAGTTCGACCCCTTCGACGCCATACGCCTGGTCAAGGCGGCCGGCGGGGTCACCGTCCTCGCGCACCCCGGCGCCGCCAAGCGCGGCGCCTGCGTGTCCGAGGCGTCGATGGCCGCGATGGCGGCCGCCGGCCTGGACGGCGTCGAGGTGGACCACATGGACCACGACCCGGACACCCGGGTCCGGCTGCGCGGCCTGGCCGCCGACCTCGGTCTGCTGACGACCGGGTCCAGCGACTACCACGGCAGCCGCAAGACCTGCCGGCTCGGCGACCACACGACCGACCCCGAGATCTACGGCGAGATCACGCGCCGGGCGACCGGCGCCTTCCCCGTGCCCGGCGCCGGCGGAGCCCCCCGCGCGTAAGCGCCGCGTCCCGCGCTGCCCTTCCCCCTTTTCGTCACACCCCTCACCTGCAAGGCATCACTGTGCTCGACTTCGCCGTCTTCGGATCCCTCTTTCTCACGCTTTTCGTGATTATGGACCCCCCGGGAATCACGCCGATCTTCCTCGCGCTGACCTCCGGGCGTCCCGCCAAGGTGCAGCGCCGCATGGCCTGGCAGGCCGTCTGCGTGGCCTTCGGCGTCATCGCCGTCTTCGGGATCTGCGGTCAGCAGATCCTGGACTACCTGCACGTCTCCGTGCCCGCGCTGATGATCGCGGGTGGTCTGCTGCTCCTGCTGATCGCGCTCGACCTGCTCACCGGCAAGACCGACGAACCCCAGCAGACCAAGGACGTGAACGTCGCCCTCGTCCCGCTGGGCATGCCGCTGCTGGCGGGCCCCGGTGCCATCGTGTCCGTCATCCTGGCCGTCCAGAAGGCCGACGGGGTGACCGGGCAGGTTTCGGTGTGGTGCGCCATCATCGCCATGCACGTGGTGCTGTGGCTGACCATGCGCTACTCGCTGGTGATCATCCGGGTCATCAAGGACGGCGGCGTGGTGCTCGTGACCCGGCTCGCGGGCATGATGCTCTCCGCCATCGCCGTCCAGCAGATCATCAACGGCGTGCTCCAGGTCGTCCGCGGCGCCTGACGAAACGCGGGCCGGGCCGCGCGCACGCCCCCGGACACACGAACGCCCCCGCACCGGATCCCGGTGCGGGGGCGTTGCGCGAAGTTCAGGAGGACGCCGGTCCGGCCGGTCGGATCAGAATGCGCTGGCCCACAGAGGCGGCCTGCTGCACGATCCGGTTGACGGAGGCCGCGTCCACGACGGTGCTGTCCACGGCGGACCCGTTGACGTCGTTCAGGCGCAGAATCTCGAAGCGCATGGGCTTCTCCCTTCGTCGGTGTTTCTCCTTGCACAGGGTTAACGAAGTGTAAGCGGCAAACATTCCCTACGCTAACGAAATTTTTTCCCTCGCTAACTACCTCTGCGGGACGGTTCCCCAGAAGGAGGCCAGCGCATCTGCTGTGACCTGCGGGTTCTCGGCGTTGGGGGAGTGTTCGGCATCCTCGACCACCACTCGTGTCGCGCTCAAGCGGACGGCCATGTCGTCCAGCAACGGGACGGGCCAGGCGTAGTCGACCTTTCCGGACAGAACCAGCTTGGGCAGCGGCACCAGGGCCAGCTCCGCCACCCGGTCCGGCTCACCGATCAGCGCCCGGCCGGTGGCGATCAACTGCTCGGGCACGGTCGCCAGCCAGCGCTCCCGCAGGAATTCCGTCATCGCCGGGCCGTCCGGGACCGTGTCGTCCGGGTCCTCGGGGTTCTGGGGGTCCTGGGACCGCATCGCCGCCCACAGCGCCGGCATGTCGTCCCGCAGCGCCTCCAGGCCGGCGACCAGCAGCTTCGTACGGGCCTGCTGGACCTCGGTGATCGCTCCCGGCCCGCTGCTCATCAAGGTGAGCGAGGCGAACGGCGCGGCGTCGCGCAGGACCGCCGCGCGGGCGATCAGGCCACCGAGGGAGTGGCCGACCAGGTGCAGCGGCCCGCCGCCCAGCGCGGCGGCCTGGGCCAGCACGTCGCGGGCCAGCTCCTCCAACCCGTACGCCGCCTCGTCGCGCGGGCCGGGGCTCTCGTACTGGCCGCGCCCGTCGACGGCGACGACCCGGTACCCGGCGCCGGCAAGCGGCTCCAACAGGCCGACGAAGTCCTCCTTGCTGCCCGTGTACCCGGGGACCAGCAGGGCGGTGCCCCGTACGGGCTGCCCGGCCTCGTGCACGGCGAACGCGCCGCGCGCGGTGTTCAGGCGGTACGCACGGGCGACGGACGGCAGGGTGAGGCGCGAGGGCTTGCTCATGGCCCGAGGCTACCGGCCCGTAGCCCCCGGGTGCGCGAACGGCCCCGGCCCCCTCGTGAAAGGGGCCGGGGCCGTTCCAGGCGGGTGCCTACGCCTCCGGGGCGCTCTCCGCGACCTTGCGGGCGCGGCTGCGCCGCGGCTTGGCCGGGGCCTCCTCGGCGACGGCCGCCGCGGTGGCGACCTCGGCGGCCGGGGCCGCCTTGCGGGTCCGGGTGCGCTTCGGCTTCGTGGCGGCCTCCTCGGCCGGCGCGGCCGCCTCGACGACCGGCGCGGCCTCGACGACCTTGCGGGGCTGCCGGGTCCGGCGGACCTTCACCGGCGGCTCCACCATCGGAGCCATCTGGAAGTCGGGCTCGTCGGCGGCCGGCGCCACGACCTTGCGGACGCGGGGACGGCGCGGGGCGACCGGGGCCTCCTCGGCCACGGCCGGAGCCGGGACGACGACGGCCTCGGCCACGGGCGCCACGGCCTTGCGGGCCCGGCTGCGCCGCGGCGCGGCCGGGGCCTCCTCCGCCGGGGCCGGGATGACGGCGGCTTCGGCGACGACCTCGTCGGCGGACGCCACGGCCTTGCGGGTGCGGGTCCGACGCGCCTTGACCGGGGCCTCGTCGACCACGGCCGGAGCCTCGGTCGCGACTGGAGCCTCGACGACGGCCGGGGCCTCGGCGAACGGCGCCTCGACGACGGCGGCCTCGGCCACCGCGGCGGCGGCCGCCGTGGCGGCCACCCGGGTGCGGCGGCGGCGCGGCCTGCGCGGCTCGTCGACGCCCGGAGCGGCCTCGGCCGCCTCGGGGGCCGGGGTCACCGGCGCGTCCACGGCCTCGGGGCCGAGGTCCGACCCACCGCGGGTACGGCGGCGCTGACGCGGCGTACGGGTGCGGGCGGGCCGCTCCTCGGTCACCACGGGAGCGGCGGCGGCGGGGCCGCGACCACCACGGCCACCGCGCCCACCGGTCTCGCCGAGGTCTTCGACGTTCTCGGCCTTCAGACCGGCCCGGGTGCGATCGGCGCGGGGCAGGATGCCCTTGGTGCCGGCCGGGATGTTCATCTGCTCGTACAGGTGCGGGGACGTGGAGTACGTCTCGACCGGGTCGTGGAAGTCCAGCTCCAGCGCCTTGTTGATCAGCTGCCAGCGCGGGATGTCGTCCCAGTCGACCAGGGTGACGGCGATGCCCTTCTTGCCCGCGCGGCCGGTGCGGCCCACACGGTGCAGGAAGGTCTTCTCGTCCTCCGGCGTCTGGTAGTTGATGACGTGCGTCACGCCCTCGACATCGATGCCGCGGGCGGCGACGTCGGTGCAGACCAGCACGTCGACCTTGCCGTTGCGGAAGGCCCGCAGCGCCTGCTCGCGGGCGCCCTGGCCCAGGTCGCCGTGGACGGCGCCCGAGGCGAAGCCGCGCTTCTCCAGCTGCTCGGCGATGTCGGCCGCCGTGCGCTTGGTGCGGCAGAAGATCATGGCGAGGCCACGACCCTCGGCCTGCAGGATGCGGGAGACGAGCTCCGGCTTGTCCATGTTGTGCGCACGGAAGACGTGCTGCGTGGTGTTGGCGACGGTCGCGCCCTCACCGTCCTCGGAGACGGCGCGGATGTGCGTCGGCTGCGTCATGTACCGGCGGGCCAGGCCGATGACCGCGCCCGGCATGGTCGCCGAGAACAGCATCGTCTGACGCTTGGGCGGCAGGTAGCTCATGATGCGCTCGACATCGGGCAGGAAGCCCAGGTCGAGCATCTCGTCGGCCTCGTCCAGCACCAGGGCGCGCACGTGCGACAGGTCGAGCTTCTTCTGGCCGGCCAGGTCGAGCAGGCGGCCCGGGGTGCCGACGATGATGTCGACGCCCTTCTTGAGCGCCTCGACCTGCGGCTCGTACGCGCGGCCGCCGTATATGGCGAGGACGCGGACGTTGCGGACCTTGCCCGCGGTGAGGAGGTCGTTGGTGACCTGGGTGCACAGCTCGCGGGTGGGAACCACCACGAGGGCCTGCGGGGCGTCCGTCAGCTGGTCGGGGCGGGCGCGGCCGGCCTCGACGTCAGCGGGAACGGTGACGCGCTCCAGCAGGGGGAGGCCGAAGCCCAGCGTCTTGCCGGTGCCGGTCTTCGCCTGGCCGATGACGTCCGAGCCGGAGAGGGCGACGGGGAGGGTCATCTCCTGGATCGGGAAGGGGGACACGATGCCGACGGCCTCAAGGGCCTCGGCCGTCTCGGGATAGATCCCGAGGTCTCGGAACGTAGTCAGGGTGCTGCCTCTTCTGTGAGACGCGGCGCGAGGCGGCGAGGGGGGTCGTACCGTGCCGTGCTTGCAGTACTGCTACGTACGAAGCTGCGCGGGACCACTAGCCTTCGCTCAAGCGCATCTGCCGCTGAGGGGGCCCCTCGTGCGGAGGCGGTACGCATGGACGTACGCACCACACCGAGGGCGGTCGGGTTGGAGCCGATCGGGCCACCGACCGGGCATCCTCATTCGGATGGCCCGCCGAGTGTTCGGCAGGCGCATTACCACTGTACCTCGGAATCGCGCAGCTGTGTCGGGTGAATTCACCGGGTAGGCGCGTTTACACGGACCGACAGTGTGCAGGTGTGGTGACTTGTGCGGCCTTTCGGGCGGCTATTGTGCGGAGCATGTCGACCGTAGAAAACGCATCTCCCGCCGACGACAGCGCCCCCGCCGAGGTGCACGGAATCGCCGCCCAGGACTGGGCGACGGCTTCGGCGTCGCCCCAGTACCGGGCCGCCGTCGTGGACCTCCTCGGCGCGCTGGCCTACGGTGAGCTCGCCGCGTTCGAGCGGCTCGCGGAGGACGCGAAGCTCGCACCCACTCTCGACGACAAGGCCGAACTCGCGAAGATGGCCTCCGCCGAGTTCCACCACTTCGAGCGGCTGCGCGAGCGGCTCGCGGCCATCGACGTGGAGCCGACGTCAGCGATGGAGCCCTTCGCGAAGGGCGTCGACGACTTCCACCGCCAGACGGCCCCTTCGGACTGGTTGGAGGGCCTGGTCAAGGCGTACGTCGGCGACTCGATCGCCAGCGACTTCTACCGCGAGGTCGCCACCCACCTGGACACCGACACCCGCGCGCTCGTCGTCGGCGTCCTCGACGACACCGGCCACGGCGGCTTCGCGGTGGAGAAGGTCCGCGCCGCGATCGAGGCCGACCCGCGCTGCGGCGGCCGGCTCGCACTGTGGGCCCGCCGGCTGATGGGCGAGGCGCTCTCGCAAGCCCAGCGGGTGGTCGCCGAGCGCGACGCGCTGTCCACGATGCTGGTCGGCGGCGTCGACGGAATGGCGGCCGGCTTCGACCTGGCGGCGGTCGGCGAGATGTTCGCCCGGATCACCAAGGCGCACACCAAGCGGATGGCCGCACTGGGCCTGGCCGCCTGACGGCGGCCCGGGCGCGCAAGAACGGGGGTCCTGCCCGCAGGGCCCCCGTTCGGCTGTTCCGGATCCCCACGTAGCCCCGGCAGCCCCTCGCGGCCTCAGGGCCCGGTACCGGGTTCGCTCGGCGGCGGCCGCTCAGCCCTGCGACGGGAGCGAAAACGGAGCCCGGCGGCGCTGCCTCCCCGCCTGCGGGGCGGGGCGCAGCAGCAAGGACAGCACGACGGCCGAGACCAGGGCGGCGCCGAGGAAGGTGTAGGCCAGGGTGTTGTGCCCGGGGCCCAGCGCGGTGTGCGTGAGGTAGGCCCCGAAGAGCGCGCCCGCCGCGCCACTGACCAGGACGGTTCCGGGAGACGGCAGCCGGGGGGCGAACACCCGGACGGCCGCGCCGGCCAGGGCGAGACCCAGTAGACCGGATCCGAGCGCCTCCATCAGCAGCATCTGGTCACTCCCATGCGTCGGGGCAAGCGGTCACTGCGGTCCTACCCGAAGCGGAACAATGGGAAACGGCCCGGCGGAGTCAACCACCGGGCCGTTCCTCTCAGTTCTCGGTGCCTCAGAGCGCGGCTCCGAAGCCGACCTTGCGCACGCTCGGCTCGCCCAGGTCGACGTACGACAGGCGGTCCGACGGCACCAGGACCTTGCGGCCCTTGATGTCGGTGAGGCTGAGCAGCGGCGCCGTGCCCGACAGCGCGGCGGAGACGATGCTCTCCAGCTCCTCGGCGCTCAGGTCGCTCTCCAGCACGATCTCCCGGGGTGCGTGCTGCACGCCGATCTTGACCTCCACGGCCTTGTCCCTCCGACGGTCCGGTTCGCGCGATCAGCCGCGCCGTACCCGGTCCACATTAGCCCGGTGAGGGGACACGATCGGCTCGTGGCGGACACGCTCGCAGCGAACAGGCGCCGGTCAGACGTCCGTACCGTGCAGCGGGAAGCCGGCGATGCCGCGCCAGGCCAGCGACGTCAGCAGGTCCACGGCGGTGTCCCGGGCGACCGGGCTCGCGCTGGACAGCCAGTAGCGGGCCACCACCTGGGAGACCCCGCCCAGGCCCACGGCCAGGAGCATCGACTCGTCCTTCGACAGGCCGGTGTCCTCGGCGATGACGTCGGAGATCGCCTCGGCGCACTGGAGCGAGACCCGGTCGACGCGCTCGCGCACCGCCGGCTCGTTCGTCAGGTCCGACTCGAAGACCAGGCGGAAGGCGCCGCCCTCGTCCTGGACGTACGCGAAGTAGGCGTCCATCGTCGCGGCCACGCGCAGCTTGTTGTCGGTGGTCGACTCCAGCGCCGTGCGCACGGCGACCAGCAGGGACTCGCAGTGCTGGTCCAGCAGCGCCAGGTAGAGGTCGAGCTTGCCGGGGAAGTGCTGGTAGAGCACCGGCTTGCTGACTCCGGCGCGCTCCGCGATGTCGTCCATCGCGGCGGCGTGGTAACCCTGTGCGACGAAGACCTCCTGGGCCGCGCCCAGGAGCTGGTTGCGCCGGGCGCGACGCGGCAGTCGCGTGCCCCGCGGACGCGCTGCCTCGGTCTGCTCGATGGCTGTCACGCCGCCTCCCACTTTCTTTCAGTACACAGTGCGCTCTGCGCCGCGCCGCCATCGTACTTTTCGGTAACCCGATCTGGTGGGTTCAAGCCGAGTTTTCTCGCGGTACGGACCGGCCGGACACGCTGGTCAGCGGCGGGCGCGGGCCGTGGGCGGGCCGCCGGGGGCCGGTCAGCGGTAGTCCTCCTCGTCGAGCGGGACGACGCGGGCCTGCTCGGCGGCGTCCGCCTCGGGTGCCTCGCCCGGCTCCAGGCCGGACAGGGGGTCGTCCTCCTGCGGCTGGAGTTCGGTCCGTTGCTCCGCGGCGTCGGCCTCGGGCGCCTCGGGGTCGGTGATGTCCGGAACGCTTTCCCGGAAGGTGTCCGGTTCCGCGGGGTCGGCTGTCATCGCGCTCCCCTCGCCTTCGCTCGTACCTCATCTACGAGCCTAGGAGGATCGGCGATGCGCCGCCAGGTGGTCCTGTGACCGCCAACACAAGGGAAGTCCGGGGGGTGGGCGTGATCCTCTCGTAACATTGCCGCATGTCTTCGACCGAGCTGCCGGGTGTGCGGTCCACCGTCGAGCCGAACCCCCAGGTGGGGGCGGTACGAGTGGCCGAGGGGGAGCAGCTGCGCACCGTCACGCTGCCGGGCCTGGAGCTGAACGTACGTTTCCGGCCACCCGTACGGGAGGGTCTGCCGCCCGTGCTGTTCGTGCACGGACTCGGCGGTTCCTCCCAGAACTGGTCGGCGCTCATGGAGCAGCTGGCCGACAGCGTCGACGCCGAGGCCGTGGACCTCCCCGGCTTCGGCTGGTCGCCACCCCCCGCCGACCGGGACTACTCGCTGAGCGCGCTCGCCCGCGCCGTCATCCGCCACCTCGACGCCGCCGGGCGCGGTCCCGTCCACCTGTTCGGGAACTCCCTCGGCGGCGCGGTCTGCACCCGGATCGCGGCCGTCCGGCCCGACCTGGTGCGCACGTTGACGCTGGTGTCGCCGGCGCTGCCGGAACTGCGCGTGCAGCGGTCGGCCGTCCCCACCGCCCTGCTGGCGCTGCCCGGCATGGCCGCGCTGTGCACGCGCCTGAGCCGCGGATTGACCGCCGAGCAGCGCACCCGGGGGGTGACGGCGCTCTGTTACGGGGACCCCGCACGGGTGACGCCGGAGGGCTTCGGCTGGGCCGTCGAGGAGATGGAGCGGCGGATGGCGCTGCCGTACTTCTGGGACGCGTTGGCCCGCTCGTCGCGGGGGATCGTCGACGCCTACACCCTCGGTGGGCAGCACGGATTGTGGCGTCAGGCCCAGCGGGTGCTCGCACCGACCCTGTTGGTCTACGGTGGCCGGGACCAACTGGTCTCGTACCGTATGGCGCGCAAGGCCGCCGCCGCCTTCCGGGGTTCGCGGTTGCTGTGTCTGCCCGAGGCCGGGCACGTGGCGATGATGGAGTACCCGGACGTGGTCGCCACCGCGTTCCGGGAGCTGCTGCACGACACCGATCGAGATACCGAAGACGGCAAGGGCTGAGGACCGTGGGACGACATAGTCGCAAGGCCGCCGCACCCGCCGGACCCGCTCCGGCGGACGGCCCGCCGCGGCCGGAGCCCGCGCCGTACGAGGATCCCTGGGGATCCTTCCCCGGCGACCTGTACGAACCGGCGCCCCACGAGGCGTCCGCGGCCCCCGCGTTCGCGGCGGGGCCCGCCGCCCCCCACGAGGACGCGCGCGGCCCGCGCCGGACGCCGGAGCCCACCGTCATCCACCAGGGGTACGTACCGCCGGCCCGCTCCGGCCCCGCCGCGCGGCCCGGCGGCCGGCCCGAGCAGCACGAACCGGGCGGCGCCTGGGGCGCGAACCCGCTGACGGAGACCGGGGCCCAGGCCGGTCACGGGGACCGGGGGGGCGTCCCCCGAACGTCCGCGTACGCCTCTGCGCCGGCGCGCTCGGCCGCGCCGCCCGCCCCCGCTCCGCCCGTCGCCGATCCGTTCCCGGCCGCCCGCTTCGGCACCGGCTCCCGCGCCTCCGGCCCCGGTTCCCGCCCCTCCGGCCCCTTCGCCGACGACCCCTTCGTGACCGGCCGGCCCTTCGCCGACGACCCGTCGGCGGCGCCGCTGGTGCCCGGGCCGCGGGAGTCCGAGCCGGCCGCCCCCGACGAGCGCACCGGCTCCGGGCGCGGCGCGAAGTTCCGTACCTACACCGGGATGGCCGCCGCCGCCGTCACCACCGTGCTGGCCGTCGTCGTCGCGGGTCAGGTGGCGCTCGACGGGGACTCCGGCGCCGGGACGGCGGTCGCCGGCGGTGACGGCGGCGAACGGGCCATGAGCGGCCGTACGGACCGCTCCGAGGGCCGCCCGACCCCCGACTCCCCGCCGGTCGTGGCCGCGCCCGCGCAGCCGTTGACGTACGAACAACAGATGGCCCTGCAACTGCCCATCGACGCCCAACTGAAGGGCCCCGGCACCTTCGACACCGTGCCCGGCGTGGAGAAGGCGCCCGGCAAGGGCACGGTGGTGCGCTACCGGGTCGACGTCGAGCAGGGGCTCGGCATGGACCAGAAGCTCTTCGCGGAAGCCGTGCAGCGCACCCTCAACGACCCGCGCAGCTGGGCGCACGGCGGGCAGATGGCCTTCGAGCGGGTCCCGGCCGGTGAGGTGCTGTTCGTGATCACCCTGGCCAGTCCCGGGACGACCGGCGTGTGGTGCGCCAAGTCCTCGCTGGACACCACCGTCGACAACGTCTCCTGCGACTCCGCCTCCACCGAACGCGTGATGATCAACGCGTTCCGCTGGGCCCAGGGCTCGACGACCTTCGGGCCGGACCAGATGGTGGCCTACCGCCAGATGCTCATCAACCACGAGGTCGGACACCGACTCGGACACGGGCACGTCAACTGCCAGACGCCGGGTGCGCTCGCGCCGATCATGCAGCAGCAGACGAAATCCCTCAACATCAACAATATTCAATGCAAGCCCAATCCCTGGGTATATCCCGGGAGTTGACGCAAAGGCGCGGAGCGGGCCATAGCCGTTTCGTTGACAACGCGTCCGCTCATCGGTCATTGTTCTCCGCATGTCGCACCGCCACACCCTCTTCGCGAGCGCCGCCATCGAGCTGGCGCTCCTCGGTGTGGCCGCGCACAGCGTGGCCGACATCTCCTGTCGCTGACGCCTGCCTGAGCGCGCGACTTCCTCACCGACTGCTTCGCCGCGCCCGGGCCCTTCCTGCCCGCGGGCGCGGCTGCCCTGTTCTTGACGGTCCCTTCCGTTCGCCGACCGGCGACAGCTGCCCTTCGCGTGGCCTTTTCCGCATCCCGCTCCGTGCCGAGAGGTCCCATTTCCCATGCATTCCGTCGGTCCAGCCCGTCAGTCCCACCGAGCGCGCCGCGTCGCCGCGGTCGCCGTCAGCCTCGTACTGGCCGGGGGAGCCGCGGCGTGCGGACCCGAGGACGCCACCGGCAAGGCCGCCGCCGAGGGCAAGCCGGGCACCGCCGGGGCCGCCCCGCAGAAGGGCGGCACCCTGACCGTCCTCAACAACGAGCCGCAGAGCGACTTCGACCCCGCACGGCTCTACACCTCGGGCGGCGGAAACGTTCCCTCGCTGGTCTTCCGCACCCTGACCACCCGCAACCGCGAGGACGGACCGGCCGGCGCGAAGGTCGTCCCCGACCTCGCCACCGACCTCGGCAAGCCCAACGCCGACGCCACCGAGTGGACGTACACCCTCAAGGACGGGCTGAAGTACGAGGACGGCTCCCCGATCACCACCGCCGACATCAAGTACGGCATCGAACGGTCCTTCGCCGCCGAACTCTCGGGCGGCGCGCCCTACTTGAGGGACTGGCTGGTCGGCGGGGAGAGCTACGAGGGTCCCTACAAGGACGGCGGGAAGGGCCTCGACTCCATCGTCGTGCCGGACGCGAGGACGATCGTCTTCAAACTCCGCAAGCCCGAAGGCGAGTTCCCCTTCCTCGCCACCCAGACCCAGTTCGCCCCCGTGCCCAAGTCCAAGGACACCGGAGTCAAGTACGAGGAACACCCGGTCTCCTCCGGCCCGTACAAGGTCGTCAAGAACGACGGCGACGGCGAACACCTCACCCTGGAGCGCAACGAGCACTGGGACGAGAAGACCGACGAGGAGCGCAAGGCCTACCCGGACAGGATCGACGTCCGCTCCGGACTCGACGCCGCCGTCATCAACCAGCGCCTGACCACCAGTTCCGGCCCCGACGCGGCTGCCGTCACCACTGATACCAACCTCGGTCCCGCGGAACTCGCCCAGATCGGTGGCAACGAGGAACTGGCCTCCCGCGTCGGTACCGGCCACTTCGGCTACATCAACTACCTGGCCTTCAACCCGAAGGTCGCCCCCTTCGACAACCCGAAGGTCCGCCAGGCCATCTCGTACGCGATCAACCGCACCAGCGTCATCAACGCGGCCGGCGGCTCCGCCCTCGCCGAGCCCGCCACCACCTTCCTGCCCGAACGCGAGGCCTTCGGCTTCACCGCCTACGACCACTTCCCGGCGGGAAAGACCGGCAACCCGGAGAAGGCCAAGGAGCTCCTCAGGGAAGCCGGCCACCCCGACGGCCTCACCATCACCCTGACCCACTCCACCGCGCAGAACCGGCAGACCAGCCCCGAGGTCGCCACCGCCGTCCAGCAGGCCCTCGCCGCCGCCGGCATCACCGTCAAGCTGGAGGGCCTGGAGAACAACGCCTTCAACGAGAAGCGCTGGGACGTCAAGAACACGCCCGGCTTCTTCCTCTCCCGCTGGGGCGCCGACTGGCCCTCCGGCGCCCCCTTCCTCGCCCCGATCTTCGACGGCCGGCAGATCGTCACCAACGGCTCCAACTACAACCACGCGCAACTCGACGACCCGGCCGTGAACACCGAGATCGACGAGATCGCCAAGCTCACCGACCTCGCCGCCGCGGGCAAGCGCTGGGGCGCCCTCGACAAGAAGATCGGCGAGCAGGCCCTCGACGTTCCGCTCTTCCACCCGGTCTACAAGCGCCTCGTCGGCAAAGACGTCAAGAACGTCGTCATCAGCGACTGGACCGGCGTCCTCGACATCTCGCAGGTCTCCGTCAAGTGAGCGTCCTGATCGACAAGCCGGTCTCCGCCGCCGGGGCCGTCCCCCCGGCGGCGGGCGCCGCGCGCCAGGTCCTGCGCCGGGTGCTGCGCCGCCCCTCGGCGATCGCCGCCGCCACGACCCTGGCCCTGCTCGTCCTGCTCGCCCTCACCGCACCGCTGTTCGCCCAGCTCACCGGCCAGGACCCGAACGCCTACCATGACGACCTCGTCGACTCCGCGCGCGGCGGCGTCCCCCTCGGCTCCTTCGGCGGCGTCTCCGCCGACCACTGGCTCGGCGTCGAACCGGGCACCGGCCGCGACCTCTTCACCCGCCTCCTGTACGGAGCGCGGGTCTCGCTGCTCGTCGCCCTCGGTGCCACCGCCGTACAGATCGCCGTCGGCGTGGCCGTCGGACTCGCCGCGGCCCTCGGCAACCGCTTCGTCGGACAGTTCATCGGCCGGTTCACCGACGTGATGATCGCGCTGCCCATGCTGGTCATCGGCATCGCCCTCACCGCCGTCGTCCCGTCCGACTTCCCCCGCGAACTGCTGCTGATCCTGCTCATCGGACTGTTCGACTGGGGCGGCACCGCCCGCATGGTGCGCGCCCAGACGCTCGCCCTGACCGGCCTCGACTTCGTCCAGTCCGCCCGGCTCTCCGGGAACGGCACGCTGCGGATCGCCCGCCGCGAACTGCTGCCCGCGCTGGCCGCGCCCGTCATCACCCTCGCCGCGATCAAGGTCCCCACCGCCATGGTGGCCGAGGCCTCGCTGTCCTTCCTCGGCGTCGGGGTCAAACCGCCGACCCCCTCGTGGGGGCAGATGCTCTCAAGCGCGCAGACCTGGTTCCGCGCCGATCCCGCCTACGTCCTGCTCCCCGCCGGGCTGCTCTTCGCCACCGTGCTGGCCTTCACCGTCCTCGGCGACGCCGTCCGCACGGCCCTCGACCCGCGCGAGGGCTCGCGCCTGCGGGTCGGCACCAGGAAGGAACGCACGGCGTGACCTCCTTCGCGCTCAAACGGACCGGCGGCGCCCTGCTCGTCATGCTCGCCCTGTCCGTCGTCATCTACGCCCTCTTCTACGTCGCCCCCGGCGATCCCGCCCGCCTCGCCTGCGGCGAGCGCTGCAACCCGCAACAGATCGCCCAGGTCCGCGAACAACTCGGCCTGAACGACTCCGTGACCGTGCAGTACCTGCGCTTCGTCCAAGGGATCCTGGTCGGTCGGGACTACTCCGGCGGCGCCGGACTGCTGCTGCACTGCGACGCGCCCTGCCTCGGCTTCTCCTACCAGAACGACCGACAGGTCACCGAGCTGCTCCTGGAACGGCTGCCCGCGACCTTCTCGCTCGCCGTCGGCGCGCTCGTCGTCTGGCTCGTCGTCGGCGTCGGCACGGGACTGCTCTCCGCGCTGCGCCGCGGCGGCCTCACCGAGCGGGCCCTGACCGTCCTGACCCTCGCCGGAACGGGCACGCCCGTCTTCATCCTCGGCCTGCTGCTGCTCATGACGGTCTGCGCCCACCTCCAGTGGCTGCCCTTCCCGACGTACGTCCCGCTGAGCGAGGACCCCGAGCAATGGGCCTGGAACCTGCTGCTGCCCTGGCTCACCCTCGGCCTGTTCGAAAGCGCCAAGTACGCCCGACTGAGCCGCAGTTCGACGCTGGAGACGCTCGCGGAGGACCACATCCGCACCTTCCGCGCCTACGGCGTCGGCGAGCGCGCCCTCATCACCCGGCACGCCGTGCGCGGCGCCGTGGCCCCCGTGATCGCGCTCAGCGCCGTGGACTTCGGCACCATGATCGGCGGCGCGGTCCTCACCGAGTCCCTCTTCGGCATCCCCGGCCTCGGCAAGACCCTGATCGACGGCGTGCGCGTCGTCGACCTGCCCGTGGTCGTGGGCGTCGTCCTCACCATCGGAGCGGCGGTCGTCATCGCCGGCGCCGTCGCCGACCTGCTCCACGCCGTCGCCGACCGAAGGGTGGCCCTCGCATGACGGAACTCCTGGTGGAGGTCGACGACCTCGTCGTCGACTTCCCGATCGGCGGGCCCGGTCGGCGCCTACGGGCCGTCGACGGCGTCTCGTTCACCCTGGAACACGGCCGCGCGCTGGCCATCGTCGGCGAGTCCGGCAGCGGCAAGTCCACCGTCGCCGCCGCGCTGTTGGGGCTGCACCGCGGTACGGGCGCCCGCCTCGGCGGCACCGTCCGCGTCGCCGGCACCGACGTGGACGCGGCCTCCGCCGCCGACCTGCGCCGGCTGCGCGGCTCGACCGCCGCGATGGTCTTCCAGGACCCGCTGAGCGCGCTGGACCCGTACCAGGCCGTGGGCGACCAGATCGCCGAGGTGTACCGGGTCCACGCGGGCGGCACCCGCCGGGCCGCCCGGGCCCGGGCCGTCCAGGTCCTGGACCGGGTCGGCATCGCCGACGCCGTACGACGCTCCCGGTCCCGACCCCACGAGTTCAGCGGCGGCATGCGTCAGCGCGCCCTCATCGCGATGGCCCTGGCCTGCGAACCGCGCCTGCTGATCGCCGACGAACCGACCACCGCCCTCGACGTCACCGTCCAGGCGCAGATCCTCGACCTGCTGCACGGACTGCGCGAGGAACGCGGCCTCGGCCTGCTGCTCGTCACCCACGACGTGGGCGTGGCCGCGGAGAGCGTCGACGACCTGCTCGTCATGCGGGACGGCGCCGCCGTCGAACGGGGACCCGTCGCCGAGGTCCTCACCGCGCCGCGAGCCGCGTACACCCGGACCCTGCTGGCCGCCGTGCCCCGGCTCGACACCCCTCGCCCGCCCCGGCTGCGGGCCGCCCCCGCCGAGTCCGCGCCCGCCGTCGAGGCCCTCGACCTGCGCCGCGAGTTCGGCCGGGGCGGGCGCCGGACCACCGCCGTCGCAGGCGTGTCCCTCGCCGTACGGGAAGGCGAGACGCTGGGCATCGTCGGGGAGAGCGGCAGCGGCAAGAGCACCCTCGGCCGGATGCTCGTCGGCCTGCTGGCGCCCACCTCCGGGCAGGTCCGCCGCGCGGGCGCCGAGGTCAAGGGCATCTCCGCCGGGGCCCAGATGGTCTTCCAGGACCCGGTGTCCTCCCTCAACCCGCGCCGCTCCGTCGGGGAGTCCATCGCCGACCCGCTGCGCGCCGCCGGGGAACGCGACGAGGACGCCATCCGCTCCCGAGTCGGGGAACTCCTCGTCCGCGTCGGACTGGAGGCCGGGCACCACGACCGCTACCCGCACGAGTTCAGCGGCGGCCAGCGCCAGCGCGTCGGCATCGCCCGCGCGCTCGCCCCCCGGCCCCGCCTCATCGTCTGCGACGAACCGGTCTCCGCCCTCGACGTCACCACCCAGGCCCAGGTCACGGCCCTGCTCGCGGAACTCCAGCGGGAGCTCGGCATCGCGCTGGTCTTCATCGCGCACGACCTCGCGGTGGTCCGACAGGTCAGCGACCGGGTCGCCGTCATGCGCGGCGGACTGATCGTCGAGGAGGGCCCCGTCGACCGGGTCTACGACCGGCCCGAGCACCCGTACACCCGCCGGCTGCTCGACGCCGTACCGGCCCTCGACCCCGCGCTGGCCGCCGACCGGCGCTCCGCGCGACAGGAGGCCATCGCGTAGTCGTGGGGGACGCTCCCGGGAAGTCGGGGCGCGTTCGGGGGAGTGCGCGGGAGGCCGTTGAGACACCCTTTCCTAGCGTGCTCGAACGCGAACCGTACGGGAAAGTTACGACTCTTCACCCCTTCCGGTGGCGCGACGGACAACCGTCCGTCGCGCCTTCGGCATATCCGCTTGAGTTCTTCCGCGGCGGGTCGCCGGGCCAACGGCGACCCCCTGAAAGGGAGATCGGGGGTACCACCCGTGCGGATCGCACTGCTCACGGAAGGCGGATATCCGTATGCGGCCGGAGAGGCGAGGCTGTGGTGCGACCGGCTCGTGCGCGGGCTCCCGCAGCACGAGTTCGAGCTCTACGCGCTGAGCCGCAGCGCCGGTCAGGAGAGCGCGGGCCGCGTCCCGCTCCCCGACCACGTCACCCGCGTACGGACCGCCCCGCTGTGGGCCCCCGCCGACGACGGGCGCACCCACTCCCGCCGCGAGCGCCGCCGCTTCACCGAAGCCTTCGGGGACCTGGTCCGGGGCGTCTGCGCCGGCCAGGGCGACCCCTTCGCCGCCGGCCTCTACGGCCTCGCCGAACTCGCCCGCGAACAGGGCGGGATGTACGCCGCCCTGCGCTCCGAGACGGCCGTGCGCACGGTCGAGTCCGCCTGCCGGGCCGCGGGCGCGGGCCGCGCCGTGCGCACGGCGCAGGTACCGGACCTGCTGGAGTTCGTCGACGAACTGGAACGGGCGCTGCGCCCGCTGTCCCTGGACTGGTACGAGGACGGCGCCGAGGGCCTCGGCGCGGTCGACGTCTGCCACGCCGCCGCCGGTGGGATCGCCGCGCTCCCCGGACTCCTGGCCAAACGCTTCTTCGGGGTCCCGCTGCTGGTCACCGAGTACGGGGTGCAACTGCGCTCCCACTACCTGGCCGACACCGACGACACCCGGCCCGCGCTGCGCGCCCTGCTCGCCGCCTTCCAGACCCGCCTCGCCGGCGAGATCTACGCCCGGGCCGACCTGCTGACCCCCGGCAACGCCCACGCCCGCCGCTGGCAGGAGCGCTGCGGCGCCCCCCGCGACCGGCTGCGGACCGTCTACCCGGGAATGGAGGCGGACCGATTCGCCGCCGTCGGGGAGGAGCCGGACCGCGGCGACCCCGACACCCTGGTGTGGGTCGGCAGGATCGACCCGGCCAAGGACCTGATCGCCCTGCTGCACGCCTTCGCCGACGTCCGCAGGGCCGCCCCGCGCGCCCGGCTGCGGATCCTCGCCACGGCCGTCGCGCCCGGCGCCACCGCCGTGAACTACCTCGCCGACTGCCGCTCGTTGGCCGCGCAGCTCTTCCCCTACGAGGCCGCCGACGCCCGCACGGTGGGGGAGAGCCCGGTCACCTTCGAGGAGGTCGGCGGCCCCGAGGTGCCCTCGCCGGCCGACGCGTACGGAGCGGGGCGGATCGTGGTGCTGTCCTCGGTGATCGAGGGCTTCCCCCTCACCCTCGCCGAAGCCATGTTCTGCGGCCGGGCCACCGTCTCCACCGACGTCGGCGCCGTCCGCGAGGTCATCGGCGGCACCGGGCTCGTCGTCCCGCCCCGCAACCCCCGCGCCCTCGCCGACGCCTGCCTCGCCCTGCTCGGGGAACCCGAACGGGCCCAGCGGCTCGGCGCGGCCGCCCGGGCCCGGGCCCTCGAACTGTTCACCGTCGAGCAGAACGTCGGCGCCTTCCAGGAGATCTACCTGCGGCTGCTGGCCCGCGGCTCCGCCCGGCCCGACGGGGAGATCCCGTTCGAGCAGCCCGCCGAAGCCCGGGTCCCGGGCCACTGGACGACCCCCACCTGGGCGACCCCCGGCCCCACCGGCGGCGCCTCCGGGATCACGGAGGCCACCGCGTGACCACCCTCGACCACGGCCCCCTCGCGGGCGACGCGCACGGCCCCGGCGGGCCGGCGGCCGTACCCGTCGCCCCGGTCGGGCCGGTCGTCTCCGTCGCGTCGGCCGTACCGGTCGCCCCGGCCGGGCCGGCTCCCGCCGATCCCGGGCCTGGACCCGGCCCTGGCCCCGGCCCCGGCCCCGGCCCTGGCCCCGGCCCGGGTGCGGGTTCCGACGGGACCGCCCCGCAGGCCCCCCGGCGGCGGACCCCCGGCGGGGACCCCGTCAAGTCGCTGCTGTACCGGCACCGGGAGCTCTGCGAGCGGGCCGTCGACCCGCTGGAGATCGCCGCCGGACTCGAAGCGCACGGCATCACCGACCGCACCGCCGCCCGGTTCCGGCACCGCGACGTCTTCTCCCTCGCGGAGGAGCTGTACGCCCGTGCCCCCCGGGACGAGGCCGCCCGCCCCGTTCCCGCCGCCCCGGCGCCGGCCGGCCGGGCGGCGAGCGGGCCGGCACTGCGCCGCGTCGGGTACTCCCTGCTGCCCGGCGCCCTCGCGCTCGGTGCGGCCGCCACCGGGACGCCGTGGGCAGGCCCCCTCGCGGTGCTCGTCACCGCCGGGGCCCTGGTGTGGCCCGGGCGGGTCGCCGGGGGCAGGTTCCCCCGGCTCGCCCACCTGCTCGGCGCCGCCGCCGTCGGCTGGGCCGTGCACCGACACGGACCCGCCCTCGGCGCCGCCCTCGCCCTGGCCGTCGCCCCCGGGCACCTCGCCGCGGTCCTGTTCGCCGCCGGGGCCCGGCGCCGGCTCGCCGCCAGCCGGGCCCTGGAGGACTTCGCCGACGGGGCGCGGCCCCTGCTCGCCGGGACCCTCCTGCTGTTCACCGCGGCCGCCACGGGGGCGGCCGCGGTGACCGGAGCCGCCCTCGCCACGGCGGTGCCGCTCGCGGTGCTGCTGTTCCTGGCCCGCCTGCTGCTCGGCCACGGCAGCCGCGGCGCTCCGCCGGCCGTGGCCCTGGCCCTGGCCCTGGTCCCGGTCCCGGCGGTGGTGACGGCCGCCGCCGCGGGACTCCTCGTCCACGCCTTCCTCGCGCTGTCCCGGGCCTCGGCCCACGCGCGTCCCTGAGCTTCGGAGCCGACGCCGGAGCGCCGTACCCCCTACCGAACCCCACCACCAAGGAGCAACAGGATGACCGGCCAGCCAAACAACCAAGGGGCGGCGCGATGAGGGTGCTGCTGATCGGAGCCAACGGGTACCTCGGCCGCTACGTCGCGGACCGGTTGCTCGCCGACCCCGCCGTCCAGCTCACCGCGCTCGGCCGCGGGGACGACGCCGACGTCCGCTTCGACCTCGCCACGGGCAGCCCCGGCGCGCTCACCCGCTTCCTCGACGCCGTCCACCCGGGCGTCGTCATCAACTGCGCGGGCGCCACCCGCGGCGGCGCCCGGGAACTGACCCGGCACAACACCGTCGCCGTCGCCACCATCTGCGAGTCGCTGCGCCGCAGCGGCTGCGGGGCCCGGCTCGTCCAGCTCGGCTGCGCCGCCGAGTACGGGCCCAGCCAGCCCGGTTCGTCCACGGCCGAGGACGCCGTGCCGAGACCCGGGGGGCCGTACGGCGTCAGCAAGTTGGCCGCCACCGAGCTCGTCCTCGGGTCGGGGTTGGACGCCGTCGTCCTGCGGATCTTCTCGCCCGTCGGTCCCGGCACCCCCGCCGGCTCCCCGCTCGGCCGGCTCGCCGAGGCCATGCGGCGGGCCATGCAGTCCGGGGACGGCGAACTCAAGCTGAGCGGCCTCGGCGTGCAGCGCGACTTCGTCGACGTACGGGACGTCGCGCGAGCCGTGCACGCCGCCTCGCTGTCCGCCGCCCAGGGCGTCGTCAACATCGGCACCGGCCGCGCCGTCCGGCTGCGCGACGCCGCCGCCGTCCTCGCCCGGGTCGCCGGGTACGGAGGAGCCCTGCACGAACTGGACCTGCCCCAGCACGGGCACCCCGGCCGGCCGCCGGGCCTCGCCGCCATCGGCTCGCCGCGCTCCGAGGCCACCCCCGAGCAGATCGCCGGGACCGCACCGCAGCCCTATCCGTACCCGGACGGCTGCGGCCCCTGGCAGCAGGCCGACGTACGCACCGCCCGCGACCGGCTCGGCTGGCGGCCGCGGATCAACCTGGAGGAATCCCTGGCGGACATCTGGATGGAGGCGGCGTGCCGCATCTGACCACGCCGCCCGGAAGCCCGGCGGCCGCCGCGACCGAGGCCGGCCGCCTCGGTCTCGGCGCCCCGGGCTACGCCCACCCCCTGCTCGCCCCCGTGGAGTGGGCCGAACTGACCCGGCCCGGCACCCCCCTGCACTGGGCGGTCCTCAACGTCACGGAGGGCCCGGGCGGCCGCCCGGACCCGCACTGCGGCGACGCGGCCGCGAAGCTGCGCACGCCCGGCGCCGGCGGTCCCCGGCTGCTCGGCCATCTCGCCATGCGGGACGGAACGCGGCCCCTCGCGGAGCTGGTCGCCGACGCGCACCGGTTCCGCGACTGGTACGGGGTCGGCGGCTTCTACCTCGCCGACGCGCCCGCCGACCGGTCGGAACTGGCCTTCGTCCGCCGGGTCGTGGACGCGCTGCGCGGGCTCGGCGAGCAGCTGCTGATCGTCCTCGGGCACGGCACGCATCCGTACGCGGGCTACGCGGAGGCCGCCGACCAGCTGGTCACCTTCTCCGGGGCCTGGGCCGACTACCGGTGGTCGCAGGTGGCGGAGTGGACGGCCGAGCACCCGCCGGAGCGGTTCTGCCACCTCGTCCACGGGGTGCCCCGCACCCACCTGGAGGAGGCCGTCCGGATCGCCCGCTGGCAGGGCGCCGGCACGGTGTGGCTCACCGACCGGCGGGGCGCCGGGGACCGGGACCCGTGGGCCTCGATGCCCGGGTACTGGGACGAAATCGTCTCGCGGATCGGGACGAGTGTCTCGGAATGAAGTGGAGCGTGGCAGTGTTACGGGACATAACTAGCCTTTGATGCTCCCCGTGACCGCGGGGATGACCCGCCTGGAGCCCCCGTGTCGCTGCCACCCCTGGTAGAGCCAGCTGCTGAGCTCACCGTTGACGAGGTCCGTCGGTACTCCCGTCACCTGATCATTCCCGATGTCGGGATGGACGGGCAGAAGCGCCTGAAGAACGCCAAGGTGCTCGCGGTGGGCGCCGGCGGTCTCGGCTCGCCCGCCCTCATGTACCTGGCCGCGGCCGGCGTCGGCACGCTGGGCATCGTGGAGTTCGACGAGGTCGACGAGTCGAACCTGCAGCGCCAGATCATCCACAGCCAGGCGGACATCGGCCGTTCCAAGGCCGCGTCGGCGCGCGACAGCGTGCTGGGCATCAACCCGTACGTCAACGTGGTCCTTCACGAAGAGCGGCTCGAAGCCGAGAACGTGATGGAGATCTTCAGCCAGTACGACCTCATCGTCGACGGCACGGACAACTTCGCCACCCGTTACCTGGTCAACGACGCCTGCGTGCTGCTGAACAAGCCGTACGTGTGGGGTTCGATCTACCGCTTCGACGGTCAGGCCTCGGTCTTCTGGTCCGAGCACGGGCCGTGCTACCGCTGCCTGTACCCGGAGCCGCCGCCGCCGGGCATGGTCCCGAGCTGCGCCGAGGGCGGCGTGCTGGGCGTGCTCTGCGCGTCCATCGGGTCCATCCAGGTCACCGAGGCCATCAAGGTCCTCACGGGCGTGGGCGAGCCGCTGGTCGGCCGCCTGATGATCTACGACGCCCTGGAGATGCAGTACCGCCAGGTCAAGGTCCGCAAGGACCCCGACTGCGCGGTGTGCGGTCCGAACGCGACCGTCAAGGAGCTCATCGACTACGAGGCCTTCTGCGGCGTCGTGTCGGAGGAGGCCCAGGAGGCCGCCGCGGGTTCGACGATCACTCCCAAGCAGCTCAAGGAGTGGATCGACAACGACGAGCCGATCGAGATCATCGACGTCCGTGAGATCAACGAGTACGAGATCGTCTCGATCCCCGGCGCGAAGCTGATCCCCAAGGGCGAGTTCCTGATGGGCACGGCCCTCCAGGACCTGCCCCAGGACAAGCGCATCGTCCTGCACTGCAAGACGGGTGTCCGCAGTGCGGAGGTCCTCGCCGTCCTGAAGTCCGCGGGCTTCGCGGACGCGGTGCACGTCGGTGGCGGCGTCATCGGCTGGGTCCACCAGATCGAGCCGGAGAAGCCGATCTACTAGGGCGACCCCCCGGTCCCCCGAACGTCCCGACGGGGCCGTACCGCGTCCGCGCGGTACGGCCCCGTTCGGGTTCCCGGGAGGCGGCGGGGTCACCGGCTCAGGTGCTCTCCGAGGCCTGCGGTCCGTCGGGGGTCTTCGTGGCGTCCGGGGCCGCCGTGCAGACCGAGTTGGCGGTCGGTACCTTCCCGTCCAACAGGTAGCCGTTCACCGCCTTCTGCACGCAGGGGTCGCCGCTGTTGTACGCGCCGTGCCCCTCGCCCTTGTACGTCAGCTCCACGCCCACGCCCGCACCGAGGCGCTCCACCATCTTGCGGGCGCCCTCGTACGGGGTCGCCGGGTCGCCGGTGTTGCCGATCACCAGGATCGGGGCGGAGCCGGGGGCGGAGACGTCCGGGGTGTCCCAGGCGCCCGCCACGGGCCAGTCGGTGCAGCTCAGCATGGCCCAGCCGAGGAAGTCCCCGAAGACGGGCGAGGCCGCGCGGAACTCGGGGAGCTTGGCCCTGGTCTGCTCCAGGGTGTGGCGCTCCTTGGAGTCGGCGCAGTTGATGGCCGTGTTGGCGGCCATGATGTTGCTGTAACGCCCTTCCTGATCACGCCCGTTGAGGGAATCGGACAAGGCCATCAGCAGCTGGCCCTGGCCTCCCTCCGCCTCGTCGAGGCCCTGTTCCAGCAGCGGCCACAGCTCCTTGGAGTACAGGGCCTGCGCGATGCCGTTGGTCGCGGCGCTCTCCGTGAGCTGCCGGTCGCCGATGCCCGCGATGGGCTTGGCGGCCAGCGACTTCTGGAGCTTGATGACGTTGTCCTCGATCTCCTTGGCGGTGCTGCCCTGGAGCGCGCAGGCGTCGCCCCGGTCCACGCAGTCCTGCGCGAAGTTGCCGAGGGCGAGCTGGAAGCCCTTGGCCTGGCCGAGGGAGCCCTGCTCGGAGGTCTGCGTCGGGTCCACCACGGCGTCGAAGACGGCCCGGCCGACGTTCTTGGGGAAGAGGTGGGCGTAGACCCCGCCGAGTTCGGTGCCGTAGGAGATGCCGAAGTAGTTCAGCTTCTCGTCGCCGAGGGCCTGGCGGATCCGGTCCAGGTCGCGGGCGGCGTTCTCGGTGCCGACGTACGGCAGGACCTGGCCCGAGTTCGTCCGGCAGGCCTTCTGGTACTTCTTGATGCCGTCCAGGTACGCCGTCTCCTGCGCCGGGGTGACCGGGGAGGAGTCCTGGGCGTAGTACGCGTCCAGTTGCTTGTCGGTCTCGCACTTGACGGGGGCGCTGGCGCCCACGCCCCGGGGGTCGAAGCTGACCAGGTCGTAGCGGTCGCGCAGGGCGTCGAACTCCTTGGCCGCGCCGGGCAGCGTCGCGATGCCGGAGCCGCCCGGGCCGCCGAAGTTGAAGACGAGCGAGCCGATCCGGTTCTTCGGGTCCCGGGCCTTGGCACGGATCAGCGCGATCGGGATCGTCTCGCCCCCGGGATCCGCGTAGTCCAGGGGCACGTCGAGGGTGGCGCACTGCCAGTCCTTGCCGGGCGTCGGACCGCCGCCCTGGAGCGCGGTGGGGGCGTCGCACTCGCCCCACTTGAGGGGCTTCACGTCGCCGGAGCCGTCGGCCCCCGGTTTCTTCGCGTCGCCCCCGTCGGAACAGGCGGCGGTGGTGAGCAGCGCGGCGGCGAGGGCGGCGGCAGCGGCGTTCCGCAGGGCGTTTCTCGGCATGTTCCCCATCCTGCGGGGGCCGTGGCGGCTCCGCCCGCGCCGTGGGCCGTTCGGGGGTCCGACGGCCCCGCCCTGCCCGTGTCGGGGTCAGTCGTCGGCCAGGATCTCCTTCGCGGCGTTGCGGCCCGTCGCCACGCAGGCCGCGACGCCCACGCCCTCGTACGCCGCTCCGCACACCGCGAGGCCGGGGAGCTTGCCGACGGCCTCGCGGATGCGCGTCACCCGCTCCCGGTGGCCGACGCCGTACTGCGGCAGGCCCCGGTCCCAGCGGGTGACGCGGGCGGCCAGGGGTTCGCCCATGGGGCCCACCGCGTGGTGGAGTTCGGCGATGGCGGTGCGCACCAGGTGTCGGTCGGGCCGGTCCAGCACCTCGTCCTCGCCGATCCGGCCGATGGAGGCGCGGAGCACGAACACCGAGGGGGCCGAGTCGTGCGGCCACGCCCACTTGTTGGAGAGGAACGAGGCGGCCTTGAGGGCGTGGCCGTCCACGGGCGGGACGAGGAAGCCGTTGCCCTCGGGCAGGAAGTGGGACCGCGCCCGGGAGAAGGCCATGGTGACGACGGCGGTGGAGGCGTGCGCGATGCCCGCGAGCTCCTCCTCGGCGAGCGGGGAATGGGGGCGCAGCAGTTCGGCGGCGGCGAAGGCGGGGAGCGCGAGGATCACGGCGTCGGCGTCCATGGTCAGCGGGCCGTCGGAGGTCATCGCGTGGACGCGCCAGCCGCCGCCCGGCAGCCGGTGCAGCGAGCGGGCCGTGGTGGAGGTGAGGATGCGCGCGCCGCAGGCCCGCGCCACGGCCTGCGGGAAGCGGCCCGTGCCGCCGGCCACGCCCTGTACGGCCACCGCGGCCGAGCGGGGCGCGCCCGCGGCCCGCATCCGGCGCAGGGCGGGCAGCAGCGGGGTGCCCTGTTCGGCGAGGGCGGCGACGCGGGGCATGGCCGCGCGCAGCGAGAGGCGGTCGGCGCGGCCGGCGTAGACCCCGCCCAGCAGGGGTTCGACCAGGCGGTCGACGGCCTCCCGGCCGAGGCGGGCGCCGAGGTAGGCGCCGACGGAGCAGTCCGCGGTGAGCGGGGCGGCCGGCAGGGTCTCCTCCGCCTCGGCCCGCCGGACGCCCTCCGGGGAGAGCAGGCCCGTGCCGGTCAGGGCGGCGGGGTCGGTGGGGATGCCCATGACGTGCCCGACGGGGAGCGGGCGCAGGGCGCCGTGGGTCCAGACGGTGGTGGGAGACCGCGCCGGGTCGCACAGGGCGTTGCCGAGGCCGACGGCCGCGGCCAGTTCCACGGCCTCCGGTCGCAGCGCCATCAACGATTCGGCGCCCTCGTCGACGGTGACGCCGGCGAGGGTGCCCGTACGCAGCTTGCCGCCGACCCGGGCCTGGCCCTCCAGCACGGTGACGTCCGCGCGGCCGCGCAGTTGCCAGGCGGCCGCGAGACCGCTGATGCCGCCACCGACGACGATCACTGAACGCATTGTCTTCTCCTGCGGCCGTGGGCGATATGTTCCCTCATGGAACATATGGGACGGGTGGGGTGCGGCGCATCGTGCTTTCGGTCAGGGCCGCCACGTCCTGCGGGTACGGGAAGCTGCCCGGCTCGTACGCGCAGTACGGATCCGCCGCCAGCACGTCCCCGGTGGCGCCGTACGCCCGCGACCGCGAGCCCCCGCACACCGCCTTGTACTCGCACGCCCCGCACCGGCCGCGCAGCAGCGCCGGATCCCGCAGCGAGGTGAACAGCTCCGACTCCCGGTAGACCGAGGCCAGCGCGCGGTCCTTGACGTTGCCGCCGGACAGCGGCAGGAAACCGCTCGGGTGCACCTCGCCGGTGTGCGAGACGAAGACGAAGCCGCGCCCCGAGGAGACGTCCATCGGGGCCCGCCGCACGGCCCGCCGCGCGCCCTCGAAGAGTTCGAGGTCGTCGGCGCGGGCGCGCAGCCGCTCGTACAGCGGACCGAGGGCGGGGCGCTCGCCGCGCGCGTCGAGCACGCTCCGCTGGAGCGCGACCCGGCGGAAGTGGTGGCCCTCGGTGGTCTTGGTGGCCATCACCGCGCCGCAGTCGTACAGGAAGTGCAGGACGTCCTCGATCTCCGCGGGGGCCGGCGGGTCCATGCTCCGCGCCCGCCCGGTCGGCACCAGCAGGAACCCCGACCACAGCATCGCGCCCTCGCGCCGGACGAGGGCCGCGATGTCGGCGAGGTCCTCCAGGCCCGCGCGCGTGACCGTGGTGTTGACCTGCACCCTCAAGCCCAGCTCGCGGGCGGTTCGCCAGCCCTGGAGGGTCCGCTCGTACACGCCGGGGACGCCCCGGAAGGCGTCGTGCCGGGCGGCGGTGGAGGCGTCCAGGGACAGCGACAGGGCCACCGCGCCGGCGCCCCGGACGGCTTCGAGGTTCTCCCGGGTCAGGGTCGGGGTCCCGGAGGGGGAGACGGCGACCCGCAGCCCGAGCGAGGTCCCGTACGCGATCAGGTCCGTGAGGTCGGCGCGCTGGAAGGGGTCCCCGCCGGTGATCACGAACAGCGGACCGGGCCGGCCGAAGGCGGCGCTCTGCTCCATCACCCGCCGGGCGTCCGCCCCGTCGAGCTCCCGGGGGTCGCGGGCCGTCAGGGCCTCGGCCCGACAGTGCTGGCAGGCCAGCGGGCAGGCCCGGGTGGCCTCCCAGATGACGAGGAAGGGACGCTCGGCGACCGCGTGCCGGGGCCGGCGCACGACGGTGGGCCGCTTCACGACAGTCGCTCCCAGCCCCGCCTCGGCGGCCGGTTCGCCTGCTGCCGGGGATCGCGCCGCCGGTAGACCACGTAGGGCCGGACCAGGTACTTCAGCGGCGCGGAGAACATGTGCACCAGCCGCGAGTACGGGATGAGCGCGAACAGGGTGAGGCCGAACAGGACGTGCAGTTTGAAGACCACAGGGGCGCCGGCCATCAACGCGTAGTCGGGCGTGAGGGTGAACAGGCTGCGGAACCAGATCGAGATGCCCTCGCGGTAGTTGTAACCGCCGGTCTGCCCGGTTGAGTTGAGGAGAGTGGCGGTCAGCCCCAGGGCCATCGCGCCGAGCAGGAAGGTGTACATCAGGTGGTCGCCGCGCAGGGTCGCCCGGCGGACCGCCGGGACCGTGAACCGGCGGTACACCAGGATCCCGATGCCCGCGGCGGCCGCGACGCCCGCGACGGCGCCGGTGGAGACGGCGAGGAGGTGGTAGGCGTGGTCGCTCAGCCCGAGGGCGTCGGTCCAGTCCATCGGGATCAGCAGGCCGACGACGTGGCCCACGACGACGAACAGCATGCCGAAGTGGAACAGCGGGGAGCCGATCCGCAGCAGCCGGGACTCGTGCGACTGGGAGGAGCGGGTGGTCCAGCCGAACTGGTCGTACCGGGCCCGCCATGCGGTGCCCGCGACGAGCAGGGCGATCGAGACGTACGGCAGCACGCCCCACAGCAGGAGGTCCATCAGGCCGTCCTCCTTCCGGTGGTGGGCCAGGGCAGGTCGGCGGTCCGACCCGCGGGAAGGCCGCCCGCGAGCACCGGGGGGAGGCCGCCCGCGAGCACCGCGGGGAAGTCCGCCGGCAGCTCCTGTGGCGGGTCGATGCCCGGGCCGAAGGGTTCGAGGGCCGAACCCGCGCCCACCAGCTCCTGCGGCGGCCCGTTGCGCGCCAGCGCCCTGGCCGCCGCCCGGGTCCGCGGCGAGGTGCCGGGCAGCGCGGCGCAGACGGCCTCCAGGACCCGGGCGTACGGGGACCCGGACTCGGTGAGCGCCAGGCGCAGCAGCTCCAGCCCGGCCCGGTGCTCCTGGAGCAGCTCGGTGCCGGCCTCCTCCCGCAGCGCCGCGAACTCCAGCGCCACCGGGAGGAAGTCGGGCAGCTCCTCGCCGGCGAACTCCAGCCCGAAGTCCCGGTAGATCCGCTTCAGGCGGACGAGGGACAGGCCGCGCCGGCGCGTGTCGCCGTCGGTCCACCAGGTCAGGTAGAGGCAGCGCCGGTTGCGGGTGTCGAACGTGGCGGTGTACTCGGCGCACAGCTCGATCGGGCCGAGCCGCTCGGTGTGGTCGAGGAACGCGTCGAGCAGCGCGGCCGGTTGGGCGGGTGCCCCGGCGAGGGCCGCCCGGAGCCGGGGGAGCTCGTCGTGGAAGTGCTCGCCCGGGTACTGCAGGGCGCGGCCGGCGACCAGGCGTACCAGGCCATGGGGGTTCACGAACTCCTCCTGGTGGGGCTGAGGTTGAGCATCACGCGGCGCTCGGCGGGTTCGGCGGGCCCGGCCACGGGGCAGCCGACGTCGAGCGGGTGGGTGTCGGTGAGCGCGTCGGCGTCGGGGCGGGCGGCCGTGGGGACCACGTACCGGTCCTCGATCTTGGCGATGGCCAGCAGCCGGAACATGTCCTCCATCTCGCGGCCGGTCAGGCCGACCGCGGCGGCGATCGACTCGTCCTTCGGCTCGCCGAGGTTGATCTTCCGCATGTGGGCCCGCATGGCCGCCATCCGGCGCAACACCGCCTCGACGGCGTACGTGTCGCCCGCCGTGAGGATCGCCGCCAGGTACGCGACGGGGATGCGCAGCGCGTCGATCGCCCCGAACAGGTTGCCCGCGTCCTCGCCGTCGCTGCCGGTGGCGGCGACCGCCTCGACGACCGGGGACAGCGGGGGGACGTACCAGACCATCGGCAGGGTGCGGTACTCCGGATGGAGGGGCAGGGCGACCTGGTAGCCGGCGATCAGGTCGTACACGGGGGACCGGCGGGCCGCCTCCAGCCACTCGTCCGTGATGCCGGCCGCCCGGGCGGCCACGGCCACGGCCGGGTCGTGGGGGTCCAGGAAGCAGTCCAGCTGGGCGGGGTACAGGTCGTGCTCGTCCTCGACGGCCGCGGCCCGCGCCACCGCGTCGGCGTCGTAGAGCATCACGCCGAGGTAGCGCATCCGGCCCACGCAGGTCTCGGAGCACACGGTGGGCATGCCGACCTCGATGCGCGGGAAGCAGAACGTGCACTTCTCGGCCTTGCCGGTGTGGTGGTTGAAGTACACCTTCTTGTACGGGCAGCCCGTCACGCACATCCGCCAGCCGCGGCAGCGGTCCTGGTCGACGAGGACGATGCCGTCCTCCTCGCGCTTGTACATCGCGCCCGAGGGGCAGGAGGAGACGCACGCCGGGTTCAGGCAGTGCTCGCAGATCCGCGGGAGGTAGAACATGAAGCTCTGTTCGAACTCGAAGCGGATCTTCTCGCCGACCTCGTCGCGGATCTTCTCCACCATGGGGTCCTTCGGCGCGTGCGCGGGGGCGCCGCCGAGGTTGTCGTCCCAGTTCGGACCCCATTCGATCGTGTCGATGGGCTCGCCCGTGAGCTGGGAGACGGGCCGGGCCGTGGGCATGTCGTCGCCGGCGGGGGCCTCGGTGAGGTTCTTGTACTCGTAGGTCCACGGCTGGTAGTAGTCGTCGATCCCCGGCAGGTCCGGGTTCGCGAAGATCTTGCCGAGCTTGGCGAGCCGGCCGCCCGCCCGCAGCCGCAGCCGGCCGGAGCGGGTGCGTTCCCAGCCGCCCTTCCACTTCTCCTGGTCCTCCCAGCGGCGCGGGTAGCCCTGGCCGGGGAGGGTCTCCACGTTGTTGAACCAGACGTACTCGGTGCCCTGCCGATTGGTCCACGCCTGCTTGCAGGTGACCGAACAGGTGTGACAGCCGATGCACTTGTCGAGGTTCATCACCATCGCGATCTGTGCCATGACGCGCATGCGGATCAGTACTCCACGTTCTGGTCGCGGCGGCGGATGACCGTCACCTCGTCGCGCTGGTTCCCGGTCGGGCCGAGGTAGTTGAAGGCCCAGGTCAGCTGGGCGTAGCCGCCGATCAGGTGGGTGGGCTTGAGCATCACCCGGGTCAGCGAGTTGTGGATGCCGCCGCGACGGCCGGTCCTCTCCGTCTTCGGGACGCCGACCGTCCGCTCCTGCGCGTGGTTCATGTAGACCGTGCCGGGCGGCATCTTGTGGGAGACGATCGCGCGGGCGGTGACCACCCCGTTGCGGTTGACCGCCTCGATCCAGTCGTTGTCCGCGACCCCGATCGCCTCGGCGTCCTGCGGGGACATCCACACCGTCTGACCGCCCCGACCGAGCGTCATCATGTACAGGTTGTCCTGGTACTGGCTGTGGATCGCCCACTTGTTGTGCGGGGTCAGGTAGCGGACGGCGACGGTCTTGCCGTCGACGACGCCCAACTCGGGCTCCCCGTACAGGGTGTGCATGTTCAGCGGCGGCTTGTAGACGGGGAGGGACTCGCCGACCTCGTGCAGCCAGTCGTGGTCGAGGAAGAAGTGCTGGCGGCCGGTGAGGGTGTGCCAGGGCTTGAGGTGCTCGGTGTTCACGGTGAAGGCCGTGTAGCGGCGCCCGCCGGCCTCCGAACCCGACCACTCGGGCGAGGTGATCACCGGGACGGGCCGGGCCTGGGTGTCCGCGAAGGTGATCCGCTTGCCCTCGGCCTCGGCGGCCAGGTGCGCCATGTGCGTGCCGACCTTCCTCTCCAGCGTCTCGAACCCCTGGGTCGCCAGCCGCCCGTTGGACGTGCCGGACAGGGAGAGGATCGCCTCGCAGGCCCGCCGGGCCGTGTCCAGACGCGGGCGGCCGTCCGCCACCCCACCCCTGACCAGGCCGTTCTTCTCGCCGAGGTAGGTGACCTCCTCGGCGACGTCGTAGGTGATGGCCTTCGTCGTCACGCCGAGCCGCTCCACGAGCGGGCCGAGCGCGGCGAACTTCTCGCCGACCGCCCCGTAGTCCCGCTCGACGACCGTCAGGTCGTACATGGTCCGCCCCGGTACGGGCGGGCACTCGCCCTTCGACCAGTCCAGGGCCACCCCGCCCGGCTGGGCCATCTCGCCGCCCGCCGTGTCGTGTTGGAGCGCGGTCGCGACGAGGTCCTTGCGGACGCCGAGCCGGGGCCCGGCCAGCTCGCCGAAGCGGCGGGCGATCGCGAGGAAGGCGTCGTAGTCGGAACGGGCCTGCCAGGGCGGGTCCACGGCCGGGGTGAACGCGTGCAGGAAGGGGTGCATGTCCGTCGAGGACAGGTCGTGCTTCTCGTACCAGGTGGCCGCCGGGAGGACCACGTCGGAGAGCAGCGTCGTGGACGTCATCCGGAAGTCCATGGACATCAGCAGGTCCAGCTTCCCCTCGACGTCCGCCTCCCGGTAGGTGACGTCCTTCGGCTCGCAACGCGGGCCGTCCTGCGGGAGGTTGGAGTGGGTGCCCAGCAGGTGCTTGAGGAAGTACTCGTTGCCCTTGGAGCTGGAGCCGAGGAGGTTGGCCCGCCACACGTTGAGCACCCGCGGCCAGTTGCGCGGGGCGTCCGGGTCCTCGCCGGCGAACCCCAGGGTGCCGTCCTGGAGCCGGCGCACCGCTTCGCCGACCGGGTCCTCGGCCTCCGCCAGCTCCAACGGGTTGCGGTCGAAGGTCGGGTACGAGGGCATCCACCCCATGCGGGCGCTCGCCGCCAGGCAGTCCGCGCCCGTCATCCCCGCGAACGCCCCCGACGCCAGCGGCGAGGCCAACGCCTCGGCGGGCAGGGTGTCGTAGCGCCACTGGTCGGTGTGCAGGTAGAACCACGCCGCGCCGATCATCTGGCGCGGCGGCCGCGACCAGTCGGAGGCCGCCGCGAGGGTGGCCCAGCCGGTGACCGGACGGCACTTCTCCTGCCCGACGTAGTGCCCCCAACCGCCGCCGTTGCGGCCCTGGCAGCCGGTGAGGGTGAGCAGCGCCAGGAAGGACCGGTAGATGGTCTCGGAGTGGAACCAGTGGTTGGTGCCCGCCCCCATCAGGATCATGCAGCGGCCCCCGGAGCGCTCGGCCGTCTCCGCGAACTCCCGTGCCACGCGCGCCGCCTGGGCGGCCGGCACCGAGGTCAGCGACTCCTGCCAACCGGGAGTGCCGGGCTGCGAGGCGTCCTCGTACCCGGTGGGCCACTCGCCGGGCAGGCCCGGGCGGCCGACCCCGTACTGGGCCAGCATCAGGTCGAAGACGGTGGTCACGAGCCGGTCGCCGAGCCGCCGCACCGGAACCCCGCGACGGACGGCGGCGCCCCGCTCGTCGTCCTCGAAGCGCGGCAGGACGATCTCGGCGCTCGCGCCCTCCCCGAGGAGGGACAACCGGGGCACGGTGTCCCCGAGGTCCAGGTTCCACTCGGGCGTCTCGTTCTTGCCCCAGCGGTGCCCGAGCGTGCCGTTCGGCACCACCGGCTCACCGGTGGCGTCGTCGACGAGCACGGTCTTCCACTCGGCGTTCTCGGTGTCCTGCCCGAGGTCGGCCGCGGTGACGAACTTGCCCGGCACCAGGCCCCGTTCGGTTTCCGTCAACGAGACCAGGAACGGCAGGTCCGTGTACGTGCGGACGTAGTCGGTGAAGAAGGGGGTCTCCCTCTCCACGAAGAACTCCTTGAGGATGACGTGCCCCATCGCCAGGGCCAACGCCCCGTCCGTGCCGGGGTGCGGGTGCATCCACTCGTCGGCGAACTTCGTGTTGTCCGCGAAGTCCGGGGAGACGGTGACGACCTTCTGGCCCCGGTAGCGGGCCTCCGTCATCCAGTGCGCGTCCGGAGTACGGGTCACCGGGACGTTCGAGCCCCACATCATCAGGTACGCCGCGTCCCACCAGTCGCCCGACTCGGGCACGTCCGTCTGGTCGCCGAACACCTGCGGCGACGCCACCGGGAGGTCCGCGTACCAGTCGTAGAAGCTCAGCATCGGGGCGCCGATGAGCGAGTGGAAGCGGGCGCCCGCCGCGTGCGAGGCCATCGACATCGCGGGGATCGGCGAGAAGCCGGCGACCCGGTCCGGGCCGTGCTCCGCGATGGTGTGCACGTGCGCGGCGGCGATGATCTCGGTCGCCTCCTCCCACGTGGCGCGCACCAGACCGCCCTTGCCGCGTGCCCGCTGGTACGCCCGGCGGCGCTCCGGATCGCCCTGGACGTCCGCCCACGCGGCGACCGGATCGCCCAGACGGGCCTTGGCCTCGCGGTACATCTCCAGCAGCGTGCCGCGCACGAGCGGGTAGCGGACCCGGGTGGGGGAGTAGGAGTACCAGGAGAACGAGGCACCGCGCGGGCAGCCGCGCGGCTCGTACTCGGGGCGGTCCGGACCGACGGACGGGTAGTCGGTCGCCTGGGTCTCCCAGGTGATGATCCCGTCCTTGACGAACACCTTCCAGCGGCAGGAACCCGTGCAGTTCACGCCGTGCGTGGAGTGCACGACCTTGTCGTGGCTCCACCGGTCCCGGTAGAAGGCCTCGGCGGCCCGGCCGCCCGTCCGGTGCACCGTACGCAGGTCGTCGGACACCTCGGCGCGGGTGAAGAAGCTGCCCGCCCGGAGGAGCGACTCGACGGCGTTCGGCCGCGCCTGTTCCCGGTCCTCGGGCCGCGCCCGGTCCGGGTGGTCGGACCGCGCCCGGTCCTCCGGACGACCCTGGTTCTCCTGGCTGGCCCAGCTCTTCCGACGCTCGTGCACAACGATCCTCCAGGGCGGGAAACGGGACGGAACGGGCCCCGAAACGACGCTACGCCCGCCGTGCGCGCCAACCCGGTGACAAAGGTCCCGTCCACCCGTGACCTCCTTCCACACTTTCGCGAGCCGAGCGGGTCCACCCTGGTAGGGGCCCCAACTGCGCGGGGTCGCGCGGCGATCGGCCACAGCACCAGGCACCAGGAGGAGGGCGCGGCGGTGGCAGCCGACGGATACCGCTGGATCCCGGACCAGCACGGGGCCTGGGCGATGCTGGCGGTGCCCTTCCTCGCGGGCACCTTCCTCGCGCCCCGACCCGGCGCCGCACACGTCCTGCTCCTCGTCGGCTGGCTCCTCGGGTACGCCGCCGTCTTCCACGCCCAACAGTGGCTGCGCCTCAGGGCGCGCGGCCTGCGCTCGGCCGCCCGGCACGGCCGTCCGGCGGTGGTCCTGGGCGCCGCCGCCGGGGCTGCGGGCCTACCCCTGGTGGCGCTCCACCCCTGGCTGCTGCTCGCGGGCGCGGCGGCTGCGCCCTGCGTCGCGGTGAACACCCGCTACGCGGTGCGGGGCCGGGAGCGGGCGCTGGTCAACGGCCTGGTCGCGGTGGTACCGGCCTGCGGGATGCTGCTGGTCGCGGCCCGGCTCGGCGGCGCGGACCCCGGGGCGGTGTGGCGGCCGGCCCTGGCCTGCCTGTTGTACTTCGCGGGGACCGTGCCGTACGTGAAGACGATGATCCGCGAGCGCCGCTCCCGGGCGTACCGGCGCGGCTCGATCGCCCACCACGCGGTGGCCCTGGCGGCGGCGAGCGCCCTGTCCCCCTGGCTGGCCCTCCCCTTCGCGGCCTGCCTCGCCCGCGCGACCGCCCTCCCGGGCCGAGGCCTGAAGCCCCCGCTGGTCGGCGCGGTCGAACTCACCCTCTCGGCAGCCCTCCTGACCACCCTGTTCCTGGCGTTCTGAGGGGCGGTACGGGCCGTTCCGGCCGGGCCGGCCCGGCTGCCCGGGGGCTAGATGGCTTCCTTGCGGGTCAGGAAGTTGAACGAGATCCAGCCCGGGAGGACCGGGAGCCAGAAGGTCATCGTGCGGAACAGGAGCACCGCCGAGATGGCGATGTCGCGGTCCAGGCCGGCCGCGACCAGGCCGACCACGAGCGCGGCCTCCACCGCGCCGATGCCGCCCGGGGTCGGGGCTGCCGAGCCCAGGGCGTTGCCGGCGAGGAAGACCACCGCGATGCTCGCGTAGCTGATGTCCTCGCCGCCGCCGACGGCCCGGATCGAGGCGTCCAGGCACAGGACGAAGCAGCCGGTCAGCAGCAGCATGCCGCCGATGCCGGTCAGCAGCTTCTGGGGCCGCTGGAGGACGTCGAGCATGCGCGGGACGACGCCCGCGAACAGGGCCCGTACCCGGGTCACGACGAACTTCCGCAGGAACGGGACCGCCGTCACCACCAGCACCAGCACCGCGACCGTCAACAGCCCCGCGATGACCGCCCGGGACGGCGTCATCTCCGGGGTCTTCTCGGTGCCCGTCAGGTAGCCGAACGCCAGCAGCAGCAGGACGTGGCTGGCCAGTCCGAACAACTGCGAGGCGCCGACGCTCGCCACCGCCAGCCCCGGCCGGATCCCGGCCCGCTGGAGGAAGCGGGTGTTCAGCGCGACGCCGCCGATCGCGGCCGGCGCCACCAGCTTCACGAAGGAGCCCGCCACCTGCGCGACCACCGTCCGCAGGAACGGCACCCGCTCGGGTACGAAGCCCAGCAGGCTCATCGCGGCGGCGAAGTAGCTGAGCACGGAGAACGCCAGCGCCGCCCCGACCCAGCCCCACTGGGCGTTCGAGATGATGGTCCCGAGCTGCAGGTCGGCGATCTGCGACAACAGGAAGTACGCCGCGAACGCCGCCGCGATGAACGACACCAGCGTGCGCGGTCTGATCCGCTCCAGCCGGGCCGGCTCCACCGGCGCCTGCGGGCGGATGAGCAGCACCTGCCGGCGGATCTGGCTGAGGAGGTCCTCCTCCCGCGCCTCTTCCAACGCCTCGTCCAGCGCCCGCTTCTCCGCCTTGCGCTCGGCCGCCGGGCTGGTCGACGCGGCCGCCTGCTCGGCGCCCGCCTCGCGCTCGGCCTTCGCCGCCCGCGAGGACTCCAGTACGGCCTCCCGCTCCCGGGCCGCCCGTTCCCGGGCGAGCCTGCGCAGTGTCGAGCGGGTGGAGCGGCTCAGCGCGATCGGCTGGAGCAGCGGCAGACAGTCCGCCACCGCGTCGGGGCCGAGCACCGAGACCGCCGAGGCCACCGACCGCTCCGGCCCGACCCGCAGGCCCAACGTCGTCAGCAGCTGCGCGATGTCCATCCGCAGCACCAGGTCACCGGCCGCGATCTCGCCGCCCCGCAGGTCGGTGAGGATGACCTTGCCGGAACGATCCACCACCAACGCGTCCCCGGTGAGCCGGCGGTGCGCGATGCGCCGCGACTGGAGGGCCCGTACCTGCTCCCACGCGTTGCGGGACAGCTCGTCGGTGATCTCCTCGTCGGACAGCGCGTCCAGGCTCCGCCCGCCCAGGTGCTCGTAGACGAGCATCACGGCGTCCGGCCCCAACTCGGAGGTGGCGATCAGCTTCTGCGCGTTCGCCCCGGCCGCGATGGCCGCGTACGCGAGCAGGGCCTCCTGCTCCAGCGCCTGGCGCAGGGACTGGATGCTGCGCCGCGTGGTGATCCCGCGCAGGGTCAGCCGGCGCCACACCCGGTAGAAGAAGCCCTGCGCCTGCTGTTCGCGGTCCACGACGGTGACGTCCAGGGCGGGCCCGTCCTCCAGGGTGACGTGGTAGCGCCGCCCCCGGTCACCGGCCTCGGCGCCGTCCCCGTCGGGGGCCTCCGCGCGCATCGCGCTGACCGGCTGGAAGCCGACGCGGCGCAGTCCGGCGAGGAGGTTCTGCCCGGTGGGCCGCACGTTCGGCGAGCCGACCGCGTACAGGGTGCCGTACGCGACGCTCCAGCCGATCAGCACGGTCAGGATGATCGAGAACGGCGTGGTGTAGCCGCTGACCAGCATCGCGAAGGCGTCCAACAGCAGGACCACCCACAGCGCGACCCGCCAGCGCGGCCGCCGGGTCATCCCGACGGCCGTCATGTACGCGATCACCGGCGCGAGGTAGCCGTGCACCGGATCGGTGAGGGCCCCGGCGACCCCGGTCGGCCGGGTGAGGGCGTCCTGGACGGTGGCGGAGGCCGCCTGCGAGACCCACAGGTCGGTGGCGAGGGTGACGCCGTGCGCGAGGACGGCCGCGAGGACGCCGTCGGCGATCCGCAGCCCGTCGCGTTTGATCAACCGCTCGATGGCGAAGGCCACCGGGACCAGCAGCACGGCGATCGAGGACACCAGGCCCGCGACCTTGATCAACAGGTCGGGCGCCTGACCGGTGCCCTTGGTGATGTCCTGCTCCAGGCCCGCGGTGGTGGCGTGCGCGAAGGCGGCGATGCCGAGGACGACGGCGATGCCGAGGATGCCGGCGAGGAGGCGTACGAGGTCGGAGGGCCGGTGCACGCGGGCGGCGAGCAGCGGCTCGTCCACCTCGACGCGGTCGGCGGCGGTGGGGTGGTGACCGGGCGGGTCGTCGGGGTGGGCGTCGTCGTCGGTGCCGTCGTCGGTGTCGGCCCTGGGGCCGGCGTCGGCGGGGTGCGCGGCACCGGCCGGGCGCACCGCGGCGCTGTCGGGGCCCGCGTCGGGTTCCGTTCCGGGTTCCGTGCCCGACGCCGCGCCGGCGCCCGCGTCCGCGGGCGTGCCGGGGCGCGCTTCGACGGGGGCGGCGGTGTCCGGACCGGGGGCGGGGCCTGTGCCCGCGTCCCCGCCGTCACCGGCGCGACCGCCGCGACGACGGCCCTTGCCGCGGCCCTTGCGGCCGCCCCGGTCCGCGCCCGGCGTACTGCCGTCCGGAGGGCTCACACCCTGCTCCTTCGCCGTCACATCCGTCTCTTCTTGATCACGTATCACCAGTCACCGCCCGGAAGATGGTGGCACGGACCGGCGGTCGGCCGGGGCAGCAGGGTGCGCGCCGGTATGGAACCGAAGCTTCCGTCCGGATGTCGGTGGCATCGGGCAGCATGGGCCGGATGAGCGAGGAGCTGCCCGACTACGCGGAGCGGGTGCTGGAAGCGGCCGAACGGATTCCGCCCGGCCGGGTGATGACGTACGGGGACGTCGCGCAGTGGCTCGGCGAAGGCGGACCCCGCCAAGTCGGGCGCGTCATGGCCCTGTACGGAGGGGCCGTCCCCTGGTGGCGGGTCGTGCGCGCGGACGGCCGACCCCTGCCCGGCAGCGAGCGGCGGGCCCTGGAGCGCTACCGCACCGAGGGCACTCCGCTGCGCGAGACGCCCGCCGGGGAACCGCGGCTGGCCATGCGGCGGGCCCGTTGGGACGGGAGTGACGAGCGGGGCGGAGGCGACGAGGCTCACATCTGACAGCTTCGGCCATGCGGAGCGCCGACGGGCGGTCGAAGGCCCGTACGGGGGACGACATCCAAGGCCTCCGGGGCGACGTCCCACCCCCGGCCGGGGGACTGCGGCGGCCGACGCGATTGGCGTAGCGTGGCCCCTTCGGCTCACGCGACGGGTGCGGCCACCGCAGTCCTCGTCGCCGCCGACACCACCGCAGCGACCGCAGCAACCGCAGACCCACCAGGACCGGCACCTCACGTGATCACCTCTTCCTCCGGCCGCTCAGAGCGGCGTACGCGGGCTGCCGACGCGTACCGCCTGGTGCGCACCGGGCCGGAACAGGTGGCTCCCCCTGTGCTGGACGCAGCCCAGCGCGCGGTGGTTGATCACACCGCCGGACCGTTGCTGGTCCTGGCCGGACCGGGCACCGGCAAGACCACCACCCTCGTCGAGGCCGCCGCCGCCCGCGTCGAGGCCGGGACCGACCCTTCCCGCGTCCTGATCCTCACCTTCAGCCGCAAGGCCGCCGTGGAACTGCGCGACCGCGCCGCCCTGCGCCTCGGCGGCGCCCGCGCCCCGCAGGCCACCACCTTCCACTCCTTCTGCTACGGCCTCGTCCGCGCCCACCAGGACCACGAACTCTTCGCCGACCCGCTGCGGCTGCTGTCCGGCCCCGAGCAGGACGTCATGGTCCGCACCCTGCTCGAAGGCCAGCGCCGGTCGCGGTCCATCCGCTGGCCCGACGACCTGCGGGCCGCGCTCACCACCCGCGGCTTCGCCGACGAGGTCCGCGCCGTGCTCGCCCGCGCCCGCGAACTCGGCCTCGGCCCGACCGCGCTCGACTCCTTCGCGACCCGGCTCGGCCGCCCCGACTGGAAGGCCGCCGCCGCCTTCCTCTCGGAGTACCTCGACGTCCTCGACCTCCAGGGCGCCCTCGACTACGCGGAACTCCTGCACCGGGCCGTGCTGCTCGCCGAGGGCACCCCGGCCCTCGCCTCCGCGTACGACGTGATCCTCGTCGACGAGTACCAGGACACCGACGCCTCCCAGCTGCGGCTGCTGCGCGCCCTGAACGGCCCCGCCGGCACGCTCGTCGCCTTCGGCGACCCCGACCAGTCGATCTACGCCTTCCGCGGCGCCGACATCAACAACGTCCTGGACTTCGAGTCCGCCTTCCCCGGCGCGGCCGTACGGGCCCTCACCGTCGGCCGCCGCTCGGGCTCCGCCCTGCTCGCCGCGACCCGACTGCTCACCACCCGCATGCCGGTGCCGCGCCTGTCGTCCGCCGCCGTCAAGGCCCACCGGGCGCTCCAGCCGGTACGGGAGGGCGGGCGCGTGGAGGTGTGCACGTACCCGACGGCCGGGTCCGAGCTGGACAACATCGCCGATGTCCTGCGCCGCGCCCACCTGGAGGACGGGGTGCCCTGGCAGGACATGGCCGTCCTCGTCCGCGCCGGCGGCCGCACCCTCCCGGCGATGCGGCGCGCGCTCATCGCGGCGGGCGTCCCGGCCGAAACCGACGCCTCCGCGACCGCGCTCCGCCACGAACCGGCCGTGGCCCCCCTCCTGACGGCCCTCCGCCTCGCCGCCACGGCGGCCACGACGCCTCCCCCCGCCGACCTGGCCGGGGGCCCGGACTCCGACCCGGATGCGCCGACGCGGGCGGGGGGCCCGGCCGCCGCACAAGCGGACGGTGCCGCTGCCGGCGACGGGGTCGACGTCGCCGCCCCGCCCACCGGCGGCGACGGCTGGGTCGGGGTCGAGGACGCGCTCACGTTGCTCGGGTCGCCGCTCGGCGGGATGGACGCCGCCGACCTGCGGCGGCTCGGTCGGGCGCTGCGCGACGAGGAGCGGGCCGCCGGCGTCACCGCTCCCGCGCCCTCCGACGTCCTGCTGGCCCGCGCCCTCGCCGAACCCGAGCGGCTCACCGCCCACGACCCCGCCTACGCCCGCGGCGCGCAGCGCCTCGGCCTGCTCCTGCGCAAGGCCCGCGAACTCCTCCAGGGCGGCGGCACCGCCGAAGAGGCCCTGTGGGCCCTGTGGGACGGCACCCCCTGGCCGCAGCGCCTGGAACGCGGCGCCCGCCGCGGCGGCGCCGCCGGCCGCAACGCCGACCGCGACCTCGACGCCGTCTGCGCCCTCTTCGACAACGCCGCCCGCGCGGAGGAACGTACGGGCGGCCGCGGCGCGCTCAACTTCCTCGAACAGCTCGAAGCCGAGGACATCGCCGCCGACACCCTCACCACCCGGGCCGTACGTCGCGACGCCGTCACCCTGACGACCGCCCACCGCTCCAAGGGCCTCGAATGGGGCCTCGTCGTCATCGCCGGGGTACAGGAAGGACTCTGGCCCGACCTGCGCCGCCGCGGCTCCCTCCTCGAAGCCGACCGCATCGGCCGTGACGGCCTCGCCGAACCCCTCACCCCCAGCGCGCTCCTCGCAGAGGAACGGCGGCTCTTCTACGTCGCCGCCACCCGCGCCCGCCACCGCCTCGTCGTCACCGCCGTCAAGGCCCCCGCCGAGGACGGCGACCAACCCTCCCGCTTCCTCACCGAACTCGGCGTCACCCCCAAGGACGTCACCGGCCGCCCCCGCCGGCCCCTCGCCGTACCCGCCCTCGTCGCCGAGCTGCGCGCCACCACCGTCGACCCCGACGCCTCCGAGGCCCTGCGCGACGCCGCCGCCCGCCGCCTCGCCCGGCTCGCCGCGCTCACCGACGACGACGACCGGCCCCTGGTCCCCGCCGCGCACCCGCAGCGCTGGTGGGGCCTGTACGAACCCACCCTGAGCACCGTCCCGCTCCGCGACCGGGACCGGCCCGTCGCCCTGTCCGGCAGCGCCCTGGACCAGCTCGCCAACACCTGCTCCCTCCAGTGGTTCCTCGGCCGCGAGGTCAAGGCCGACGCCCCCTCCACCGCCGCCCAGGGCTTCGGCAACGTCGTCCACGTCCTCGCCGACGAGGTCGCCTCCGGCCGCACCCCCGCCGACCTCGCCGTCCTGATGGAACGCCTCGACTCCGTCTGGGACGCCCTCGCCTTCGACGCGCCCTGGAAGTCCCGCCAGGAGAAGGACAACGCCCGCGCCGCCCTGGAACGCTTCCTGCGCTGGCACACCACCGACCGCGGCGGCCGCGCCTCCGTCGCCACCGAGCACGACTTCGACGTCACCCTCGACGCGGGCGAGTACGCCGTACGGATCCGCGGCTCCATGGACCGCGTCGAGGCCGACCCGCAGGGCCGCGCGTACGTCGTCGACTTCAAGACCGGCAAGGGCGCGCCGACCAAGGACGAGGTCGCCCGCCACCCCCAGCTCGCCGTCTACCAGCTCGCCGTCCGCGAGGGCGCCGTCGACGAGGTCTTCGACGGCCTGCGCCCCGAACCGGGCGGCGCCGAACTCGTCCAGCTGCGCCAGGGCGCCGGCAAGAAGGACGGCGGCGACGAGGTCCCGAAGATCCAAGCGCAGCAGCCCCTCCAGGACGGGACCTCCGGCGAGTGGGTCGGCGACCTGCTCGCCACCGCCGCCGGCCGGGTCCTCGACGAACGCTTCGCCCCCGCCACCGGCGAACACTGCGTCCGCTGCTCCTTCCGCAGCGCGTGCAGCGCCCGCCCGGAGGGCCGCCAGACCGTGGAATGAGCCGCCGGAACGAGCCGCCGGGACGGGCCCGCCCCGAGGGCCGGCCGGCGGCCGGCGGCGAGGAGTGTCGGTGCGGGCGGCTAGCCTTTCGAGGTGACCGCGTACGAGTCCGGGCGCCCGCCCGTCCTCACCGATCCCGAGCAGCTCAAGGAGCTCCTCGGGATCCCCTTCACGCCCGAACAGATGGCCTGCGTCACCGCCCCGCCCGCCCCCCAGGTCGTCGTCGCGGGCGCCGGCTCGGGCAAGACGACCGTCATGGCCGCCCGCGTCGTGTGGCTCGTCGGCACCGGAGCGGTCGCCCCCGAACAGGTCCTCGGACTCACCTTCACCAACAAGGCAGCCGGCGAACTCGCCGAACGCGTCCGCAAGGCCCTCGCCCGCGCCGGCATCAGCGACCCGGACCCCTCCCCGGCCGACGTCGAGGCCGGCACGGCCGGCGGCGAGCCCCGGATCTCCACCTACCACGCCTTCGCGGGGCAGCTCCTCAAGGACCACGGCCTGCGCATCGGCCTGGAACCGAGCGCCCGCCTCCTCGCCGACGCCACCCGCTTCCAGCTCGCCGCGAAGGTGCTCCGCGAGGCCCCCGGCCCGTACCCGTCCCTCACCAAGTCCCTTCCCGACCTGGTCGGGGACCTCCTCGCGCTCGACGGGGAACTCTCCGAGCACCTCGTCGACCCCGCCCGGCTCCGCGCGTACGACACCGCCCTGCTCGACGAGCTCGTCGACGTCCGGCTCAGCAACGAGGACCTGCGCAAGGTCCCCGAGGCCGTCCGAGGCCGCCTCGAACTGCTGGAGCTCGTCTCCCGCTACCGGGCCGCGAAACGCTCCCGCGACCTCTTCGACTTCGGCGACCAGATTGCCCTCTCCGCGCAGCTCGCCACCACCCGACCCGAGGTCGGCGCACTGCTGCGCGAGGAGTTCCGCGTCGTCCTCCTCGACGAGTACCAGGACACCTCCGTCGCCCAGCGGCTGCTGCTGTCCGGGCTCTTCGGCGGCGGCACCGGCCACGCCGTGACCGCCGTCGGCGACCCCTGCCAGGCCATCTACGGCTGGCGCGGAGCCTCCGTCGCCAACCTCGACGACTTCCCCGAACACTTCCCGCACGCCGACGGCGCCCCCGCGACCCGCCTCTCGCTCAGCGAGAACCGGCGCAGCGGCGGCCGGCTCCTCGAACTGGCCAACGGCCTCGCCGCCCCGCTTCGCGCCATGCACGAAGGCGTCGAGGCGCTGCGCCCCGCCCCCGGCGCCGAACGCGACGGGTCGGTCCGCTGCGCCCTGCTGGAGACCCACGCCGAGGAACTGCAGTGGCTCGGCGACTCCGTCGCCCACCTGGTGCGCACCGGCCGGGAACCCGGGGAGATCGCCGTACTGTGCCGCTCCGCCGCCGACTTCGCCCGCATCCAGGCCGTCCTGGTGGACCGGGACGTGCCGGTGGAGGTCGTCGGCCTGTCCGGGCTGCTGCACCTGCCGGAGGTCGCCGACCTGGTCTCCGTGTGCGAGGTGCTCCAGGACCCCGGGGCCAACGCGGCCCTCGTCCGGCTCCTCGTCGGCCCGCGCTGGCGGATCGGCCCCCGCGACCTGGCCCTCCTCGGGCGCCGGGCCCGACAGCTGGTCGCCCGCCCGTCCGGTCCCGACGCGGGGCCCGACGGGCGGCTCGCCGCCGCCGTCGAAGGCGTCGACCCGGCGGAGATCGTCTCCCTCGCCGACGCCCTGGAGACCTTCCTCGACGGGGCCGGCCGCACCCCCGACGAACTGCCCTTCTCCGCCGCCGCCCGCGTCCGCTTCGCGCACCTCGCCCAGGAACTGCGCGACCTGCGGCGTTCCCTCTCCGACCCGCTGATGGACGTACTGCACCGGGTCCTGGCCGCGACCGGGCTCGACGTCGAGCTGGCCGCGTCCCCGCACGCGCTGGCGGCCCGCCGCCGCGAGACCCTGTCCCACTTCATGGACGTCGCCGCGGGCTTCGCCGCCCTCGACGGCGAAGCCACCCTGCTCGCCTTCCTCGGCTTCCTGCGCACCGCCGCCCAGTACGAGAAGGGCCTCGACCACGCGCTGCCCGGCGGGGAGAACACCGTCAAGGTGCTCACCGCCCACAAGTCCAAGGGGCTGGAGTGGGACGTGGTCGTCGTCCCCGACCTGTGCGCCGGCTCCTTCCCGAAGGAGAAGCCGCCGGAGGCCTGGACCTCCTGGGCGAAGGTCCTCCCGTACGGCCTGCGCGGCGACACCGCGACCCTGCCCGCGGACCCCGCCTGGACCTCGGCGGGCCTGAAGTCCTTCAAGGCCGCCCTCAAGCAGCACAAGGCCGTCGAGGAACTCCGCCTGGGCTACGTCACCTTCACCCGGCCGCGGTCCCTGCTGCTCGCCTCCGGCCACTGGTGGGGCCCGACCCAGAAGCGCCGCCGCGGCCCCTCCGACTTCCTGACCGCCCTGCACGACCACTGCGCGGCCGGCTTCGGCGAGATCGAGGCCTGGGCCGAGGAGCCCGCCGCCGACGCCGAGAACCCGGCCCTCGCCGCGGACGCGAACCCCGAGCACTCCTGGCCCCTGCCCCTGGACCCCGACTCGCTGGCCCTGCGCCGGCGGGCCGCCGCCCTCGTCGAGGCCCACCTGGCACGCCCCCCGGCCCCGGACGACCCCTACCTCTGGCCCCCGCACTGCGAGGACCCCACGGACGAGGCCCCGTGGACGGACCTCCCCCCGGCCCCCACGCCACACGCGTCCCGCACCGCCGGCCCGCACACCGCGCGGTCGGGCGTGCCGGACGCGCTGTCGGACGACCCGTGGGCGGGCGAGCCCGCCGTACCCGCCTCGCGAGCGGGTGTGCCGGACGCGCTGTCGGACGACCCGTGGGCGGGGGAGCCCGCCGTACCCGCCTCGCGAGCGGGTGTGTCGGATGCGCTGTCGGACGACCCCTGGGCCGGCGAGGCCGCCGTACCCGCTCCCCGTGCGCGGGGGGCGGAGCCGCGTCCGGACGACCCCTCGGCGGGTGCGACGCTCTCCCCGGCCGGTGGGACCGAGCTGCCGTCGGACGACCCGTGGGCGGGCGAGGACACGATGGCCGGGGTCGGCGAGTACGACCCCTGGGACGGCGCGGAACCGGCGCAGCCCGCCCGCGCCCGGCCCACCCGCCCCCACCCGGCGGGCCCCGACCACCCCCACCCGCCGGCCCCGGACCACGACGCCCCGCGCCCGGCGGGTCTCGACCACGGCCACCCCCACCCGGCGGAGCAGGGCCACGGCGCCCCGCGCCCGGCGGGCCTCGACCACGGCCACCCCCATCCGGCGGCCCCGGACCACGGCGCCCCGCGTCCGGCGGGCCTCGACCGCGACCACCCCCATCCGGCGGAGCAGGGCCACGGCGCCCCCGCCCCGGCGGGGCAGGACGACGACCCCTGGGCCGGGGAACCCTGGGCGGCGGCAGCCGCCGGGTCCGGGGCCTCAGCCGGCCCCCACCACCCGGCCGGCCAGGCCACGGTCACGGCCGAGGAGGCCCGCGCCATCGCCTCCTGGGACCGTGACCTCGACGCCCTGGAGGGCGAGCTCCGCCGCGCCCGCGCAGCCGTCCGGGACGTCGAGCTGCCCGCCGCCCTCTCCGCGAGCCAGCTCCTGCGCCTCGCCGCCGACGAGCAGGGCTTCGTACGCGATCTCGCGCGCCCCATGCCCAAGCCCCCGCAGCCCGCCGCGCGCCAAGGCACCCGTTTCCACGCCTGGGTCGAGTCCCGCTTCGATGAACTGCCGCTGCCGCACCTCGACCTCCTCGACCCCGTCGCCGAGCTGCCCGGCTCCGACCAGGAGATCGCCGACGAGGCCGACCTCGACTCCCTCAAGGCGGCCTTCGAGCGCAGCGAGTACGCCGAGCGGACCCCGTACCGGATGGAGGCCCCCGTCCAGCTGACCCTCGCCGGCCGGGTCATCCGCGGCCGCATCGACGCCGTGTACCGCGACCCCGACGGCTCGTACGAGGTCGTCGACTGGAAGACCGGCCGCACCACCCAGGCCGACCCGCTCCAGCTCGCCGTGTACCGACTGGCCTGGGCGGAAGCCACCGGCACCCCCCTCGACCGGGTCGGCGCCGCGTTCCTGCACGTCCGCAGCGGCCGGGTGATACGCCCCCGCGACCTCCCCGACCGGGCCCGTCTTGAGCGGATCCTCCAAGGCAAAACGGGCACGGACGGTGCCCCCCGGGCGGACGGTTAGGCTCGGGGCATGAGCGAGATCCAGGCGGACAGCGTCGTCCGCGCGTACATCGACACCCACCGCACCGCCTTCCTCGACGACCTCGCCGAGTGGCTGCGGATCCCCTCCGTGTCGGCCCAACCCGCGCACGCGGACGACGTACGCCGCAGCGCCGACTGGCTCGCCGCGAAACTCACCGCGACCGGCTTCCCGGTCGTCGAGGTCTGGCCCACCGACGGCGCCCCCGCCGTCTTCGCGCACTGGCCCGCCGAGAACCCCGACGCGCCGACCGTCCTCGTCTACGGACACCACGACGTCCAGCCCGCCGCCCTCGCCGACGGCTGGCACACCGAGCCCTTCGAGCCCGTCGTCAAGGACGGCCGGATGTACGGGCGCGGCGCAGCCGACGACAAGGGCCAGGTGTTCTTCCACACCCTCGGCGTACGCGCGCACCTCGCCGCGACCGGCTCCGCCGCCCCCGCCGTGCACCTCAAGCTGCTCATCGAGGGCGAGGAGGAGTCCGGCTCCCCGCACTTCCGCGACCTCGTCGAGGGCCGCGCCCGGCAGCTCGCCACCGACGTCGTGATCGTCTCCGACACCGGCATGTGGTCCGAGACCACCCCCACCGTCTGCACCGGCATGCGCGGCGTCGCCGACTGCGAGATCGACTTCCACGGCCCCGACCAGGACATCCACTCCGGTGCCTTCGGCGGAGCCGTACCCAACCCGGCCACCGTCGCCGCCCGCCTCGTCGCGGCCCTGCACGACGAGGACGAACGGGTCACGATCCCCGGGTTCTACGACAACGTCGCCGAGCTGAGCGACGCCGAACGCCGGCTGATCTCCGAGCTGCCCTTCGACGAGGCCGAGTGGCTCCGTACCGCCAAGTCGCACGCCGCCTCCGGCGAGGCCGGCTACTCCACCCTGGAGCGCGTCTGGGCCCGCCCGACCGCCGAGGTCAACGGCATCGGCGGCGGCTACCAGGGCCCCGGCGGCAAGACCATCGTGCCCGCTTCCGCCCACCTGAAGCTGTCGTTCCGCCTGGTGTCCGGGCAGGACCCGTACGAGGTGGAGGCGGCCGTGAAGGACTGGGTCGCCGCCCGCGTCCCCGACGGGATCCGGCACTCCATCACCTTCGGCGCCCCCACCCGGCCGTGCCTGACCCCGCTGGACCACCCGGCGCTCCGGTCCGTCGTGCGGTCCATGGAACGCGCCTTCGGCCAGCAGGTCCGCTTCACCCGCGAGGGCGGCTCGGGCCCGGCGGCCGACCTCCAGGACGTCCTGGACGCGCCCGTCCTCTTCCTCGGGATCTCCGTACCCTCCGACGGCTGGCACTCGCCGAACGAGAAGGTCGAGATCGACCTCCTCCTCAAGGGCGTGGAAACCGCCGCCCACCTGTGGGGCGACCTCGCCGAGCACTGGAAGACCGGCTGAGTCCGCCCGCACACCCACCCACCGCCACGCCTGCCTTGTCCCACCACCGGGGGAGTTGGAAGTACCAGTGAGCACCCATACCGAGCGTCCGATCGCGCTGGCCGCGCCCAGCGGAATCGACCGCGCCGCCCACCACCGCTTGGACGAGGCGTGGCTGGCCGCCGCCTGGAGCCACCCGACGACCCGCGTCTTCGTCGTCTCCGGCGGCCAGGTCCTCATCGACGACACCCCCGACGGCGGCACCGGCATCGTGATGACCCCGGCCTTCGAGGCCCCGGTCACCGAGACCCACCGCTACTTCCTGGGCACCGACGAGGACGGCGTACGGTACTTCGCGCTGCAGAAGGACTCCCTGCCGGGCCGCATGGACCAGTCGGCCCGCCCGGCCGGGCTGCGCGAGGCGGGTCTCCTGCTGAACCCGCGCGACGCCGGGCTGATGGTGCACGCCGTGGCGCTGGAGAACTGGCAGCGGATGCACCGTTTCTGCTCCCGCTGCGGCGAGCGCACGGTCGTCGCGGCCGCCGGGCACATCCGCCGCTGCCCGGGCTGCGGCGCCGAGCACTACCCGCGCACCGACCCGGCCGTGATCATGCTGGTCACCGACGACCGGGACCGCGCGCTGCTGGGCCGCCAGGTCCACTGGCCGGAGGGCCGCTTCTCGACGCTGGCCGGGTTCGTGGAGCCGGGCGAGTCGATCGAGCAGTCGGTGATCCGCGAGGTGTGGGAGGAGGCGGGCGTCAAGGTCGGCGAGGTCGAGTACATCGCCAGCCAGCCCTGGCCGTTCCCGTACAGCCTGATGCTGGGCTTCACCGCCCGGGCCGTGACCTCCGAGATCACCGTCGACGGCGAGGAGATCGAGGAGGCCCGCTGGTTCTCCCGCGAGGACCTCGCCGAGGCGATCGAGAGGGGCGAGGTCACGCCGCCCGCCGGCGGCATCTCCATCGCCGCCCGGCTCGTCGAGCTCTGGTACGGCAAGCCGCTGCCGCGCCCGCCGGCCGCGTAAGTTTCGTCACAGTCGCCTCGCCTCGCCTGGCGAGGCCTGGCTTGGCCTCGCTCGTACGGCATCGGCCCGAGATCGGCATCGGCCCGGCAGATCGGCCCGGAGATCGGCACAGCAGAAGGCCCCCGCCGGGCGGCGGGGGCCTTCCGAGAGCTGCGACGGACCTCGGATCAGACGGCGAGGGCCTGCTTGACCTGGGCCAGGCTCGGGTTCGTCATGACGGACTCGTTGCCGCCCGCCGACTTCACGAGGACGGTCGGAACCGTCTGGTTGCCGCCGTTGGCCTTCTCCACGAACGCGGCGGACGCCGGGTCGAGCTCGATGTTGATCTCGTTGTACGCGATGCCTTCCCGGTCCAGCTGCTTCTTCAGCCGGTTGCAGTAGCCGCACCAGGTCGTGCTGTACATCGTGACGGTGCCCGTGTCCTGCATGCTGCGCTCTCCTTCGTGGGGGCCTCGGTGGTCCGAGTACTCGAACGCACGGGACCGCCGCACCATTCCCGGCCCCGGCACCCGCCCCCGCCCCGCCCTCCCCACCGGTACGAAGAACGGACCGGCCCTGTGGACGGATTTCCCGCCCGCCCCACCGGACCTGGCAGCATGGCGGGGTGACATCAGCAACGCACTCCTCCCCCTTCCCGGCCGACGCAGACGCCGCCGACGCCGTGCTCCTGGGCCTCGACCCGGAGCAGCGCGAGGTCGCCACGACCCTGCGCGGGCCGGTGTGCGTGCTGGCGGGCGCGGGCACCGGCAAGACCCGGGCCATCACCCACCGCATCGCCTACGGCGTCCGGTCCGGGCAGCTCATGCCGGCCAGCGTCCTGGCGGTCACCTTCACCAACCGGGCCGCCGGTGAGATGCGCGGCCGGCTGCGCACCCTCGGCGCGGGCGGCGTCCAGGCGCGGACCTTCCACTCCGCGGCCCTGCGCCAGCTCCAGTACTTCTGGCCCCGGGCGGTCGGCGGCGAAGTGCCCCGCCTGCTGGAGCGGAAGATCCAGTTCGTCGCCGAGGCCGGGGCGCGCTGCCGCATCCGCCTCGACCGCAACGAGCTGCGGGACGTGACGGGGGAGATCGAATGGGCCAAGGTCACCCAGACCGTGCCCGCCGACTACCCGGCCACCGCCGTGAAGGCGGGCCGCGAGGCCCCTCGCGACCTGGCGGAGATCGCCCAGATCTACGGGACGTACGAGCAGCTCAAGCGGGACCGCGGCATGATCGACTTCGAGGACGTGCTGCTGCTGACCGTCGGCATCCTCCAGGACCGCCACGACATCGCCGAACAGATCCGCAGCCAGTACCAGCACTTCGTGGTGGACGAGTACCAGGACGTCAGCCCCCTCCAGCAGCGTCTCCTCGAACTGTGGCTCGGCGACCGCGACAGCCTGTGCGTCGTCGGCGACGCCAGCCAGACGATCTACTCCTTCACCGGCGCGACCCCCGATCACCTGCTGAACTTCCGCACCCGCTACCCGCAGGCCACCGTGGTCAAGCTGGTCCGCGACTACCGCTCCACCCCGCAGGTCGTCCACCTCGCCAACGGACTGCTGAACCAGGCCAAGGGCCGCGCCGCCGAACACCGCCTGGAGCTGATCTCCCAACGCGAGCCCGGCCCCGACCCGGTCTACGCCGAGTACCCCGACGAACCCGCCGAGGCCGAGGGCGTCGCCGGGCGGATCCGCGACCTGATCGCCGCGGGCGTCCCCGCCGGCGAGATCGCCGTGCTCTACCGGATCAACGCCCAGTCCGAGGTGTACGAGCAGGCCCTCGCCGACGCCGGAGTTCCCTACCAGCTGCGCGGTGCCGAGCGCTTCTTCGAGCGCGGCGAGGTCCAGAAGGCGGTGCTCGCCCTGCGCGGAGCCGCCCGCTCCGGCGGCAGCAGCGACCCCCTCCTGGAGGACGTCGTCGAGCTGGGCTCCCAGGTCAGGGCCGTACTGAGCTCCACCGGCTGGACCGCCGAACCGCCCACCGGGTCCGGCGCCGTCCGCGACCAGTGGGAATCGGTGGCGGCGCTGGTCCGCCTCGCCGAGGACTTCGCCCGCAGCCGACCCGGCGCGACCCTGGCCGACCTCACGATCGAGCTGGACGAACGCAAGGCCGCGCAGCACGCCCCGACCGTCCAGGGCGTCACCCTCGCCTCGCTGCACGCCGCGAAGGGTCTGGAGTGGGACGCCGTGTTCCTCGCCGGCCTCACCGACGGCATGATGCCGATCACGTACGCGAAGACCGACGAGCAGGTCGAGGAGGAACGACGCCTGCTCTACGTCGGAGTCACCCGGGCCCGCCATCACCTGACGCTCTCCTGGGCGCTCTCCCGCGCTCCGGGCGGCCGGGCCTCCCGACGGCCCAGTCGCTTCCTGAACGGCCTGCGACCGGGCTCGGCGGCCCCGGGAACGGGCCCCGGCACCGCGACCGACCGGACCGGCCGCCGGCGCACCCGCCGCGGGTCCGCGCTGTGTCGCGTCTGCGGCAGGACCCTGACCGAGGCCGGGGACATCAAACTGATGCGCTGCGAGGACTGCCCGTCCGACATGGACGAAGGGCTCTACGAGCGGCTGCGCACGTGGCGGGCCGTCCAGTCGAAGGCCCAGGGCTTGCCCGGGTACTGCGTCTTCACGGACAAGACGCTGATGGCGATCGCGGAGGCCGCGCCCTCCGAGGCGGGCGAGCTCTCGATGATCTCCGGCGTGGGTGGTCGCAAGCTCGACCGGTACGGGGCCGATGTCCTGGCCATCTGCGCCGGTCAGGACCCCGCGGGCGCGGATCCTGACGACGCGTAGAAACTCGTCGGAAAAATAGTTTGCACATGCCCAGCGAATCCCCATAGGTTCTTAGCAACGGAAACGGTGGCTTCTCCGAAGCCCTGGATCCGTGCTGTACTTATCCAAATACGCATGGGACCGGCCTTCGGGCAGGGTCCCCGAGACGCCGAGAGGAGGCGAGACCAGTGGCCGGCTACATGAACTTCACCAAAATGACCGATCGCTCGGTCGACGCTTCCTGCCTGCTCGGCTCCGTCTCTCTCCCGGGTACCGGTCTGTCCGCGGTGTGCGCTGACAGCCCTGCCCTGCTGGCGGTCCTTCCCGTCAGTGAGCGCATTGAGCGACCGACCAAGGCACTGGTGGCAGTAGCCGAAGCCCAGGCGCATGGCGCCTATGGCTTCGCGGCCGCAGCCGGTGCCGGAGCTCGGACGAAGCAGACGACGAAGCAGCAGCACCACCTGATGTGGGCCTTCCGCGGGCTCGAACCCTGGAGTGATCCAGCCTGATCTCATGATCAGGCCGGCGCCTTCAGGGCCGCGGAACCCCACCCGGGATCCGCGGCCCTTCTGTTTGTCCCCGAACGGGGACGACGGAGCGAAGGGGCCTCGGGACTGGCAGAACCAGTCGGTGTGAGTTGGCAGCCGAGCCGCCCCCGGCCAACAGGCCGGAACGACTAGCCGAACAAGACGAGGAAGAAAAACACCGTGCAACTCGAAGCGCACGCCCCGTCCGTACCGCAGACCCAAACGATCTCCCCGCCCGCAGTCCCGGAGGACTCCACCTTGATCCCCCTCACCGCGCTCACCGCGCTCGACGACGCCATCGAGAACCTCGGCGTACCTGTTCCCTGTCGCACCTTCGACCCCGAGGTCTTCTTCGCCGAGTCCCCGGCGGACGTCGAGTACGCCAAGTCGCTCTGCGGCACCTGCCCGCTCGTCGAGGCCTGCCTCGCCGGCGCGAAGGAGCGCCGCGAGCCCTGGGGCGTCTGGGGTGGGGAGCTCTTCGTCCAGGGCGTCGTCGTGGCCCGCAAGCGGCCGCGTGGTCGTCCGCGCAAGAACCCGGTTGCAGCGGCATGACCGCCATCGGAACCATCGACCGCCCCCTGACGCGCGACCCCCTGAAGCAGGCCCTCATGTCCCCCCACACCACCACGAGCGAGCAGCCGCACGGCGCCGCCACCGCAGACTTCATCACCGCAGGCGCGATCACCTCGCGTCAGAACAGGACCCGCGAAATGCAACTCATCCCAGAAGCCCTGGCTCGTGCCCATATGGACGACCGCATGCGTGAGGCGGACGCCGAGCGTCACGCCCTTCGCCTGGTCGCCGCGCGGCGCATGCAGCGTCGGGCCGAACGCGTGTCGCTGCGCGCCCGGCGCGCGCTGGCCATGGCCGTCATGAACTGACGGCCGACACAGCCGAAGAAACGCAGTATCCCGGGGGGGGGGGGGGGGGGGGCCCCCCCCCCCCCGGGGCCCCCCCCCCGCCCCCCCCCCCCCCGGGGGGGGGGCGG